>JADIMV010000113.1 GCA_017694515.1 Candidatus Aphodosoma intestinipullorum
TTTTCACATTGAGGTGTGCGCCCAGTACGGCTGCGCGTGCGGCGAGTGCACCTACGCCGGCATCTGATACAGAGTTCGGGTTGCCCTCTTCGGCCATAGCCTTGATAAGCGGGAATGTGGCGACAGAGGCTTTCATTGTCTCCAGAGGCACTTGTGTGGCATAGAGCGTGGCCTCCTGCATTGCCTTGGCGCGGGCTGCCTTCTTCTCGTCAGTGCCTTTCGGCATGGCGAATACGGCCATTATCTTGTTGAATGCCTCGGTATCCTCGTCTACCAGCCAAAGCAGATGGCGCATCATGTCCTGACCTTTCTCAGCCCACTCGGAGAAGAACTCCCAGCGTGCATCCCATCCGGCCTTGTGGCTTGAGAGGTTGGCTACCATCGTGCCAAGTGCGGCAGCCAGAGAACCCATATAGGCGGAGATAGAACCTCCTCCGGGTGCGGGGCTCTCGCTTGCGGTCTCTTCCGCAAAGCCCTTGCAGGTGAGGTCGATGAGGCGTTTCTTGTTCTTGTCTTCAATCATGTATTCGATGATTTTCTCCTCGGGGACGAACGGTTTCAGGTCATCCAGACCCATCGACTTGACTGCTATCTTGATGAGTTCCTCCTCGGACACACCAACGGAACGCTGCTGTTTGCGCAGGAAGTATTTACCAGCTTCGATGATGGTCGATTTAGGCACGAGGCCGACTATCTCCGTCCCGGTGACACGCACACCACGGTTTGCGGCGCAGCGGCATACTTCGTCGAACGCTACGTGTAGCGGCGCAGCCTTGATGTCGGTGATGTTCATCGATACCTGCGCTATGCCGTATTCGTCTATGAACCAGCCAATGGCTTTTGTGCCTTTCAGCGTGCCGGGTATCATGATGTCGTGGCCGTTCTCGTCTTTCATTATCTTGCCTACGGGCGAGCCTCCCTCGCGCATGGGGCGGCCTTTCTCGCGCACATCGAACGCTATGGCGTTGGCGCGGCGTGTGGATGTGGAGTTGAGGTTGTAGTTCACGGCTATGAGGAAATCGCGTGCGCCGACAGCAGTCGCGCCGGAGCGGGCTGTCTTCTCGTTCCACTCGCACGGGCCGAAGTCCGGGTTTTCCTCTTTCACGCCGAAACGTTTGCTGAGAGCCTCGTATTCACCCTTGCGGCATACGGCGAGGTTTTTCCTTTCCGGTGTGAATGCGGCGGCCTCGTATGCGTATACCGGCACGCCGAGTTCGTCGCCGATGCGCTTGCCGAGCTTGCGGGCGTATTCGGCGCACTCTTCAAGGGTCACTCCTGCCACAGGTACGAGCGGACATACGTCAGTCGCACCCATGCGCGGATGTGCACCGTGGTGGTGGCGCATATCTATCAGCTCTGCAGCTTTCCTGACCGCCTGAAAAGCCGCCTCCATCACGTTTTCGGGTTCGCCGACGAATGTCACCACTGTGCGGTTCGTGGCCTCGCCCGGATCGACATCGAGAAGCTTGATGCCCTCAACCTTCTCTATGACATCGGTAATCTGCTTGATTACCCCCATGTCGCGTCCCTCGCTGAAATTGGGGACGCACTCGATAATACGTTTTTCCATAATCAGATTTTTGTGTTGCTATATCTTTTGTCTGTTGTTTTCACTGCTGAGGTTCATGTTTATCCGAGCCATTATCTCTATGGTGCGGAGCTTGTCCTTGTAGGCGTTGTTCGCGTTGATGCGGGTGATGTCGAGGGCGGCATCGGAGTTGCCTTCCCAACGACGGCAGAGGTAGAGCGATGTGTATATGCGCCCTATCCTGTAGCGGCGGCTTATGGCAAGCCCCATCGCATAGTCCTCGCCGTAGCTTGTGTCCGGGAGGTGCATCTCCCTCAGGAGCGGAGTGTAGAACGCTCTCGGCGCACCGAGTCCATTGATGCGCAGCGCGTTGTTGCGTCCGTTTTCCTCCGTCCATTCGCGGTGGTCTATCAGGCCGGGGGCGATGGGGCGCATTTGCCCGTCAGTCATAGTGTATGAGCCTATTACCATTGGACAACGCTGGCGGCGGAACTCATCGACAATGGTCTGCAATGTATGCTCGTCCTGATATATGTCGTCCGAGTCAAGCTGTACGGCGAAGCGTCCGCACTCGGGGCGGTCAATGCCCTCGTTCCAGCATCCGCCTATGCCGAGGTCGGTGCGTTTCGGTACGATGTGGAGTACACGTTTGTCTTCATGCGACAGTCTTTTGAGTATATCGGTTGTGCCGTCAGTCGAGTGGTTGTCTATCACTATGACGTTGAAGGGGAATGATGTCTTCTGGCGCAATGCCGAACGGACGGCGTCCTCTATGGTCCGCGCACGGTTACGCACGGGTATTATCACAGAGGCTTCAAGAGGAAACTCTCCCTGTTCTATGTCAATCTCTCCGAACTCAGGTGCAAGGTATGCCCCTGTGCGGCGCAGATGGTCAGTACAAACATTTTCCATTTCTACCTGTACATCGCGGTTGCGCGGGTCTACGTAATCGAACTGCTTCTCTCCGCTGCGGCGTGTGTCGTGTTCAGCCACGCGGTAGAGGCATTCGTTCAGGCGCATGACGCTGCTGTGGCGGCTTATGCCCAAGCGCAGCGCATAGAGTCCGGCGTAGCGGTAGTCACCGCGTATTTCCTCCACTGCGTGGCGCAACAGGTCTGCACGATACATTAATACCGGGCCGAAGTCGAAGTCGTCACGCACGCTGCCAAGTTGGTAGTCTATCGTGGGGTGCTGCCTGCGCTCTCCGTTCACGGTCTCATAGTAATCAGAATAGAGCAGCCCGCAGTGCGATGCCTCAGCCACGGAGTGCATACGTTCCAGACCGTGCTGCACCCATTCGAGCGGTGTCTGTTTCGTATATATCAGCACATATTCCGCAGAACGGCTAATCGCGGCTATCTGTCGGACTGCATCCGTGCCAGAGAATGTGTCTGCCGTGATGCATTTGCATCCCGGTACTTCGATGGGGCGCGAAGCGATGAGGTATATGTCGTTCACCGCCGCCGAGGTTCTCAGCGCACTTGCCGTCGCGGCGCACTGCTCAGCGCTTTCCGCAGGTATGAAACAGTTTATGTTGCCCATAGGATAATCGGTGTATCGTCTTGTGATTATTAAGTAGCAGTTCAAAAATTAAACGCTACTTGCTCTTCGGTCTTTACGCCGCAAAGGAATTCCATCATCTGCCTCATCAGTTCTGTCCGCTCACTCTCCGGACCGACGGTCTCTATCGGAAACCCGCATACAACGGTGCGGCATTTGCCGTCGTAGACCACAGCTGCGCCTTTGCCGTTCTCCTTATAGCGCATACAGACGAACGCGCCGTCAGCCGGTTCGAGCGCATCGGCGGACTCGACATGGTAGACGGTGTCGTTGCGTTCCGTAGCGTAGCGGTATTCACCGGAAAAACCATGCACAGGGTTGTACACTGTGACCACATCGCCCCGGCGTGCGCCGCGTTCAGAGCCGAGACGGATGTGCAGTATGTCTTCCGCGAAACACCTGTCGGCAGCGGTGGATTCAAGTCCCTGCCACAGGTCGGACGCAACGTATGCGCCACTAACGAGTAGCGCACCTCCACGCGCCGTATGGTCTGACAGAATATTCTGCAAATGTACCGAAAATGTTTTGAACCCACAACGGCTGCCCTTCCCCATGGCGGGGGTACTGCGCTGCTTTCCGAGGATGAGGTCGGCCACACGGTAACCGTCCATGGTTATAAGACTGTCTTCCAATGCTCTGACATTGCAAGAGACGAAAGATAACCCGGCAGCGGCGATGGCGCGGCCGTGGAGGGCAGGGTAGTCGTGAGTGTTGCCAGCCACGTACATTGTCTCATAGTTGCCATCGCTTGCGCCCCATCCGGGATTGTCGTCAGAGAGCCACTTCTTACTCATGTCAAATTCGTATTGTGCGCCGCAATACTGTATGTCCCAGCGGTCAGGCACGCCCTGCTCTCCCCATTCCGGAAAGCCGACGAGGCTGTCCGCTTTCATTCCTTCCGGTGCTGACACGCGGCTGAACCCGTTGATTACCAATACACATTCGTCCGATGCGGAGCTGCGGCAGACGCTAAGCACCTCGCTGTCCATTGATGCGCCGCCGCTGTTTACGGCCACGACCTTGTACGATGTCAGCACGTCGCGTTCCACGGGGAGAGTTACGGTAGTTCTGCTGACAGCCAGCCCGTTGTCCCATCCGCCGCCGGTGCGGGTGTAGATAATGTAAGAGTCGGGGGCGGCCGTCTGTTCGAGGGTGTCCGGTGTCGGCAGCCAGCGCAGACGCACCGAGTCGCCGCCGCAAAACTCGGCTGCAAAGCTGCCCACAGGCAGGGGCTGTACCGTGTAGGGCAGGCCGTAGCGCGACGAGACGAAGCGCAGGATGCCTTTATAGACCGCTCTGGAGACAAGAAACTTGAAACGCGGGTCGAGACCGTACTGCATATCGGTGTAGTTCTGGTGAGAGAGCAGTTCCAGTATCATCGCAGGTACATCGGGGCGGCGCGTCTCGCTGTAGCTCTTATCCCACATCCAGCGGCGTGTCCAGTCGGTATTGTAAGCGCGGGAGATGTCCTCACACACGGCTGTCTGCACTATGTCGGCAAGGTCGCGCGTCGCGATACGGCTTTGACCGTCGGGGTAATGGCGCACCTTGGTCTTGGAGTCCTGAGTGAGGCTGTATATGGAAAGTGTGCCTATCACGGTGTCGGGATGTACGCCCGCGTCGCTGTGGAACGCCAGCGCGATGTCTATAGGTATGGCCAGCCCGGCAGAGTCGGGGGCGTTGGCCGAACTACCGTTCAGCCAGTTCACCCACGGGCCGCGGGCGGCGTAGTCGTCAGTGTAGTCGTCAAGCCCGCAGGTGAAGTTGTAGACCGAATCTGGTACGCCGGCCCACTGCATCCAGTAGCGAGCCCCTTCCCAGAAACGTGCCCGCCCACTCGTTATGTATCCTTCTTTTGCGAATGGGGAGAGCAGCTTGGGGTTACTGTCGGGCCGCTTCGCCTTTGCGCGGGCGAGTTCGTCATCGGCTGCGGGGCGGCGTGCGACATTGCCCATGCCTCCGCCGAAACGCACTGCATCGGCAGTCACAATGCCGCCGGAGCGGCTCATGTTGGTCAGCGTCACACTACCGGTCTCAGGGTTGAGGCCTTTCCGGAAATAGAACTGTCCGAGGTATATCCATGTGCCGCCTCCGCGCCTCTGGTCGACGGAGAAGCGCGTCACGCCGCCGGTGTGGCGCACGGTGTAGCGTGCATCGGCAACGCTATGCTCTTCAGTGCGGTATGCAACGGAGACCCAGTACCATCCGTCGGCGGGGATGTCAGGTGTCCATGTGACCGAGGCGTTGCCGTCGGGCGATGTACGGACCGTGCGGTATGTGCCTTCGGCGAAGGGGTTCTGCATCCCGGTATAGATCTCACGGCGGCGTGCGAAGCCTGCACCTTGTCCTGTGGAGAACGCCGTACCTTTCTCCGTGTAAGACGAAGAGCGGTCGGAGGTGTCGTTGTCCACAATCACCTCGTGTACCTGCATATCCCTTTCGCGGGGCATGAGGACGTTCGCCCCGGCGCGTTCGAGCATCGGGACGAGGTAGGGGATGACGAAAGAGAGGGTGAACTTGTCCTCCACTGTGGTGAACATACGTGCACGCTGCCAGCTCCAGCGGTCGCGGCTCTGGTCGTAATACCATCCGTGGCTCTGCCAAAGGGCTATGTTACGGTCTTTCAGCCCGTTCTCTGCGCTATATGGCTGTGAGAGGTTCGTGACGAACGGCTGGGGGGCGGGGGAGATGACGGCCATGCGCGAGGGGTCGCGCTGTGAGGAGGGACGGTAGAAGTTGGGTATGAGGTCGCGGATGTTCTCCTTGTCCGCGTAGATTTCCACGCGGTGGCCGGGGTAGGAGGAGGCGATGATTGTGCCGACGTGCCGCTCCAAGCTGTCTACCAGAGCGGGGCGGAAAGGGACGGATTTGAAGTTCTCGCTCACGTAGACGCGGTAGATGCCGTCCTTGGCGTTGAGCCTCGTGAGGCGGAAGGGCGCGATGGCGCGGTATTCAGGCCGCCGTCCCAAGCTGTCAAGCATTTCCGTTATCCTCGTGCGGTTGCTCTGTCCGGGCATGGAGACAGCCGAGAGGCATAACAAAGTGAGTATCAATAGCGTTTTTCTGTTCATGCGTTTAACTGTTGTATAGAATAAACGTTTCACCTCAATGTGGCGCGAGTAAACGCGGACTACATTCGACTTGCGGTTTATTTGAGCCGCTAAGTTACGGCAACTGCCGGAAATGGGCAAGGGAGGAGGGAGGATTGTGTTGGGGATTGTGCGGATGTGGGGCTGAGGGTTCGGAGGGTCTTCGGAGGAGTTGGCTTGGGTCTTCGGCGAGAGTACGTCTTTTTAACCACTTTTAAGACTTTCGGCTTGCTGAAGGGCGGCAAGGAGGGAAAGGAGGACGAGGACTGAGGTGTGTCGGGAAATTGTTGTGCCATTGCCTAAGTTTTACTACTTTTGTATCTGTACACGATGTGCGGTGCACTTAAGAGAGGGCGCGTGAAAATCAAAAGGATAAAGTCATGAAGGTATATAAGTTCGGGGGTGCGTCGGTGAAGTCGGCCGACGGAGTGAGAAACCTGTGCGGAATAGTTTCCCGCGAGAGGGGTAAGTTAGTGGTGGTCATATCGGCGATGGGGAAGATGACCAATGCGCTGGAGGTTGTGGCGAACAGCTTTTTCAGCCACAGGCCGGACACGGGGCGGGCATTGCAGGCGGTCATCGACTACCACGAACACATAGTGGCGGAACTGTTCTGCGACAACCGCGCCGAGATAGACGCCGCGCTCAGCCCGCTGTATGACCGTCTGAGAAGGATACTGGCAGACAAGCCGTCGCTTTCGTACGACTATGAGTATGACCGCATCGTCTCGTTCGGGGAGCTTATCTCGACGACGATAGTGGCCACATATATGCACACGCAGGGCATCGGGGCGCGGTTCGTGGATGTGCGCGGCTGCATAATCACCGACGCGAACCACAGAGACGCGAATGTCAATATGGAGATAAGCGGCACGCTCTGCCGCAAGGCTTTTGCCGAGGAGGCGATATATGTCACGCAGGGTTTCATCGCGGGGACTGAGACTAACCAGACCACTACATTAGGCCGCGAGGGGTCCGACTATTCGGCGGCCATACTGGCCAATCTGCTCGATGCGGAGTCAGTCACGATATGGAAAGATGTGCCGGGCGTGATGAACGCTGACCCGAAGCTCTATGACGATGTGAAAATCATCCCGCTGCTGTCATACAAGGAGGCCATAGAACTGTCGTACTGCGGCGCGTCGGTCATACACCCGAAGACGGTCAAGCCGCTGAAGAACAAAAGGATACCGCTGCACGTCAAGTCGTTTGTGCGTCCAGATGAGCCGGGGTCGGTCATCGAGGAGTTTACAGGTCGGCTGGACTTGCCGCCTATCTACATCAACAAGAACAACCAAGTGCTGCTGTCGCTCACGCCGCGCGATTTCTCGTTCATTGCCGAGGAGCGGCTCAGCAAGATATTCGCCGTGCTGGCCTCGTACCGCCTCAAATCGAGCCTCGTACAGACTTCGGCCATCAGTTTCTCGCTGTGCGTGGACTACAATGAGGTCAACTTCTCGAAGATGGTCGAGGAGCTGCATGACGAGTATGAGGTGCTGTACAACACGGATGTGGAGCTCATCACCATACGCCACTATACGAAAGAGATAGTGGACAAGCTTATAGGTGAGCGCACCGTGTTCGTGGAGCAGCGCAACAGGCTCACGGCGCGTTTCGTAGTGCCTGTCGAAAGGCGTTGAACAGGAAAAGAGATAGCCGATGCCGTCATACGAACGCTTCATAGCCTCGCGCCTGAACCGCCGCAGCGGTGCGGAGGGCGAGAGTATGTCGCGCCCAGCCGTGCGTGTGGCCATCACTGGCATGGCTCTGGGGCTTGCCGTGATGCTCATAGCCGTGGCAGTCGTAACAGGCTTCAAGCGGGAAGTGCGTGCGCAGGTAATAGGGTTCGGCGGCCACATCCAGATACTGCCCTATTCCAATCCATTCGGGGCGGAGCAGCATACGGAGATTACGGCGGACAGCGGGCTGATAGCGTCGCTCGCGGCTCTGCCCCATGTGCGCTGTGTTCAGCCGATAGCCTCAATACCCGGTGTCATCAAGACCGAGAGCGAGTTCAAGGGCGTGGTGCTGAAAGGTGTGGACAGCCGCTATGACTGGGATTTCTTCGCGCACAACATGAAGGCGGGTGTTGCTCTGAACGACAGCGCATCAGGCGGAAACGCGGCGGTCGTATCCTCCTCCATTGCCCGCGCCATGAAACTGGACGTGGGCGATGACTTCATAGTCTACTTCATGAGCGGTTCGCTCCGCGCGAGGAAGCTGCGCGTGGCGGGCATCTATGAGACCTCTTTCTCCGAATATGACGCGCTCTACATCATGACCGACTGCCGACTCGTGCAGACGCTCAACGGCTGGAGTCCGGAGACATATTCCTCAGTCGAACTACTTGCAACGGACTTTTCCGCACTGTCCGCCGCCCTCGGGGAGGTCTATACACTCGTGGGCAACCGTTTCAGCGACGGGGGGCGGCTCTTCCGCGTGGAGAGCATACAGGAGATTGCGCCGGCCATGTTCGACTGGCTCGCCATGCTCGACACGAACGCCATAGTCATACTTGTGCTGATGACCCTTGTCTCCGGCTTCTGCATGATTTCCGGCCTGCTCATCATCATACTCGAACGGCGGCAGATGATAGGCATACTCAAGTCGCTGGGCGCGGCTGACGGCCCTATACGCCGCATATTCCTCTGGCAGGCCGCCGCTCTGACGTTCAAGGGCATGGCGTGGGGCAACGCCGTGGGCATAGCACTGATATTTGTGCAGTGGCAGTGGCATATTATACCCCTTGACCCCGCGTCGTACTATGTGTCATACATACCGGTTCATCTTCCTCCGCTCCTGTGGCTTGCGCTTAATGCCGGTGTGGCGGCTGCCGCGCTGCTTATGACAGTAGCCCCGACGCATATCACCTCACAGGTGTCGCCCGCCGAGGCCATGCGCTTCGACTGATGACGGCCAATGAGACATGATGTGAGTCCGGTACAAGCCTGCGGTTACAGAAGGGCGGGCGCGGGATTTGGAGAGTGGGCATAATGAGTATCGTGGTGATGGGGTTTATGATTTGAACGTTTCTGCACGTATTTGGCGCAAGAATGTCGAATTGCTAAGGAGAGGATAAGGAGGGGATAGCTGGGAGCTAAGGAGGGGGTAACGGTATGCCTTGTGTTGCAAGAGGTTACAGACAGGGCGCGGACACACCGGGAGTGGTTGCTTGAGAGGCGAATGTGTATTGGACATCGTGAAAATGTGCGTAAGGGGATGCGGAAATGCGAGTGTGAAAGTTATATCGGACAGACGTTCATATAACTATCTTCTCTTCAGCGTACCACGCCGTGCTGCGGCAATATACGGGCGAAGTCCGCAGCCGGGAATTTTTTCAGCAAAAAAGCGGGGGCATTACTCCCGCTATCAAAAATAAAATCGTAACTTTGCCGCGCCTTATTGTAAATACAACATTGACCCATCGGATCACTTGTCGCAGAGCGTATTAGCCTCTGGTATGGCAGAAGTGAGCTGATGCGGTCATGGTTTATGCGTATATGGCAACAGATAATTTTACAATTATATCTACATAGTATGAGAACAATCAAACTATCAAAAGGACTCAACATTGAAATGCCGGGCAAGGCGGCCGAGAAGGTCGCGGGTGCAGTAGCGTCGCAAGAGATTGCGGTCGTGCCGGACCATTTCGTTGGAATCACTCCTAAAGTAGCGGTAAAAGAGGGGGATAGCGTGCAGGCGGGTTCTGTCCTGCTGTACGACAAGAACCATCCGGAGGTGAAAATCCTGTCGCCCGTGAGCGGCGAGGTCACCGCCGTGGCGCGTGGCGAACGCCGTAAGCTGCTCTATGTGTCTGTCAAGGCCAACGGGCAGGAGACACAGGCAGATCTGCCTAAAATCAGTACAAGCGGCAAGAAAGAAGAGGTGGCAGAAGCGATATTCGCCGCCGGATTCGGCGCGCTCATCCGTCAGCGTCCGTATGACGTGGTCGCAAACCTTGCGAATATGCCGAAAGCCATATTCGTCTCGGCGTTCGACTCCGCACCGTTAGCTCCGGACTATAACTTCATTCTCAAAGGCGAAGAGGCCAACCTGCAAGCAGGTCTGACGGCACTCTCACGCGTGGCGAAAGTCTATTATTCAGTATCGCCCGCGACAAGCCCCGCGCTCCGCAACATGAAGGACGTGGAGGTGAACGAGTTTGTCGGCAAACACCCGGCGGGTCTCGTCGGCGTGCAGATGAACCACCTCGACCCGGTGAACAAGGGAGAATATGTTTGGAGCATGAACGTGCAGGATGTGGCCATGATGGGACGTTATATAAATAGCGGCAAGCTTGACCTAACACGCAAGATAGCAGTGGCGGGCGCGAAGGTCAAAGACCCCGCGTATGTCACAGTGCTTGCCGGTTCAAAGATAGGCGACATCTGCCGCGACAATCTCATCCGCGATGAGCATCTGCGCATCATCAACGGTAACCCGCTCACGGGCCTGCGCGCATCGGAGGAGGACGCTCTGTCGCCGTTTGCGGCGCAGGTGACCGTTATAGCCGAAGGCGATGAGACTGACGAGATGCTCGGCTGGGCGATGCCGCGCCTTAAGAAGTTCTCAAGCACACGCCTTTTCGCGACAAAACTGCAACAGGCTTTCTGTAAAAACAGGACATACGATTTCGATGCCCGCATCTGCGGAGGCGAACGTGCGTTCATCATGAGCGGCGAATATGACCGGGTATTCCCGATGGACATACTGCCGGAGCAGCTTGTGAAGGCCATGATAGCGCGCAACCTCGACCACATGGAGCAGCTCGGCGCATACGAGGTTGCCCCTGAGGATTTCGCCCTGTGCGAGTTCGTGTGCACATCGAAAATCGAGACGCAGCGCATAGTGCGCGAGGCTCTCGACTATATGCGCAAAGAACTTGAGTAATAACCCGAATTCCAATCTAAACAATAAGACATTTAAAATATGAGATTCTTAAAAAACATCGTCGACAAGTTAGAGCCGACCTTCTCCGAAGGCGGCAAACTCGCGAAACTGCACTCAGTGTACGATGGGTTCAAGACATTCCTGTTCGTGCCGAACACGACATCGAAGAGCGGTGTCCACATACACGATGTGACTGACTCGAAGCGTACAATGATCACTGTCGTGCTGGCTCTCGTTCCCGCCATGCTCTTCGGAATGTGGAACGTCGGCTATCAGCACTTCCTTGCCATCGGTCAGGAGGCGGGTTTCTGGATGCAGTTCTGGTTCGGCTTCCTTGCCGTGCTCCCCACACTGATAGTGTCATACGTGGTTGGTCTCGGCATCGAGTTCACGGTGGCGCAGATAAAAGGACATGAGATACAGGAGGGTTTCCTCGTGACGGGTTTCATCATACCGCTCATCGTGCCGGTTGACACTCCGCTGTGGATGGTGGCCATAGCCACGGCGTTCGCCGTCATTTTCGCCAAGGAGGTGTTCGGAGGCACGGGCTACAACGTGTTCAACGTGGCACTCATCACACGCGCATTCCTCTTCTTCGCCTATCCGACGGCTATGTCGGGAGACCAAGTGTGGGTACGCACCCGTGACGCATTCTGGTGGGCCGGAGGCAAGGCCGTAGACGGCTTCTCCGGCGCGACACCGCTCGGACAGCTCTCCACAGCCCCAGAGGGTACTGTGTACACCGACGGATTCCTGCATAATATCATGGGGCAGCCTATCTCGTTCTGCGACGCGTTTCTCGGTTTCATTCCCGGTTCAGTGGGTGAGACCTCGACGCTCGCCATCCTCATAGGTGCGGCCATTCTGCTCATCACGGGCGTGGCAAGCTGGAAAATCATGCTCAGCGTGTTCGCCGGCGGCGCAATCACCGCTCTCATATTCAACCTGTGGGGCCCAGACACAGCAGCAGCGCAGATGCCATGGTATATGCACCTCGTGCTCGGCGGATTCGCCTTCGGTGCGGTATTCATGGCTACAGACCCTGTGACATCGCCGCGTACGGAGTGCGCCAAGTGGATATACGGACTGCTTATAGGAGCTATGGCCATCATCATCCGTGTGCTCAATCCCGGTTTCCCGGAGGGTATGATGCTCGCCATCCTGCTCATGAACATCTTCGGATGTCTGTTCGACTACATGGTCGTACAGTCCAACATCAAGAAACGCCTGAAGAGGGTGCCGCAGAAATGATGCTGGTGTATAGAGTATATCGATAAGGACTATTGTAAATAAAAATACAAACACACAATATGGCAACAAAGAAATTTAGATGTAAAGTGTGCGGATACATACACGAGGGCGACAAAGCTCCGGATGTATGTCCCGTGTGCCAGGCTCCCGCATCGGAATTCGAAGAGATAACCGAACCGGGCGAGGGCAAGAAGAAAAAGGGCGTCAACACGAACGGCAACAGCTATACGCTGATATATATGACGGTTATCATCGTCATCGTATCGCTGCTGCTCTCAGTGGTGTCCGGCATCCTGAAGGAACGTCAGAACAAGAATGTCCGTCTCGACACCATGAAGCAGATACTCAGCTCCGTGCCGGCTATAGAGAGCCAGCTCGCGGGGCAGGACGCCGAGGCGATGTACAACGAGTATATCAAGGAGTTCATCGTGCTCAACAAGGCGGGCGAGACTGTAAAGACACTCGACAAGAATGCCGACTTCGGCTACAAGCCGGAGAAAGATGCCGACGAGTATCCTCTCTACATTGCCGAGGTTGACGGACAGACGAAATACATTATCCCGATGAACGGTGTAGGTCTCTGGGGCGCAATCTGGGGGTATATCGCGCTGGACAATGACCGCAATACGGTGGACGGCGTATTCTTCTCCCACGCGAGCGAGACTCCGGGTCTCGGAGCGGACATCGTGTCGCCGGAGAAGTTCCGTAACCAGTTCCATGGCAAGCACATTATGAACAACGGCGAGTTTGTGTCGCTACTTGTAGTGAAACCGGGTGCGAAAGCCGATGGAGTAGAAACTGTAGACGGCATATCGGGCGGTACTATCACGTCAAAAGGCGTTGAGACCATGCTCAGGAACTGCCTCGGCAATTACGCCGCATTCTTCAAACAGGCCGGACAGGCAAATGCGCCGGTAGCAGATGCTGCACCTGCGGCGGAAGTCGTTGAACCTCAAACGGAAGGAGGAAACTAATTATGAAAATGAACGAAGAACTGAAAAACGCCCTTCTCGGGCCATTGAGCAAAAATAACCCTGTTGTAGTACAGGTGCTTGGCATCTGTTCCTCACTCGCGGTGACTGCACAGCTGAAACCGGCGATAGTGATGGGTCTATCCGTTACCATTATAGTGGCCATGTCAAATGTGGTGATATCTCTTATCCGCAACACTATCCCTAACAGTGTGCGCATCATTGTACAGCTTGTTGTGGTCGCTGCGCTCGTAACAGTGGTGAGCGAGTTCCTTAAAGCGTTTTCGTATGACATCAGCGTGCAGTTGTCCGTCTACATCGGACTGATTATTACCAACTGTATACTCATGGGCCGTCTTGAGGCTTTCGCCATGGGCAACAAGCCGTGGGCATCGTTTCTCGACGGTATAGGCAACGGTATCGGTTATGCCATCATGCTTATAATCATAGCTTTCATACGTGAGCTTTTCGGTTCGGGCACACTCTTCGGACTGCGCGTTATACCGCAAAGTTTCTATGAGGCCGGTTATGTGAACAACGGTATGATGATGATGCCGTCTATGGCTCTCATCATCGTGGCCTGCATCATTTGGGTACACCGTTCAATCAACAAAGACCTGCAAGAGCAATAATAGACGGTCGGCCGGCATCGCACTGCCTGTAGGCGGAGCGGACTGCCGGACAGTAAGAATAAAATAAAAACAGAAAACTGATATGGATCACGCATTTAGTTTATTCCTAAGGTCGATATTTGTCGACAATATGATTTTCGCCACATTCCTCGGTATGTGTTCATACCTCGCTGTGTCGAAAAACGTGAAGACTTCTGTAGGTCTGGGCGTAGCCGTCACATTTGTGCTGCTTATCACAGTCCCAGTGAACTATCTTCTGGAGACCAAGGTGCTCAGAGCCGGTGCACTCGCATGGATGGGCGAGAGCTTTGCTGACCTTGACCTCTCATACCTCAGCTTCATTCTTTATATCGCTGTCATAGCGGCCATAACGCAGTTGGTGGAGATGGTAGTGGAGAAATTCTCCCCGTCGCTCTATGCCTCACTGGGTATATTCCTGCCGCTGATAGCGGTGAACTGTGCCATCATGGGTGCCGCGCTGTTCATGCAGCAGCGTATCGGCCTCGAGCCGACTGACCCGAAAGCTGTCACGAGTTTCGTCGACGTAGTGCTTTACGCACTCGGTTCAGGTCTCGGTTGGATGCTTGCCATTGTAGGGTTTGCCGCTGTACGCGAGAAGATGGAATATTCGCAGATACCCGCGCCACTCAAAGGTCTCGGTATCGCATTTATAACGGTGGGTCTAATGGCTCTGGCGTTCCAGTGCTTCTCTGGACTTAAAATCTAACTGTCTAATTTCTAATTAAAGAGAAAGAATTATGTTATTGGCGATAAATACAATGGTAACGGTCACGAGCCTCTGTGTCTTCCTTATAGTAGTCATACTGCTTGTGGTCATACTGCTTGTCGCAAAACGCTATCTTGTGGCGAGCGGTAATGTGAAAGTAACCATGAACGGTGAAAAGACTCTGGAGATCGCTTCCGGCGGCTCACTGCTCAACGCAATGGCCAACGCCGGGGTCTTCCTTCCATCGGCCTGCGGCGGAAAGGGTTCTTGCGGCCAGTGCAAATGTCAGGTAACCGAAGGCGGTGGAGAGATTCTGCCTACGGAGACCGTACACTTCACGCGCAAGCAGGTGAAAGACCACTGGCGTCTCGGCTGTCAGGTGAAGGTGAAAGGCGATCTGGCCATCAATGTGCCAGAGTCAGTGCTCGGTGTGAAAGAGTGGGAGTGCACGGTGATTTCGAACAAGAACGTTGCAACATTCATCAAGGAGTTCATTGTCGCGCTGCCTGAAGGTGAGCACATGAACTTCATACCTGGCTCATACGCGCAGATCAAGATACCGACATTCAGCATGGACTATAACAAGGACATCGACAAGAGCCTTATCGGTGACACATATCTGCCGGCATGGGAGAAGTTCGGTCTGTTCGGACTCAAATGTCAGAATACTGAGCCGACGATACGCGCTTACTCCATGGCCAACTATCCGGCTGAGGGCGACCGCATAATGCTGACGGTACGTATCGCAACACCGCCTTTCAAGCCGAAAGAACAGGGCGGAGGCTTTATGGATGTGATGCCGGGTATAGCATCGTCCTACATTTTCACGCTCAAGCCGGGTGACAAGGTAATCATGAGCGGCCCTTATGGCGACTTCCATCCGATTTTCGACTCGAAGAACGAGATGATGTGGATAGGCGGCGGTGCAGGTATGGCTCCGCTCCGTGCGCAGATCATGCACATGACGAAGACTCTGCACACGACAGACCGCAAGATGTCATATTTCTACGGAGCGCGTGCGCTCAACGAGGTGTTCTATCTCGAGGATTTCCTCCAGCTGGAGAAAGAGTTCCCGAATTTCTCGTTCCATCTGGCACTCGACCGTCCAGACCCCGCAGCCGATGCTGCCGGAGTGAAGTATACACCGGGATTTGTGCATAATGTGATTTACGAGACATACCTCAAGAATCACGAAGCACCCGAGGACATAGAGTACTATATGTGCGGCCCCGGTCCGATGAGCCGTGCCGTGGAGAATATGCTCGACAGTCTCGGCGTTCCGCGCGAGAACCTTATGTTCGACAACTTCGGAGCATAGTATCCTTTGAAAGGATACATGGATAAGAGAGGAGGCAAAAGACTTGTTCTTTTGCCTCCTCTCTTATTTATCCCAAAACGGTCTAATGACCGATTCGGGTTAATGTATGTACGTTCCGAATGTCAATGCAAATGGCTATTCCCCGTATTCGGCGTATGGTTCAGCGGCGTAGGAGAAGGTCTCTGTGTCACAGTCGTATGTTTTCTTCTTTCTCGGTTTGCCTTTCAACAGGTAGTCCAGTGTGGCAACGAGTTCCGCGAGTGTCTTTTCCCTCTCTTTCGGTTTCAACTGGCACTCCCATAGCTGTACGACATTCCATCCCATCCCGCGCAGGCGTGCGGCAGTCACTGCATCGCGCTCACGGTTACGCGCCAGTTTCTTTCGCCAGAAATCGCTGTTTGTCTTGGGCAGTGAATAGAGGGTGCAGTTCTCATGCCCATGCCAGAAGCATCCGTTCACGAAGATGACGCAGCGGTATTTTTTCAGCACGATGTCCGGTGTGCCCGGCAGGCTTCTGACGTTCACCCGGTATCTGAATCCCCGTGCGAACAGGTATTTCCGGACGATAATTTCAGGCTTTGTGTTCCTGCTGTGTATCGCCGACATACATCTGTGCCGCTGTTCCGGGGTGAATTTATCAGTCATACTGGGTTGTCATATTTCTTACAAAGTTAGTGCAATCCGTATTTAAAAACGCCGTGCCACGCATCAGATTTATGTGTGTGGAGCGGATTTAACTTTTCCGCCGTGCAGAAATTGAAATAAAATCATTATGTTTGCATCAGTATATGGCATTTGAGTCACGGATATATGCCGGACGACAACAGCCATTTGAAGTCACACCTTAAAATTGTACCGCTATGAAAATCATTGATTCGATGAAAGGCACTATTGCCGAGTGTAAAGAGGAGGTGAAGCGCATCATTTCGGACAGCAGGGGCGGGGAGCAGATGCCGCAAAGCGAGTTCGAGTCTGAGATTGACAAGTCAGAGTACGAGAAGAACCAGCTCACGAAAGACACTATCAAGAGGAAGATTGCCGATGTGGAGTCGATCAACATCACGGTAGAGCCGCTCAAGATATACACTGTGCTGGATTATCTTATCGACATATCGCATTCGGATATTGACAGTGCGGGCAACAGTTATTGCCGCTCATACGCGAGAGCGATAATTTCCAAATATGAGCAACAGCTGGAGGTGTTGCGCCGTCACCATCCGGACAATGAGAAGCTCGAATACTACGAGGCTCAGCTTAAAGAGATGAAGGTGAAGGCTATGGTGAAGCGTCATCTCATCCTTGTCGTCGCGCTCTTCATTGCAGGCATAAGCGCGGTGTATCTCCTGCTCTCGGAGATATTCAGGTGATGCAGCATTGCGGTCAGCCGACAATCATGCCGTCGCTCATCCGCACAGTGCGGTCCGACATACACGCGAGGCTTTCGTCGTGTGTGACAATCAATATGGTCTGCCCGAACTCATCGCGCAGGTCGAAAAAGAGGCGGTGGAGTTCGGTGCGGTTTTTCGAGTCGAGGCTGCCTGACGGCTCGTCGGCAAGAATGATAGAGGGGCGATTTATCAGTGCGCGTGCTACGGCAACGCGCTGTTTTTCCCCGCCAGACAGTTCTGACGGCTTATGCGCGATCCGGCTGTCGAGGCCGAAATAGGAGAGCAGGCGTTTGGCTTCGCGCTCCACACTCCGGAAATCTGTACCTCCTATCAGTGCGGGCATCATCACATTCTCTACAGCGGTGAATTCCGGCAGGAGCTGATGGAACTGGAATACGAAGCCGATTGTCCTGTTCCTGAATGCAGCCAATGCTTTAGCGTTCAGAGAAAGAGGGTCTGTCCCAGCCACGGTCAGCGACCCCGAAGTCGGACGTTCAAGTGTGCCGACTATCTGAAGCAGTGTGGTCTTGCCTGCACCGCTCGGCCCCATGACGGAGACCACTTCCCCTTTGTCGATATGTATGTCAATGCCTTTCAGCGCAGTCAACGCATCATAGCATTTCGTTATCCCTCTTGCCGTTATCATTGTTCCTTGTGTTTGAAGTCAATTGTCTGATTATGTGGCTTGCCATGCAGCAACCGAATACCGCAGGCATGTATGAGACAGTTCCTGTGTTTGAACGTTTGTTCCTCTCCCCATCGGTCTCTATTATACTCTCAGAGGCCACAGGCTCTGCTGAGTAGACAGCCGTGATGCCGCTGACCACCCCGAGACGGTGAAGCCGCTTGCGCACTGCGCGGGCAAGGCGACAGCCTTCCGTTGCGGCAATGTCAGCAATGCGCACTTGCGTCGGGTCGAGTTTGCCTCCGGAACCCATGCTGCTCACAGTGGGTATACGGCGCATATATGCACTGTGGAGCAGATAGACTTTCGGGGATAGCGTGTCTATCGCATCGGCTACAAAGTCGTAGTGCGCCGTGTCAAGCAGGCGTGCGGTGATGTCGTCATGTATGTATTCGCAGAGGGGGTGCAGTCTGATGCCGGGGTTGATGTCTGTCAGCCTTTCGGCGAGCAGGTCCACCTTACGTCGCCCCACAGTGGAGTGCATGGCGATAAGCTGGCGGTTGATGTTGCTGAGGCTCACCATGTCGCCGTCAACGAGAGTCAGTTCCCCCACACCCGCACGGGCAAGCATCTCAGCGGCATACGCACCTACGCCACCCACGCCGACCACAAGCACATGCGCCGCCGCGAGTCTCTCCACAGCCTCATTGCCGAACATCAGTCGTGTGCGTTCTCTCCACATTCCGCTAATAGATTATGATACCTACTACAGCTGCGACACATATCATCAGTATCGGATGCATTTTCAGCCACTTGGTTGCCGCGAAGGCCGCAATGAATATAATCCAAGAACGCCAGTCGGCACAGTTTTCTCCAAAGCTTTCCGGCGTAACCAGCAAAAGCGCGGCTGCGGCAATAAGTCCCACGACTACAAGGCGGAGATATTTCATGACGCTTTCTACATATGGGTTGTCCTTGAACCGCGACATCAGTTTTGCCAGTATCAGCATGATGATGAATGACGGCAGCACGATGGCGAACGTTGCGACTGCCGACCCGAAGATATTGCCTGACGCAAGATAGCCGGCATACGTGGCGCAGTTGATGCCGATAGGCCCCGGCGTAATCTGTGAGACGGCCACCATGTTTGTGAACTCCGTAATGCTCACCCACTGGTGATGCTCGACGAGTTCGAACTGGATGAGCGAAATCATGGCCGCTCCGCCACCGAATCCGAAGAGACCTATCTTAAAGAATACGTAGAACAGTTCAAGATACAACATAGTGTTATCCTTTATGCGCCTTACGGCGAAACCGGCACGAAGTTACGGAAATAAATCATCATGCACAAATGGGT
>JADIMV010000114.1 GCA_017694515.1 Candidatus Aphodosoma intestinipullorum
CCGAACTCAAAATCCTCTATTGCATATCAAAGGCCGCTTAGTGGAAAACTGGCTTTCGCATAGTCCTCAAAACGTTCTAATGACCGTTTTGGGTTTAACACTATCACGGCCTTTTTTGGCGCGCTCTGGAAACTATGTTACGCCCTCCGCAATTCCTGCGGCGCACATCCGCCCGCGATTATCGGCACATTCACGCCCTGCGCACTCGCATCACGCATCCGTGTCGCCAATATTATTTTAGGTTAAAAACACGTACTCTCGCCTTACCTTCCAAGTACCTTCTCCTTATGTAATACGTACCTTCACCCTGTCCGCCCGCCATCTCCCGGACTCGAAACACGTACTCTCAAGCCATCCTCAACCACGGCCGGCCATACCGTTACGCCGGACTTTCAGCCTCGATTGGCCATTAGGCAATGTGCTGATTTTCGGATTCTGCGCCTCCCGCCCCGTCATTTCAGAATCTTTTCAGAATTCGCCCCTACCTTTGTAATTTGGAAATGAAGTCTGCCGCCCGACAGGGAAATGCCGGCACAATAGACATATTGGAAACATAATATTATGCTGATAGGAAAATTCACGAACGGTTTCGGTCTTACACCCTCTCCGCCGGTGAAGTGCACATGCGGAAATACAGTGCTGCCCCTCTGTCTCAGGCGGGCGCTCCTCGCATTTGCCATGCTGCTCATACCCCTCGCCGCATGGTCCGACAGGCCGATTGACGAGGCGCAGCTCCCAGAAAAGGCGCGCGCTTTCATAGCGGAGCACTTCAAGGGGCAGTCGGTAGCCTTCGCCAAAGAGGATGTGGACGACTATATATATGTGGACTACGACGTGTTTCTAACTGACGGGACTAAGATAGAATTTGACAGGAACGGCTCATGGAAAGAGGTCAAGAACAGGATGGGCACTATCCCCGCGACTGTCATTCCCCCGCAGATAACCGCGTACATCGGGAAGTACCACCCCGAGGCGAAAATCACCTGCATCGAAAAGGAACGCGCCGGCTACGAGGTCAAGCTCGACATACACCTTGAAATCACGTTCAGCCACGACTTCAGGGTACTCGGCTACGACGACTGAAGTCATCACTGCTATCAGGGAAACGGAGTAGGAAGCAAATTTCTCTCCGTTTCCTTTTTCATGCCCTTTACTGACAAAAATGCAGTGCGGAACGTGTCAGCATCATGACATAATGTGACAAATTTACCTGTGGCAAGATATTTGACTGACAGCAGAGCGGCACACCGGCAGGCCGTCCGCCCGCAGAGTGCCGACATAGACAACAACGGAAAAAATAAACATACATATATTATGAAGAACAACAAGAAACATCAGGAGACTAAGCCGGAGGACAAGGCAAAGGAGACTCAACAGCCTGACGCGGAGGTACAGGAGCAGAAGCAGGAGGAACAGGCTACGGAGGAGAGCGGGGACAAGGAAGAACAGACCCCGGAGGAGAACGCCGGAAAGCAGGACGACATGGAAAAACGCTATGCCGAACTCAACGACTCGCACCTGCGCCTCATGGCCGACTTCGACAACTACCGCAAACGCACCATGCGCGAAAAGGCCGACCTCATAAAGAACGCCGGTGAGCGCATCATAACCGAGTTCCTGCCCATCATTGACAACTTCGAGCGCGCGTTGAAGACCATGGAGACGGCAGACGACGTGGCCGCCGTGCGCGAGGGCGTGGAGCTGATATACAATCAGGTGATGACCATGATGAAAAAGAACGGCGTGGAGGTCATAGAGACCGAGGCCAAGCCTTTCGACACAGAGCTGCACGAGGCCATAACCACAATACCCGCCCCCACTCCGGAAATGAAGGACAAGATAATCGACTGCACCACCAAAGGGTATAAGATGAATGACAAGGTGATTCGCCACGCCAAGGTTGTTGTCGGCGCATGACGTGGCCGCGCATGATTCAAAGTCCGTTCTTATAGGAGTTATTTTGCTATGGAAAAGAGAGATTACTATGAAGTGTTGGGCGTGGACAAGAACGCGACCGACGAAGAGATAAAAAAGGCATACCGCAAGAAGGCCATACAGTATCACCCGGACAAGAACCCGGGCGATAAGGTAGCCGAGGAAAAGTTCAAGGAGGCAGCCGAGGCGTACGAAGTGCTCAGCGACAAGGACAAGCGCGCACGCTACGACCAGTTCGGCCATGCCGGCATGAACGGCGCGGGCGGATTTTCCGGCGGCGGCATGAACATGGACGACATATTCTCCATGTTCGGCGACATATTCGGAGGTCACTCCGGATTCGGAGGCTTCTCCGGATTCAGCGGCCGCAGCGGAGGCCGTGCGGCACACGTACACCGTGGCTCTGACCTGCGCGTCCGCGTGAAACTGACGCTCAAGGAGATAGCCAACGGCTGTGAGAAAAAGATTAAGGTGAACAAGTTCGTCGCCTGCTCCCACTGCGGCGGCACGGGCGGCAAGGACACCCACAGCACATCCACTTGCCCCACCTGCGGAGGTGCAGGCTACGTGACAAAAGTGCAGCGCACTTTCCTCGGCAATATGCAGACTCAGACCACCTGCCCTACCTGCGGAGGCGAAGGCACTGTGATAAAGGACAAATGCCCCTATTGCAACGGCGAGGGCGTGGTCCGTCAGGAGGAGATTATCAACATCAGCATACCCGCCGGTGTGGCCGAAGGGATGCAGCTATCCATACAGGGCAAGGGCAATGCCGGACGGCGCGGCGGTGTACCCGGTGACCTGCTTGTTGTGATTGAGGAGGAGCAGAACCCTGAACTGATCCGCGATGGCAACAATTTGGTCTACAACCTGTTGCTCGACCTGCCGACAGCCGTACTCGGCGGCGCGGTAGAGATACCGACCATAGACGGCAAAGTGAAAGTGAAGATAGAAAAGGGTACACAGCCCGGCAAGGTGCTGCGCCTGCGCGGCAAGGGACTGCCCGACGTGAACCGCTACGGCACGGGCGACCTGCTCGTGAACATAGGCATATACATCCCGGAGAACATCTCGCCCGACGAGAAGAAGATGTTCGAGAAGATGGCCGAATCGAAGAACTTCCGCCCGAACGCCTCGACGGCAAGGAACTTCTTTTCGCACATCAGGAATATGTTCGAATGACGGCGGAGTCCCCTCCGCTGAACCTTACAGGGGCTGTGTCAAAATGGTAAATTTTGGCGCAGCCCCTTAGGTGTGTTAGAATTGATAAAATGCAAGGCATTGAGGGTGAGGGCGACAGGAGTTTACCTTAGTAAATGACTCAGAAACTGTTTTGATTTTACCGTCTATATGGATTGTAATGCACCGTTTAGACATATTCTGTCCTCATGTCCGCAGTAATAGCGGGCTATTTCAAGGGCATGAGGGCGGAATATGGCCGGCGGGGCGCACAATCCATAGACGAAAACTTATATTTTACTCCTTATATGATTGGACTGCAAACTGTGTTTGTGGAAAATCAAAACGGTTTCTTAGCCCGAATCCCGATAATAACGCAGCAGTTTGCAATTATGACACACCGCCATTTTTTTGCCCGCAGCCGCCCTTTTTCCCCGCCGCGCCTTTCTGCTGTCAGCGAAAATTGCTATCTTTGTATCTGACGATGCAAGATAAGATGCTCCGCCCTGCCGGAGTGTTTTTGATATGAAACGGAAAAGCCCGCCGCCTTACTGCGGCAGGACATAGAAACCCTACTGGGATAGATGAAGAATATTTGGATACTGCTGAAAAGGTTCGTGCCGGGATATCGTGGATATATCGTGGCGACATTCCTGCTCAACGTGCTGGCCATGTTGTTCAACCTCATATCGTTCGGCACGATTATACCGATACTGCAAATCCTCTTCGGGATGACGGAGTCGGCCCACAGCTATACCGACCTCTCCACAACATCGGGGCTGACGGAGTGGGTGAACGCGGTCAAGGACAACGCGATGTACTACATCGAACAGATGATAACCGAACACGGCGCGACTACCGCGCTGATGTGGATAGCCATGTTCCTCGTCTGCGCCACATTCGTCAAGGCGGGTGTGACTTTCGCAGCGGCTGCCACACTCGTCCCGATACGCACCGGCGTGCTGCGCGACATCCGCAACCAGATTTACCGCAAGATGGTGAGCCTACCCATAGGTTATTACAGCGAGGAGCGCAAGGGCGACATTCTCTCGCGCATGACCAACGACGTGGCCGAGGTTGAAGCCTCCATCATGAGTTCGCTCGAGATGCTGTTCAAGAACCCCGTGCTTATTATAGGCTACATGACCGTACTCTTCGCCATGAGTTGGCGGCTGACGCTGTTCGTCATCATACTGCTGCCGTTCAGCGGCTACCTCATAGGCCTGATTGGCAAGACACTGAAAAAGCGTTCACTCAAAGGGCAGGAGCAGACCGGCGACCTGCTCTCACAGATAGAGGAGACCCTCGGCGGTCTGAGGGTTGTCAAGGCGTTCAATGCGGAAGGAAAGCTGACCAAAAGGTTCGCACGCCTGAATGAGCGCATACGTAAGACATTCAATGTAGTACACATGCGCTATTTCCTTGCCCACCCGGTCAGCGAGTTTCTCGGCACAGCCGTAGTGGCCATCCTGCTGTGGTACGGCGGCTACCTCATACTCGAGGGAAAAGGCTCGCTCACCGCGCCGGAGTTCATCTACTACCTCGTTATCTTCTACAGCATCATACAGCCGTTCAAAGACCTCTCACGCGCCACTTACAGCGTGCATAAGGGCATGGCCTCGCTCCAGCGCATCGACGAGATACTCAAGGCCGAAAACCCGCTCCACGACAAGGAGGGCGCACTGCCGATAACCGAGTTCCGCCACTCCATCCGCCTCGACCACGTGTGGTTCCGTTATCAGGAGAAATGGATTCTTGAAGACATCTGCCTCGAGATACCGAAAGGGAAGACCATTGCCCTCGTCGGCCAGTCCGGGTCTGGAAAATCCACTCTCGTCGACCTCATACCACGCTTCTACGATGTGCAGCGCGGCAGCATCACTGTTGACGGCACTGACGTGCGCGACCTCCGCCTGCACGACCTCCGGGAACTGATGGGCAATGTCAATCAGGAGGCCATACTGTTCAACGACACTTTTTACAACAACATAACCTTCGGCGTGGACGGACGGCCGTTCACGAGAGAAGACGTGGAGCAGGCGGCTAAAATAGCCAACGCCCACGAGTTTATAATGGCCACGGAACACGGCTACGACACCAACATCGGCGACCGGGGGAGCAAGCTCTCAGGCGGGCAGCGACAGAGGGTGAGCATAGCCCGCGCCGTGATGAAAAACCCGCCGATACTGATACTGGACGAAGCGACATCGGCCCTCGACACAGAGTCCGAACGTCTGGTGCAGAAGGCAATAGAGAACCTGATGAAGAACCGCACGGCCATCGTGATAGCCCACCGCCTCTCTACCATCAAGTCGGCCGACGAGATATGCGTCATGCACGAAGGACGCATAGTCGAGCGCGGACGGCACGATGAGCTTATCGCGCTCAACGGCTACTACAAGCGGCTGTGCGATATGCAGAGTTTCTGACACGACTTAAAAACCCAATAAAAATTAAGGAGGACAACACCATGTACAACTTTGAGTTTCAGAACCCTACGAAACTTATTTTCGGTAAGGGCACTATCGCAAGAATCAAGGATGAGATACCCGCCGGAACAAAGCTGATGCTGACGTTCGGCGGCGGCAGTGTGAAGAAGAACGGCGTGTATGAGCAGGTCATAGATGCCCTTAAAGGCTATGATGTGGTTGAGTTCTGGGGCATAGAGCCAAACCCGAAAGTGGAGACCCTGCGCAAGGCCATAGAGCTTGGAAAGCGGGAAAATGTAGACTTCATTCTCGCTGTCGGCGGCGGTTCGACCCTCGACGGCACAAAACTCATCGCCTGCGGCATAAAATATGACGGCGACGCTTGGGAACTCGTATTGGACAACTCTCTGGTCAAGAGCGGAGTCCAGTTCGCTTCGGTCATGACCATGCCCGCCACCGGCTCCGAGATGAACAGCGGCGCGGTGATTTCAAACCTCGCCACAAAAGAGAAGTTCGCCTTCTACTCTTACTACCCGAAATTCTCCATCCTCGACCCCGAAGTGACATACTCCATACCTGAATATCAGGTCTCCTGCGGCATTGCGGACACTTTCGTGCACGTCATGGAGCAGTACCTCACGACGACGGGCATCAACTCGCTCATGGACCGCTGGGCGGAAGGGCTGCTGATGAACCTCATTGACATCGCCCCCGGCATAGCTGAAGACCACAAGAACTACGACCTCATGTCGCAGTATATGCTCTCGGCCACTATGGGGCTGAACGGCTTCATCGCTATGGGCGTTCCGCAGGACTGGGCCACTCACATGATAGGCCACGAACTGACCGCCCTCCACGGTGTAACCCACGGCGAGAGCCTCGCCATCGTGCTGCCTGCCACAATGACAGTGCTGAGCGAACAGAAAAAGCTGAAGATTCTGCAATACGGTGAGCGCGTATGGGGCATCACAGAAGGTTCGGAGAGCGAACGCATAACCAAGGCCATAGAGAAGACCGAACAGTTCTTCCGCCTCCTCGGGCTGAAAACAAGGCTTCACGAACTCAACATCGGCGAGGAGACCATCGCGGAGATTGAACGCCGCTTCAACGAACGTGGAGTGAAACTCGGTGAATGCAAGAACGTTACCGGCACTGTCGCACGTGCCATACTCGAATGTGCGCTATGAAGATAAAGGTCTACGGCGCATGTTGCGCCTCCTGCCACGCCACATTTGAGGCTGTCCGCGAGGCCGCCGCGTCCATCGACCCCGCCATCAGCGTGGAACACGTGGAGGACGTGATGACAATACTCAAGGACCACATCATGCAGACCCCCGCAGTGGTGATTGACGGACGCACCGTAAGCAGCGGACAGAGGCTGACTGTAAACGACGCGATGAAAATCATCCGGGAGAACATACACTAAAACTGATGGTGCGGGCCGCACACAGCCGCTCAGGCGTGTGTGTCCGCACCATCATATCTTATTGGCTATCCTACAGAAATGGAAGAACTGCTCGAACTCGCCGGCACTACCGACTCGCCATTCGTCATGGTCATACTGCTGGCTCTCGTCTTCGGCCTTGACCCATGCCCCATGCTGACGAACATAGCCGCCATAGGCTACATCAGTCAGGGAACTGAAAACCGCCGTCAGGTCTTCATCAAAGGGCTGTGGTACACGCTTGGGCGCACTCTGTGCTACGGGCTGCTCGGCCTTGCCATAATAATACTGCTGAAACTCGGCGGCAACATTTCCGCCGTGCAGAGCTTTCTGGGCGAATGGGGGGAAGTCATGCTCATACCGTTCATGATAGTCATGGGCGTGCTGATGTGCATTGCCGACTACATCCCCGGCTTCAAGATTGGGGTAAACAGTGCCGGAATGGGAGAAAAGGCCAGGCGCGGACGCTGGGGCGCATTCATCCTCGGCGCGGTGCTGTCGCTCGGATTCTGTCCGACCAACGCGGTCATATTCTTCGGAATGATGGTGCCGCTCTCTTCGGCATCCGTTTGGGGCTATATGCTCGTCTTCCTCTTCGCCGCAGTGACGGCCATACCCGTTGTCGCCGTGGCATGGATACTGGCGTTCAGCTTCGAGAGCATCGGCCGGTACTACGAAAACATGAAACGGTTCGGCACTTGGTTCCGATGGATTGTAGGACTGCTGTTCATCGGCATAGGGATATACCTCGCCGCAGAACACTTCACCGGCGGACATGAACACCATCACCACAGCGAAGAGACAATACAGCAGAACCGGTAAACTTACGCGGAGAACATCCGCACATTCTCATTCATCAAAACGCACACAATCCGTCAGACAACCATTCTGAGTAACCACCGCATTCCCATTCTAACGGCCTGACAGACAGACCAGTTACCTGTCCTGTCGCTACCTTTCAGCAAGCCCGCAGCTACCCTCAACCAAGGATATTGACACTCTTGCGCATTCTTCCTCCTTATCTTATCAGATAACGCACCTCATCGTTACGTTATCTA
>JADIMV010000115.1 GCA_017694515.1 Candidatus Aphodosoma intestinipullorum
AAAAAAAAACAGTCGACAAATAATTTGAACATATAGGATGCAAACACACGAGATAACGGGCAGTTTTTTATCGGCAGAAAGCCGTTATTTTAGCATAATGGCCATACCTTTCCCACAAAGGACGAGAAATTTAACTATTGAATGGCTAAAGAAGATGTGCCGTACAACACTATTACCGGTTACAATCAGATTTGCAGGAAACGCGGATTTGTCGGCCAGGAAAGGTTTATCAATACACTATGACAAGAAACGGCATTTACACTAGCACTGTCGTTTGACAATATTTTACATTTAAGTCAAATAAAGTTAAGGCCATAAATTTAACATTACACGGAACAACGCTATCGGCATACAAAATGAGGCCGCAGACACTGCTGACATAAACCCAAAACGGACATTAGAACGTTTTGAGGAGTTTGCGAAAGCCAGCTTTTTACCACGGTTCTTTTGATATGCAATAGAGCATATTGAGTTTTGCAGAGGATATATTTTACTAAACTATTTGGCTGCTTTTCAGTTTATGGCGGTATCTTTTGGATAATTTACTCGTCATAAACATAGAAATCAGCACAATTTCTAATAACCGATTCGGGTTAAACCCAAAACAAGCGTTCCCGCCACGGAAATACTCCGCAGCGGGAACGCATTAATATATCCCTACTAAGCCTGCTCTTCGGCTTAGAAAGCGTCAATTATGGCTTTGAAGTCCTCGGCTTTGAGAGACGCGCCGCCTATGAGACCGCCGTCGATGTCGGGGTTGGCGAAGAGCGATGCGGCGTTCTTCGCGTTGCAGCTGCCGCCGTAGAGGATGGAGCAGCCATCGGCTATCTCCCTGCCGTATTTAGCGGCTACAAGTCCGCGTATGTGCGAATGCATCTCCTGCGCCTGTTCGGGCGTGGCGGTCAGGCCAGTACCGATGGCCCATACAGGCTCATACGCTATTACCACCTTGGCGAACTCCTCTGCCGTGAGTCCGAAGAGAGAGCCTTCAAGCTGCGCCTTGACCACCTCGTTCTGACGACCGGCTTCGCGCTCCTCCTTGACCTCACCCACACAGAATATCGGGCGCAGGCCATTGGCAAGAGCAAGCTGCACTTTCTCTTTCAATATGGCGTATGTCTCTCCGTAGTAGGCACGGCGTTCCGAGTGACCTATGATTACATAGGACGCGCCTGTCGACTTCACCATCGCGGCCGACACTTCACCTGTGTACGCACCGGAGGCATGGTCAGCGCAGTTCTCCGCCGCCACGGCGATGGGGCTACCTTTAAGCAGCTCAGCCACAGTGGCGAGGTGTATGAACGGCGTACCTACAATCACATCGCAGTTAGGATTTTTCACTATCGATTTCAGCTCTGTGGCCAACGCCACGCCTTCTTGCAGGGTCTTGTTCATTTTCCAGTTGCCTGCCACAATGTTTTTTCTCATATCACTTAATTTTTAAGTATATAATCCATCTCCATGCTATTCAGATGAATGAGCAGACACGATGCCGCCGGGCGGTTTCCGGCACTCACTTCATCAGCTTTTTCAGGTGTTTCTTCTGCTGCTCGACATTCCATTTGTCTATGATAATGCCGTTCTCGATGACGAGTACGCCGGGATTGGCCCGCACCATGGTCTTTAACTGTATGGGGTCTGTCATGGCGAACGGGAATGTCACCCCGGTCTCCATGACATACCCTTCTATGAGGTCTACCGATGCGGTAAGTGCATAGAAGCCCGCGCCCTGCGACTGTGCCAACAAATAGAGGCTTTCGAGGTCGGCGGCCTTTGTGCGGTCAGTCTTGGCCAGGTCATACATGAGCGCGAGATATGTGCGGCCAGGGTTGTCAAGTACATCGTAAGTCACATCGTCACCCTCCATTGTTATGATGGAGAAGTCGTGTATCGGCGGCGTATAGCCTTTCTTTATCAGCTCCGTATGCTGCTCCACGAATGTCCATGTAGAATCGTTGTAGGGTGCATCGGCGAGGGTGAACTCGCGAGTCTCGCCGTCTTTCATATAGACGAATGTCGTCTCGTACTGGTCCGGCTCCGCTCCTTCGGGCATCTCCATGCCTTCCTCAATGCTTGCGCCGATGTGATACGGGCGGAAGTCCTTGAACGGCAGGGAGTGCAGGCTGTAACAGCCTACGCTTACCGGTATGAGCAGGAAGGCTACCAGCAAGAGCCAAGAGGGCAGAGTCGAAACCCAGCGGCGATGAGCGCAGCGGAATACCCACATGGCGGCCACCATGAGGCACAGCACGACGTTTTTCCAGAAAGTGGCCGTGTTTGAGATTACAAGCGCATCGCCGAAACAGCCGCAGTCGGTCACGGGATTTTCCAAGGCAATCCACAGCGTCAGCGGAGTCATGACGGCCATGAAGGCCGTACCGAGTATAAGCCCCTCACGGAAACGGATGTTCAAAAGTATGAGCATTCCGGTCAGGAACTCCATAGAAAATAGCGCGAAAGCCGCCACTCCGGAGAGCGGGTTCAGCGCATCAAGATGCATCGCCACGAGGTAATCCTCTATTTTGTAGACTGTACCGAGCGGGTCGATGGCCTTTACAAAGCCTGAGAATATGAAAGTCACTCCGAAAAGCAGACAGCAGATGTAGAACACAGCCGACTGCCATACGGGAACACGTCCGTCAAATTTCCTGTCCATGGTCTTTTATAGATTTTGATTTTTATGGTCACTGGTTCCCGGACATCTTTATAAGCCCGAAAACCGAATAGTTTATCATGTCGAAATAGTTCGCGTCAATGCCTTCTGACACAAGGGTATGCCCGCAGTGATCCTCAATCTGTTTTGTACGGCATATCTTCATGAGTATCAGGTCAGTATATGACTGCGGGCGCATCTCCCGCCATGCCTCATCGTAGTCGTGGTTCTTGGCCGTCATGAGGCTCTTGGCCTCGGCTATATAATGGTCGTACATCTCCACGGCACGTTTCTTCCCCATATCGTCAGTGTCGGCACAGCCGAGCTCAAGCTGTATCAGGCCAATGACGGCATAGTTGATTATGCCTATCAGTTCGGGGCGTATACCTTCATCGACAAGCGCAACTCCCTTTGTCTCAATGCTACGGATGCGCTTCGCCTTGATGAATATCTGGTCTGTCACCGAACTCGGGCGCATGATGCGCCACGCCGCACCGTAGTCATCAAGTTTCTTGACAAACATATCGCGGCACTCCGCCACTACGGCATCGAACTGTGCTGATGTATCTGGTCTGGTCATCTTACGGCATATTGTTTAGTACCGTACAAAAGTACAAAAAATATGATATACAAGAGCAATATCTGGCCGGGTCTTTCGGGAGGGCTTCGGAGGGACTTCGGCGAGAGTACGTCTTTTTAACCTATTTTCACAGAATAGGATGGCGAGGGAAGTATGGGATTCCAATACGGGGACGGGGTTCTGATGTGGAGGAACTTTGAGAAGGACGATACGGAGCAGAGACAAAAACAGCCGCCCTGTCGGTTTACAGGACGGCTGTCGTAAAGTTATGGCTAAAAAGTACTTATCCTATTATCTCAGATTCTGCTTGATGTTCGGGTTAGCGTCTATCTCCGACTGGGGGATAGGCAAGGCGTGACGCAGGTCGTCAGGGGCAATGGAACGGGCATCGGCTGCATCGAGGTTCATCAGATGCCAACCGCCATTGCGGCTTATGGTCAGTCCATTGCGCAGATAGTCATAGACGGCCAGTCCTTCGCCGACAAGCTCCTTACGGCGCTCCTTGAGTATGCGCTCCAAAGTGAAGTCGGCAGTAGAGACGCTTTTGTCCGGGTTGGCACGCGAGACTATCTCGTTGAGATAAGCCCTGCCCTGCTCCGCCTCAGCTCCGCCGAGATGGAAAGCGGCCTCGGCTGCATTGAGATATACCTCAGAGAGGCGCAGCACTATAAGGTTGTTGTCCTGCGGAGTGTTCCCATCACCCGACTTGCCGGGGAACTTGGCAAGATAGACCGGACGGTCAGCGATGGAGACCTGGTTTCCCTGAGCGTCCGTCATGTGAGGGAGGTCGTCCGCCTCAGGTTTCTGCGGGAGGGCAGTTATCTGATGGCGCACATCGTCAGGGTCTTCGTCGAGGAGGTTGAGAAATGCCTCCGTGAGTATGAGGTTGTTCCAGTCGAGCACGTTGTCGGCATAGACCATCGGCGCACCCTCACCGCCGCTTCCGCCTGCGGGTTCTGTCTGCGTGAAATAGAACTCGAAGAGGGATTCAGAGGTGAAGTCCTGCCCCCATACTGTCGGGTATTCGTCGTGGGTGTAGAGGCGATAGAGGCCGCCGTTGTTCTCTATCACATCGACAGCGGCATCATACGCGCCGCGCCAGTCGCCCTTGTTGAGGCAGACGCGTGAGAGGAGGGCTTTCGCGCTCCAGTAGTTGAACGCGCCGTCGTTCTTGTCGCGGGTGAGGCCAGTGGCTATCGCGTCGTTCAAATCACGGATTATCCGGGCGTACACATTGCGTACCGTATCGCGCGCGGGACGGTGAGTAGGCAATGTAGGCTCAAGCTCAATAGGCACACCGAGCGCGAGACTATCGACCATGTAGGGCATGGCGAACAGGCGCACAAGGTCATAGTGAGCCAAGGCGCGCATGGCGAGAGCCTCGGCGCGTATCTCCTTGAGCTGCGCCTCCTCGTCCGCACCGTTTGTCTCGACACTGCCATCGCCGGACTTCTGTATGATGTTGTTGGTCTGGCGTATGACCTTATAGACCTGCTCCCACGGGAGTTTGATATTGAAAGCGTCGTCGGCCAGCACGTTGTATTCATAGTATGGGGAGACGCGACGACCAGCACCTTTGGCCTCACGCTCCTGCACATCCTCGGCACGGCAGTCGCCAAAATAATAGTAGTTGTCGCCATAGTAGCTGTGAGCCGAAGCAAGGCGGTAGACACCGTTGAGGGCTATCTGCGCATCGGCGACAGTCTTCATGGCGTTGTCCGTATCGGTAGATGTGGAGGGGGGCACGTTCAGCCAATCCTCGCACGAAGCGAAAGCAAGCACAGCAACGGCCGCACACATCGTATATAAATGTCTTGTCAATTTTTTCATCTTGTTGTCCTCCTGTTTAGAAACTGTCTGGTTCATCTTAGAATGTCATTTGCAGGCCGAAACTGAAAGTCCTCATTATCGGGGTCTCGCAGAATACCTCTCCGCTGACCGGCACTTCGGGGTCGTACTGTTTCCACGCCGCCCATGTGAGCAGATTGCTGCCGGAGAAATAGAGGCGAGCCTTCTCTATCATGGCCTTGCGCGTGAGCTTACGCGGGAAGGTATAGCCGAACGTGAGGTTCTTCAAGCGCAGATGGCCTGTGCTGTGGACATAGCGCGACGAGTTCTGCGGACCGTCGGCCTCACCATATACGAAACGGGGAACGTCAGTCACATCGCCAGGCTGCCGCCAAGCGTCTGCCGCATAGACAGGCAGGTTATAGCGGGAGTCGTAAATCTTTGTCGTGCCGTTCTCAATGTACGTTCCAGTCTTGTCAAAAGACCATCCGCCGAGCGAGAACGTAAATGTGAACGAGAGGTCGAACCAGCGGTAGTTCAGTATGTTGGTAAGGCCTCCGGTGAGTACGGGGTCAACGGTCTTGTAGGGTATGGCCTGAGCCTCATTGTGGTCGTATGTGAGCGAACGGTCATAAGAGCCGTCCTCCATCTCCGTATTCTTGTAATACATGGCCTTACCGTTTTCGGGGTCTACACCGGCATACTCCTTGACATAGAGCGTGTTGAACGGCAGACCTACCTTACGGATGAACCATGTTCCCTCGATTGACTGGTCGATTATGCCGTTGAGGTTGACTATTTTGTTCTCGTTGTGCGAGAGGTTCAGGACTGTCGTCCAACTGAAGTTGCGCCCGGTGAAGTTGAGGGTGCGCAGCTCAACCTCGACACCACGGTTGTTGAGCTGGCCTACGTTGGCGAGGTACGAGAGGAAGCCTGTCGTGGCACTAATCGGCACATTGTAAAGCAAGTCTTTCGTATCGCGGTTGTAATACTCTACCGTAAGGTATATGCGGTTGATGAACGAGAGGTCAAGACCTATGTTGAGGTTGTAGTTCTTCTCCCACTTCAGATCCGGATTAGGCTGCGCGGACTCGTAGGAGCCGGAAGCACCCATGTAGTTCTGACCATAGCTGTAGAGACCCATGTAGCCGTAGTAAGAGTTGGGCTGGTTACCGTTTACGCCATAGGATGCACGCAGTTTCAGGTCGGTCAGCACGCCGGAAGCGGGGCGCATGAAAGACTCATTTCCGATGTTCCACATGGCGGATACTGACCAGAAGTCGCCCCACCGGTTGCCCGGGGCAAGGCGCGAAGAGCCATCGCGGCGGTAGCTGCCAGATATATAGTAGCGGCTGTCGTAGTCATAGTTCAGGCGCGAGACGAGGGACATCATGCGGTATGCCTGAGTGGATGAGAGGAAGCTCATTATGACGGCGGCGTTGTCCGGCTCAAGCAGGAGCTCGGAGGGGAGCTTGGATTTCTCACCTATGGCCTTATCAGTGTCATAGTCCTCGATTTCCCAAGCGACAAGAGCATCGATGTTGTGGCGGTAGGCGAATGTCTTCACATAGTTGGCCGAAGTCGAAGATATGAGTTTGCCGTACTCGATGAAGCCTTTCGCGGTCTGCGCGTCGCTGCCGCTCTTCGGGCCGGCAGAGCTAAGGGGGTTATAGTAGCGGGCATCCTTCTGTATGTTGTAGTCGTAGCTGACAGTCTCCTTGATGGTCAGGCCGTCGACAGGTTTCAGCGCGACATAGCCTGTTGAGAACATACGGGTCATGCGGGTGCGGTTGTAGTCGGTGAGTATGTCGCGCAGGGGGTTGAGGTTCGTGCCGCTATACGCGCCGCAGTAGTTGCCATCCTCATCGCGCACAAGCATCGAGGGGTTCATGGTCACGGCCACATCATAGAAGGGGTTTATGGCCGACGTTCGCTCCTCGTTCATCTCCTGATTGAGGTGAGCAAACATGACATTCGCTCCGACTTCGATGTACTTCCCTATCTCCTGAGTGGCATTGACACGTGCGGAATAGCGGTCGAGAGAGGAGTTCTTGGCGAGACCTTCCTGACGGCTGTAGCCGAAAGAGGCATATATGGTGTTTGTCTTGCCGCCGCCAGAGACGGAAACTTCGGCCTTGTGCTCAAGTGCCGTGCGGAGCAGCTCCTTACGCCAGTCGGTGTAGCCCATGGACGGTATCGGCGCATAGGCATCGATGTTGTCATTGGCGTATGCCATGGGGTCAGCCATATTCTTGTCGAGGGCGTAGTTGTACAGACCCATGTGGAGCATCTCGCGCCGCTGGTCGCCGTTGAGCGTCGGGCGGAAATTGACGGCTGCGTTGGAGAATCCGGTGGAGAGGTTCAGGTTTACCCGCGCCTTTCCTGCCACACCGCGCTTGGTCGTGATGAGAATCACGCCGTTTGCGGCACGCGAACCGTAGAGCGAAGCCGCCGCCGCATCCTTTATGACGGTTATGTTCTCTATGTCGGAGGGGTTGAGCGTGCTCATGATGTTCGTCTTGGAGTTGTTCATGTATGCCGCGTCAGCGCCGCCGGTAGAGAGGCTTCCCGAGGTCACGGGTACGCCGTCGATTACGAAAAGCGGCTCCTGCGAGGCATTGAACGAGCCCATTCCGCGTATGCGTATGCTGGTGTTCGCGCCGGGCTGACCGGAACTGCCGGTGATGGTGACACCAGTGGTCATGCCCTGCAACTTCTGCTCCACGTTCAGCACAGGCACGTCCTTCATCAGGTCAGCGCGAACTGTATTGGCAGAGCCGGTGAACGAGCCTTTGGAAAAGTTGCCGTATCCGGTCACGACCATATCGGCAAGGCTGACGCTTTCAGACTCCATCTTGATGTTGAAAACATCGTTCAACGGCACTTTCGCCTCATAGCGTTTCATGCCCATATAGGTCACGACCAAAATCTTGTCCTCAGGGCCGACAGGGAGGACATAGCGTCCGTCAATGTCGGTAATGACCCCGTGGGTCTCCTGCCCCTTTATGAAGACAGCCGCGCCGACAAGCGGCTCGCCGTCCTCGACAGAGAGGACGACACCCGTAAGCTCGCGCTGCTGCGCGAAAAGCATCTGACACAGGAAGAGAGATGCCACAAACACAAGTAATCTGTTCATATCATACACATTCTACCGAACTGGACAACCATACCCGAACGGCCTTTACGGTGCATAGACCGCATTCCCGCGATAAAGTTTAATCACGGGTATGAGAAAAACGGCAGCTGCGCAGTCTAAGGCCGGTTATCCGGCAATGCGCAGGGGGTACGGACGGAGGGGAGGGGCTAAAATGCGGCTGGAGGGGTGCGTGCGGTCAGGGGGCGGTTTCGGCAGGGCTTGGGAGGAGCTTCGGCGAGAGTACGTGTTTTTAACTTTAATTTGCAGATAATACATAGGAGGAAAATTGTGCGGGACACGTGCGCGGAAAGGACTGCCATACACAGCCATGCAACATAGAAATGGAGATGCGGCGGGGAGGCAAGGAACAGAATGGGCAAAACAGGCACTGCGGAAATGGGGTTTACGATTTGCACGTTTTAGCACGACTTTGATGCAAGAATGCCGAATCGCTAAGGAGAGGATAGGGAGGAGGTGGCTGAGGGCTAAGGAGGAGGCAATTAAATGATTTGGCAATCAATGGTTTACAAAGGAAAATTTGTAGTGAACGAGAGTATGTACAAAAATTGCAGTGCCAGTTATGCAGAGCGACGATGTGCAGAAGAAATGGCCGCACCCCCTCACGAAGAAAGGATGCGGCCTCAGGAAACAGGTTAACTATAACTCTATCAGTCTATATCCATCATGCTGACAATGAAATCACTTCATGGTCCAGCCTGCGGTCCAATCGTTGTCAGAAGAGAGTGCGCCTATATAGCTTGCTGCCTCGAAATAGCTGTCCTTGGACTGCGGGTTGACTGCGCCCTCAGTAACCGTACCGTAAATATTATCGGTCAGCGATATGGCAGTCTCGGCCTTGTTGGCAGCGGTGAAGTCGGCAAGCAGGTATGCTGCAGTATAGCCAGTCTCCTCGTCCGTAGCGTCAGCAAACGCACCGGTAGTCACGATGCCCTCAAGGACAGAAGTGCCGTCGGCCAGAGCCTTGTCAGTCTGCTCTGTCTCGATGGATACGCCTGTCGGCTTGCCGGATACGAGAGCGTTGTAAATCTCGACCTGTGTGCCCGCACGGAGACGTATGCCGCGCTTGTTCTCAGAAGAGTTATTGCCTACGAGAGTGATGTTGCTCAGTATCGGGTGAGAAACCGGAGTAACGGCCGGGTTCTTGTCGTTGTTGTCGCACTCGAAGAGGCAGTCGCACGTAGCGTCCTGCTGGTGAGCAACCATATACTGCACTTTACCTGTCCAACCCTCGGTCCAGTCGAAAGAGTCGTCGGTGTTGTCTGTGGAAACAAGGTATTTGCAGTTTACCGTGCCGCCGAACCACTCGAAGCCGTCGTCAGAGCCTTTGTAAGCCTGAAGATGGTCAACGGTAGTGCCTGCGCCCACGCCGTAGAATGTGAAGCCGTTGGCCTCCTTGTCGGCAGAGAAAGCATAGCCTGCATACTCGATGCGGATGTAGCGCAGCACGCCGGAGTTGTCGTTAGCGTCATTGCCGCCGTAAGAAGCGTCGCCAATCTCGGATTTGGCAGCCTGCACGTTGATAGGAGCGCGGCCGCAGATGTGAAGTCCGCCCCACGAACCGGCCTTTTTAAGGTCAGAGGTCATCACGATGGGATTGGATGCAGTGCCTTCGGCCATTATCTTACCGCCCTGCTCGATGAGAATGTAGTCTACGACGTTGTCATCCACAGACTTAATCGTAACACCCTCCTCTATTGTGAGCGTAGCGCCGTCCTTCACATGAAATCCGCCGCTCAACGTATAGGTATTGCCTGCTTCGAGAGTCATGTCGGACGTGATTTCCCCCTGAAGGTCAGCTTTGGAGTCGTCCACGGGGTTGTTCGGCTCACATGAAACCAGTGCGAAAACTGCGGCTGCAAGAGCAACCATTACATTCTGTCTTTTCATCTTGATAAAGTTTTAATTGGTTTTTTGCGGCAGCGTACTGCCATTGTTTTTAGTCGTTTATTTATTCTTGTTCAATCGTTATACAGTGTGTAGCTGAAACTTATGCTTGCACTCAGCCCGCGCCGCTCGCGCTCCACTTCGAGTGTCTCGCCGGTGTAAGGCACAAACTGGTCAAACACTATGTCGCTGTTTAGCAGGTTGTCCACCTGAAGTTTGAGCTGCGCACGGCGGTTAAACTCATAGCCCACGGCGAAGTTAAGCGTGTGGAGGGTGCGCTGTCTGACATCGCCAAGCCCCATGATGCCTACCGCATGGATGCGCGGACCTTGCAGGTTGTAGAGCAGCGCGATGCTCAGCCGGCGGTCCTCGCCGAACGATGGCGTATAGCTCAGGTCGGCATTGGCCAGATAGGGCGACGCACCTTGCAGCGCACGAGAGTCGGACGTGTATATGCCTCCGCCCTCGGGGAGTTTGACGTTGGTGTACATATATGAGAAGTTCACATTCAGCTTCAAATCCTTCACAATGTTCTTCCTCAGCTCCACCTCGAAACCGGCCGCCATGCCGCGCTCCGAATTGCGGAACGAGTGGACGGCAGAGCCGCCCGACGACTCCTGCACCCGCTCTATCGGCGTGAGGAGATGCTTATAGTAACCCGTGAGGGCAACAAACTCAGTGCTCTGCTCATTGAGGTAGAACTCGTATTTGAGGTCGAAGTTATAGTTATAGCCGTTCTTCAGGTCGGCATTACCGCGCAGCTCTATGCCGCCGTATGACTCCTGATAGAGGAATGGCGCCATCTCGATGAACGACGGGCGAGTAACCGTCCTCGACGCAGCGAAGCGAAGCACATGCTCATCGGTCAGCGCATACTTGACATTGAGCGCGGGAAAGAGGTTGAGGTCATTGAGATCGGAGGAACGACGGATGCCGCCGTCAGTATAGTAGTCCACATGCTGTATGGCATACTCAAGGCGCAGCCCCACGTTGAGCGTCAGCTGCCTGACGGGCAGATAGTCCGTCTCGACATAGGCTGCCGCCACGCGCATAAATGCCCCGTAGGTGTCCTTCGGCTGCATATCCCTTACTACCGATATCGCGCCGTTCTGTATATTCTCCTGATTCAGATAGCCGTCGGTATTGTAAATGTCGCTAATCTGCGGGTCGGGCAAGTTGCGCAGGTTGTAATAGAAACGAGTGGAGCGGTAGTCGCGGCTCTTCTGCTTGTAGACAAGCCCGAAGTGCAAACGGCTGTCCAAGTCGCGGCCATATTTGAAGGAGCTGTTCACATCGCCCACGGCCTCCCATTCGGAGAGTTCGCCGTAGTACCTCATCGTCTCCTGCGCATTGAGTCTGAAAAGCGAGAGTGACCCGTCATCGCGCTTGCGGAACATCACCTGCTTGCGGTCAGGCTCATCGCTTGTCGTGTAACCGAACGACGCATTCCAGTTGACATCCCACCTGTCGCCCAGCTTATGTTTGCCCTGCAACTGGTTGTTGAGCAAGCTATAGACGTGGAATATGCTGTTGCTCCCTATCAGAGGCACACCTTCGGCATCGAAACCCTCACGGCGCGAATAGGCACTTTCGGCGTTACGCGCATAGAAGACACTGTAATTCAAACTGTGGCCGCTGTTCATCCTGTAACCGAGGCTCGCCATGGCCGTCGCGTTCAGAAACTCCTTATACTGCTCCTGAGCAAAATGGTTTATCTTCTCTCCTGTACCGTCAAGAGTAGTGATGAAGCCGTCCGGGAGTGTAGCCTCCTGATGGTCGAGCGAAGCCGAAGCCACAAGGCTGAGTTTGCCGTTGCCGACATTCCATGTCTGACCTGTCCCCACCTGAAAACCGATGTCGGGCAGTCCCACAGTCTTGTCTATAGAGAAGTCACTTCCGAAAATATTGCTCTCTTTCACCATCGCGTCGAAGTCCGCAGGCGACGCGTCGCGGATATACTCCGGCAGCCGTCCTGTCACGAACATCGAGCCTTTCCTGTGCGGCAGATAGAAGTCCTGCCCCAAGGTATAAACCGTACTTCCAGTCGAGAGTTCAAACGTCACATAGTCCTCGCCCGTATGCTCCCGAGTCTCAATATCAATATGTGCGCCCGAATAGTCGGCAAACGAAGAGACCTCGTAGGTCTTGTTTACCGAGATATTGCTGATGACCGACACAGGGAACAAGTCCAGCGGTATCAGCTTGTTGTCCGGGTTGGGCGATGCAATCGGGAGACCGTTGAGCGTTGTCGTCGAATAGCGGTCGCCGAGGCCGCGCACGACAAGCATCCCCGCATCGGCGATGGATATACCCGATACCTTCTTTACTCCCTCCTCTACATTCGACACACCTTTCGACTTCAGCTCTTTAGCCCCGACACTCTCCACAGCCACCGTGCTTGCGCGGCGTTCAATGGCGAGTGTCGCCTCGCTCTCGCGGCTGCGGCGGCCGGTGACCTGTATCTCATCCATCGCAAGACCCTCCGGCGCAAGCGCAAAGTCCACCACCATGTCCCCGCTTACCCTGACGCTGTGCAACAGGGTTTCATAACCCATATATCTTATTTCGAGGCGAGTCTCGCCCTCTGCAACATTTATCGAATAGTTCCCGTCAAAGTCCGTGATGCCTCCGGTCGATGTCCCCGCCACCTGTACCGATGCCCCTATGAGCGGCTCATTGTTTGACTTGTCAGTGATTTTACCTTTCAAAACAGCGGCCTCGGCCAGCACTCCCCACAGCGAAAAAACAAGCAGTGCCGCTGCCGCCAAATACCTTTTTACCATCGTCTTTCTACCGTTTATTTTCCGGGTGCAAAAGTAGAGGTACTGCATGTCAACGGTATAACAACAATGTTATATCGCACGTAACGGGTGTTACAATAGTGTGTCACGGCATACGGCAATGACAGTGGCGGGAAAAAGATAATGGAATAGGTGCAGGCTCTTCGAAAAGAGGGCAGGCAGCGGCTGCAATGCCAATCTGTGGTGCATCGGCCGCGACTTTCAGCCACGCCGAGAATATCAACCTGAAATACAGGTAGTTGACTTTGTTATGAAGATAGCAAAATAAATCCGTACTGCCGATATTCAGGCAAAAACAAAGGACTCAACTGCCGATAATTCGGACATAAACAGATATTTCACTGCCGATAAACAGGCATTTTGTAGATTTGAGGCTTATATCTCTACCCCATTATATCAAGACTATCCTTCGCGGACAATCCACTCCCACACAGGCAACACCTTTATCGTTATGCCCTCATGAACGATTGTTTCCGACTGATGGTCTGTAAGGATATACACATTGCTACACTTGGCACTTTTCACCGCCATGACAGCTCCATTGATTTCCCGTCTGCGGGTCTTCGGATTTTCTATATCATAGGCAACCTGATAAATTTCCACGGCCTTATTTCCGTCGCAGACAACAAAATCAGCTTCCGTACTTCCATTGTTGAAGTAATAGATGTCCTCTCCATCGGTCTTGATGCGGCGGCGCAGTTCCAGATAGACAATAGTCTCAAGCCGCCATCCAAGATTTTCGCCGGCCAAAGCATTCTCCCTCCTGTTCATGAAAGCCACATCAATTGCATAGACTTTCTCGGACACAGAACGCTCCTTGCTTTTCGTAGAATACTTGCTCACCTTACATATAAGGTAGGTCTGAGTCAGATAGGAAAGATAATTGCCTAACGTATGATGGCTTTTGAACCCGAACTGTTCCTGCAACTTATCCTTTACAATGATGGCAGGCGAAATGTTGAGCAGATGTCCGGCAAGGCGTTCCAGCGAATCGGTGTATCTGACCTTGAAACGCTTCTGTATGTCCTGCGTTATGATACTGTGGAACAGAGAATCGATGTAGCTTGTCCCGTTGCGCTCCACAAGCAGTTCCGGAAATCCGCCTTGCCGCAGGTATCTGTCGAAAGCTCCCATGAGCAACCCCATGTTCTTTGTGGTCAGAGGGGCTGTGGCAATACCGTTATAGTTGCACCAGTCCTTGAACGAGAACGGCAGCAGTTCGACAGTATGGTGTCTTCCCGTGAGATGCGAGGCAAGCTCGCCGCTGAGCAGTTTGGAATTGCTGCCTGTCAGCAGCAGACGTACCCCCTTACGTAACATCCTGTTGACGAAAAGATGCCAGCCATCGATGTTCTGAATCTCATCGAGAAAAAGATGGGAGAAATCACCATATATACTGTACAGGACTTGGAGCACATCGTTCATGTCTTTGACCGTTAGGTCATACAGGTTCTCATCGTCAAAATTGACATACGCATAGTTGACTTTCGATTTCTCCAAGGCATTGAAACACAGTGTGGACTTCCCGCTTCTCCTTACCCCGATGACCACTTGGGCAAGATTGCTGTCCAAATCAATCAGGCTCTCTTCCGCACGATGGCAGAAACTCTTGCCTCTCAACGACTCCAGTTCCTCCTTTTGGTCTTGCAGTACTCTTTCAAGTTCCCTTATATCCATAGTATCTTTCCTATTCTTCGTGTAACAAAGATAGTGAAAGGTGAGTGCAATGGCAACAAACTTGTTTGATTGCCTTTGCCGACAATCTGGAGCGGCGAGAGCAATGCGGAAATTCATTTCCATATTGCCGAGACGCGACAGATTGCAGCGAAGCTAACCGCCTCCTATCTTCGTGTAACAAAGATAGTGAAATAATCCGAACTGCCGATATTCCGGTAAAAACAATATAATCCACTGCCGATAATTCGGGCATAAACGGACATTGCACTGCCGATAAACAAGGAATATTTGCCGCTATGAGTTCACTTCCGCCCGAAGTCGGCGGGTATTTCGCCCCACAGGTGAGTGGGCCATTTGATAATCTGCGTAGTATATGTATTCTGTGTAAGCCACGCTTCGGCGCGGGCTATGAGGTTGAACACCGGCGTATTCGCATCGGTCTGCGCCAGACGGGTATTGCAGTGCCTGCGGCGCACCCAGGCTATTGCGTTCGCGCTGTCCGAATAGAGCGGCATATCAGAACCGTTCTGTTTCAGCAGTGCGAGAGCGTGGACTATGGCGAGAAACTCGCCTATGTTGTTCGTCGCCTCGTCGAAAGGCCCCATGCGGAATATCTCCTTGCCCGACGATGTCCACACGCCCCGGTACTCCATGCGGCCGGGGTTGCCGCTGCACGCCGCGTCCACAGCAATGCTCGGCACAACGGGGCTTCCCGCATCCCCCGCATCGGGCGCGGTGTCCTCACGCCGCCCGACGGCTTTCCAATAATTCATCGCATGGGCGGCGCGGGCCTCATCCTCTGTCGGATAACCCTTGTACTGTGCACCGTCAAAGCCCAGGACCTGAGCCTTGCACTCCTCCCACGATGTGAAAATCCCCGTCTTACGGCCGCGCCATACCACATAGTACTTGTTCTTCGCCATAAGACGGGGGTTCTGCCGAATCAGTTCTTCCTGAATATGTTTGTGGCGTTAGCCTGAGCCGTCGGTGTGACCACGAGGTCATTGATGCAGACGTGCACCGGCAGCGTGACCACATAGCGTATAATGGACGCTATGTCCTCGCCGCAGAGCGGTGTATAGCCCTCGTATGTCTTGTCGGCCTTCTCCTTGTCGTTCTTGAAACGCACCATGGAGAACTCCGTCTCTACCGCCCCGGGGCAGATGTTCGTCACCTTGATGCCGTACTTCAGCATATCGATGCGCATCGCCTTGCTTATCGCGTCCACTGCGTGCTTCGTGGCGCAGTAGACATTGCCGTTCGGGTAAACCTCCTTGCCCGCCGTCGAGCAGAGGTTCACTATATGACCCGTTCCCCTTGCGCACATGAGCGGTGCGACGGCGCGCGACACGTAGAGCAGTCCCTTCACATTGGTGTCTATCATGCGCTCCCAGTCCTCGATAAGACCCTCCTGTATGGGATTAAGACCTACGGCAAGACCCGCGTTGTTCACCAGCACATCTATGTTCTTCCATGCCGCAGGTATCGACTCTATCGCCGCCTGTACCGCCTCGCGGTCACGCACATCGAAGTTTAGCACCAGCACATCGGCCTTGTATGTGATGCCGAGCATGGCCTTCAGCTCCTCCAGACGCTCCTTGCGCCGCCCCGTTATGATAAGATTATAGCCCTCATCGGCAAGGGCGATAGCCGTAGCGCGTCCGATGCCCGAAGTCGCGCCCGTAACTAATGCGATCTTTTTCATCAGTATAATATTATGTTAGAAACCGTTTTTGATTTTGTCCACTATACGGACAGCCATTCGCCGTCTTGCCGTCATACCCTCTCCCAGTGTCCGCCCGTCATCAGCGGGACATTTCCAAGGGATAGTGCCGCCGGGCAACAACCGCCCGCCATGCTGTACACGCTCTCTAAGCGGCTGCATATATTCCTCTGCTCCATCGGTTTGGCTTCCGGCGCACGGCTCTGCCGTACAGCGGCCAAAGGTAGGCATTTTTTCTGACTGGGCAAAGATGCGCCGGATAAAAACAGAATTTGAAGAGCTCCGCTTTCAGGAAAGAAAATTTATGCCCTACCCAGCCTGAAATAGATATACCTTCATCTGTATTTCCGGTTATTTTCCATATCTTTGTTTCACGAAGATAGGAGTCGGTTCGGAAAAGCAATCAAGTAAACTTGTCGCTTTTCTCTCACCTTTTTCTATATTTGTTGTAATCAGGTAGGTTTTATTTGACTATCAACAGATTGGATAAAACTCGCACGAGAACGGGCAATGGATAAGAAAAAGCC
>JADIMV010000116.1 GCA_017694515.1 Candidatus Aphodosoma intestinipullorum
TGGGGGTGATACTATCCGGGGGGCAGGCTCCGGGGGGGCATAACGTGATTTCGGGGCTGTACGACGGACTGAAAAGGATGAACAAGGAGAGCCGCCTGTACGGCTTTCTGGACGGGCCGAGCGGTCTTGTGGACCACAGGTATATAGAGCTGACGGACAACATTGTGGACGAGTACCGCAATACCGGAGGGTTCGACATTATCGGCTCCGGGCGGACGAAGTTGGAGGAGACGGCGCAGTTCGACAGGGGCATAGAGATATGTCAGGCGTTGGGGATAAAGGCGATAGTAATCATAGGCGGCGACGATTCGAATACGAACGCTTGTGTACTGGCGGAGTATTATGCGCAGAAGCGGTGCGGGATACAGGTGATAGGATGCCCGAAGACGATAGACGGCGACTTGAAAAACAGCATGATAGAGACGTCGTTCGGTTTCGATACGGCGTGCAAGGTCTATTCGGAGCTGATAGGCAACATACAGCGCGATGCGAGTTCGGCGAAGAAGTATTGGCATTTCATAAGGCTTATGGGACGGTCGGCATCGCACATCGCTCTGGAGTGTGCGCTGATGTCGCGCCCGAATATTTGTATCATCTCGGAGGAGGTGGAGGCGAAGAACCTTACGCTTAACGATATAGTGAGCCAGATAGTGGATGTTGTGGTGGACAGGGCGAACCACGGGCTGAATTACGGCAGTGTGCTGATACCGGAAGGGCTGATAGAGTTTATCCCGGCTGTGAAGAGGCTGATTGCGGAGCTGAATGACCTGCTGGCGCACAACGAGGAGTTCAATGACCTGCCGGAGGAGGAGGAGAAGCGGCACTATGTGAAGTCGAGACTGACGGAGGAGAGCGCGAGGGTGTTCTCCGACTTGCCGAGGAGCATAGCACGGCAGCTGACGCTCGACCGTGACCCGCACGGCAATGTGCAGTTGTCGCTGATCGAGACGGAGAAGATGCTGATAGAGATGTGCGCCAAGAGGCTGGCGATGCTGAAGGGGGAAGGGAAGTATAAAGGCAAGTTTGCTACTGTCAACCATTTCTTCGGCTATGAGGGACGGTGCGCGATACCGTCGAATTTCGATGCGGACTACTGCTATTCGCTGGGGGTGACGGCGGCTCATCTTATATATGAGGGTAAGACGGGCTATATGTCGAACGTTAGAAACCTGACCGCCCCGGCTGAGGAGTGGGTGGCAGGCGGAGTGCCGATTACGATGATGATGAATATGGAGCGGCGCAACGGGGAGATGAAACCTGTGATACAGAAGGCGCTTGTGAGGCTGGACGGCGAGCCGTTCAAGTATTTCGCGGCGCACAGGGCGGAATGGGCCGATGCAAGTTCAAGTTATATCTATTCGGGCCCGATACAGTATTTCGGGCCGGCGGAGATATGCGACAGGCCGTCATGTACGCTGCTGCTGGAACACGGGAAGGAGATATGGTGATGTGCGGGCGGCGGGAGCAGGGTTTGCCTTAATGACCGCAGTCCGGACAAGGACATTGAGAATAAAATCAGGCTGCATGCGCAAATGGTGCGCGTGCGGCCTGATTTTTTATGCGGATGCCTGTGATTAAGTGGTAGCGGTTAGGGAGAGGCTGGCCTGAGGCTTCGGCGAGAGTACGTGTTTTTAGTTTTAATTAACATGATAGTTTGCCTATACGGAGAGGGGATTTATATCGGCAGTCTTTATGGGAGCCTGTTCCGAATCTTATACGTTATTTACATAAGAAAAGATTTGCCTCGATAATGCCTGAGCATGAAAGAAATGATTTTCTATTTGGCAGTGTCTTCGTTTTGTGCTATCTTTGCTGACGCTAAGATGGTCTGCACCTCAGCATAAGCAATGCGAAAAAGAGTTTTGGCTTGCTTATGTTCCCGGTTTGTACTATCTTTGTTTCACGAAGATAGGATGCGTCTCGGCATAGCCGAAATGAAAACGAATTTTCATTTGTCTCTGCACTCGACTTTCACTATCTTTGCAGAGCGATATGTTATGAGGAGAAATATAGTCATTATACTGGTGCTGTCGGTGATGGCGGCGGGGTGCAGCGATTATTACCGCCTGCAAAAGTCGACTGACCCGGACGAGAAGTATGCAGCGGCGAAGAATTATTTTCAGGAGAAGAAGTATCTGAGATGCTCTACGCTGCTGGAGGATATAATCTCGTATTACCGCAATACGCCGCAGGCGGAGGAGATGCTCTACCTGCTGTCGGAGTCGTATATAGGGCAGAAGGACTATTATTCGGCGAGCGAGTATTATCAGGCGTATCTGCGGAATTATCCGCGCGGTGAGTATGCGGAGGAGGCGCGTTTCAGGGTGGGTTACTGCTATTACTGGGATTCGCCCGATGCGCGGCTGGACCAGACGGCGACGAAGAAGGCCATCGCGGCGTTTACGGAGTACCTTTCGCTGTATCCGACAAGCGACAGGGCCGACGAGGCGCACCGATATATGGAGGAGATGACGGACAAGCTGGCCTATAAGGGTTATCTGAACGCGAAGCTCTATTACAACCTCGGCCTGTACGGGGGAAACAATTACCGTGCGTCGGTCATAACGGCGGAGAATACGCTGAAGGAGTATCCGGACACGAAGTATAAGGACGACCTGTATTTCATCATATTGCAGTCGAAGTATAAGGAGGCGAGCCTGAGTGTGGACTCGAAGAGGCGCGAGAGGTACAGCGAGGTGATAGACGAGTACTACCGTTATGCCAATGAGTTTTCGGACGGGAAGCATATCAGGGAGGCCAACAGAATATTGAAGGAAGCGAAACATATAGTTAATAAATAAGTCAGATATGAGTCAGAAAAAAACATCAGTACCAGTGAACACTATTACACGCGACATGAACTCGCTGTGCGAGCCGGTAGGTAATGTGTATGAGGTGGTGCGCATCATAGCCAAGAGGGCGAACCAGATAAGCCGTGAGGTCAAGGAGGAGCTTGACAAGAAGCTGGCGGATTTCTCTTCGGCCAATGATAATCTCGAGGAGGTGTTCGAGAACAGGGAGCAGATAGAAATATCGCGCTATTATGAGCAGCTTCCGAAGCCTACACTGCGGGCTATCAAGGAGTTTGAGGACGGGGAGATCTATTATAAGAATCCTGCCGATATGATGCAGTAACAGATAGGAGGTCTGTCGTATTTATACGGATGAAGGTATGGCTGAAAACGTGCGGGTGTGTGAGTGTCCTTGTGTTTTCAGCCATTTTTCCGTTTGCGGAGCGTGTGTCTGCGGGACGGGCATGGCGCGTGGGGCGGTGATGGTCCGTTTTTGCGGTGTATGGAGATAATAAAACAGGGTGACGCGTATGTATGAGGAGCTTCTGAGTCTGGATGATGTAAGGATTAATTTTTCCGCTGAGGGGATGCATATCATAAATGTGGTTCTCGCATTTGTGATGTTCGGAGTGGCTCTCGGCATACGTCCGTCGATGTTTGTCGAAGTGTTCCGCAAGCCTAAGTCGATGTTGGTCGGACTGCTGTCGCAGATTGTCGGGCTGCCGCTCGTGACCTTTATCCTGATAGCGGTTTTCCATGAATATCTGACACCGATGGTGTCGATGGGCATGATACTTGTGGCGGCGTGCCCGGGAGGTAATATATCGAACTTCATTTCGCAGCTATCGAAGGCTAATGTGGAGCTGTCGGTTTCACTCACGGCTGTGGTTACACTGCTCGCGATATTCATCACGCCGCTCAATTTTGCCCTTTGGGGCAATATGTATGTGACGTTTATAGACGGAATGGCGGCCACGGCACTGAGAGACCTGCATATAGACGTGTGGCAGATGTTCGAGACAGTGTTTCTTCTTCTCGGTGTGCCGCTTATACTCGGTATGCTCACGGCGCACTATCTGCCGCGTGTGGCGGATAAGCTGAAGAAGCCGCTCCAATATCTCTCCATCGTGTTTTTCATATTGATGGTGGTATTGGCTTTCGGCAATAACATCTCGCTGTTTGTGAAGCACATAAAGTGGATTTTCCTCATTGTGCTGGTGCATAACGGTATGGCTTTACTGACGGGGTACGGGCTGTCTTCGGTGTTCGGTCTGCCTCGGAAAGACAGGCGTACGGTGACGATAGAGACGGGCATACAGAATTCGGGTCTGGGGCTTGTGCTGCTTTTCAACCCGAAGATTTTCCCGCCTGAGCTTGCGACCGGCGGTATGCTGTTCGTGACAGCGTGGTGGGGTATATGGCACATTATATCAGGACTTTCGCTGGCGGCCCTGTTTAACCGCAGGAGTGCGGGCAGGGGACAGGAGAGCAACGGGAGTGACTGAAAATATAAGGGAGTATGGCTATACAAGACAATAATTGGCTGTATTCGCTGTTGCGCTATTATGTGGATTACACATTCGAGATGGCGTACAGCGATGTGGAGTATCACGGGACGGAGAATATCCCGCACGACGGGGCTGTGATTTTCGCCCCTAACCATACGAATGCGCTTATGGACGCGCTGGCTGTGCTCATAGTGGACCATAAGCCGACAGTCTTTGTGGCGAGGGCGGACATTTTCAAGAGACCGTTTTTCGCGAAGCTGCTGACGTTCTTCAAGATAATGCCTATCATGCGCATGAGGGACGGGAGGGATAACCTCAAAAAGAACGATGATATTATGGAGAAGGCTGTCGAGGTGCTGAAGAGCGGAGTGCCATTCTGCATCATGGCGGAGGGTACTCACCGGATGAGGCACGGCCTGCTCCCGCTTGTGAAGGGTATTTTCAGGATTGCGCTGATGGCAGACCGCCAGATAGCGGGCGCGATGCCTGTGTATATAGTGCCGATGGGCATAGAGTATGGGAGCTATGTGCGTTTCGGTTCATCGCTGTTCCTGCAAACGGGCGAGCCTATCAATGTCACAGACTTTGTGCGCGAGCACAGCGGCATGGAGCAGCCGGAGCTGATAATGGCTCTGCGCGCCGAGCTTTCGGAGCGTATGAAATCTCTCATATTCTGTGTGGACGACGATGAGAATTATGACGCTGTGGTGGATCTCGCATATCTGCGTAACCGCAGTGTGCAGCGCGATATGGGGTTCAAGAATAACTCGCCGCGAGAGAGGATGCTGGCCAACAGGCGCACTGTGGAGGATGTGGAGCGGTGGAAAAGTGAGCAGCCGGAGGAGTGGACCAAGCTTCTGTCCGCAGCGAGGGAGTTCGCCGCCCTGCGCCGCGAACACAAGATAAGCGACGAGACGCTGTACGACAAGGCGAGGTGGGGCAGGGTAATGAAACGCTGCTTCATGATGGTAGTGTCGTTATTGTATTTCCTTTATGCGGCTATCGTCACAGCTCCAGTGACCGTGCTGTCTGAAATCATGTGCAGCAGGCTGGAGGACAAGGCATTCTGCAATTCGTTCAGGTATGTCATAGTGCTTGTGCTGTCACCGATAGTCTGGATATTGCTGGCCGTGCTGTATGCCCAATGGCTTCCGTGGTTCGGCGTTATCTCGGCTCTTGTACTGACATTTCCGGCTCATGTGTTTGTGCATATCTATGCGAAATGGTTCAGGCTGGTGAAGTCATCGGTGCGTTTTTTGAGGAACGGCAGGCTGAGGTCACTGCTGTCGGATATAGATGGATGTCTGTCAAAGCTACGGTGACATTGCATATATCATGGTCAAGAGGATATTACTGTTACTGATAATAAGTATTCCCGTGTCTTTGTCCGCGATGGGGAACGGGACAAGGAACGACAGTATATCCTCGGCGGACAAGAAGGAGAAGAAGAGCCTTTTCGGTAAAGGGGGAAAGGACATAGTGAAGAAAGGCATATCGTTCGGGCCTTTGCCTGTGGTGGCGTATGACGCTGACAGGGGATTCCAGTATGGTGCGCTGCTGAACATCTATGATTTCGGCGACGGGAGTCACTATCCGCATCCACGGCAGCAGTGGTATATAGAGGCTTCGGCCTATACGAAGGGGACGCAACAGTATTTCCTGTCGTATGACACAAAGCACCTTATACCGTCGGTACGTATGTCTGTGGCCGCTACTTGCATATACGACAAGGCCATGGACTTTTACGGCTACAACGGCTACCAGTCGTATGTGGATGTCGATAACCTGCGCTATTGGAAGAAGGCGGACGACAAGACTGGGATACGTCCGGAGTATATGACCGCCTTTTACAGGGTGGAGCGTCTGCACGTCAGCGCAAAGGCCGATTTTGTCGGCAACATCTGGAACAACAAGCTATTCTGGCAAGGAAGCTATTATTTCAGCTGGACGAGGATGCGCTCAATAAACCGGGCAAGCATAAACAAAGGTAAGGACAGCGTGGAGATGTTCAGCGGCCAAACGCTATTTGACAAGTATAAGGATTGGGGTATTATACGGGAGGACGAAGGAGACGGCGGTTTCGTCTCCGCCCTGCGGGTGGGACTGATGTATGATAGCCGCGATTTCGAGGCCGCGCCATCGAGAGGTATCTGGGCGGAGGCGAACATGACAGCCGCGCCAAGGATACTGGGCACGACCCATCCGTTTTACAGATATATGGCCATATTCAGGCACTATGTGCCGATAGTGGACGAACGGCTGGTCTTTGCGTACAGGCTGAACTATATAGGCACTATAGGGTCTTCACTGCCTTATTATCTTATGCCGCTTTATAGCACTATAGGCAAGGACTATGACCGTGACGGCATAGGCGGATACAGGACTGTCAGGGGAGTGAGCCGCGACAGGGTCATGGGTCTGGATGTCGGCTTTTTCAATGCGGAGCTGCGTTGGAGGTTCATCAGCTTTCCGCTGTGGAGACAGAATGTCGCGCTGGCGGTAAACGCTTTCTGTGACGGTGCGATAGTGACGCGGGGTTACGATATGAGCTACCGTGGAGATGAGGGTAATGTGCAGATGAAGAAAGAGTATGAGAAATATGTCAATACTGCGAAGCCGGACGGTCTGCACGCCGCCGCAGGAGGCGGTTTGAGAGTGATAATCAACCGCAATTTCATAGTGGCGTTCGAATATGCGTACCCATTTAACCGGCAGGACGGTAACGGAAGTTTCTATATTAATACAGGATATTTATTTTAATGCTATGAAAGTCAGATTTTTAATGCTCGTTTGTTTATTGTCGTGCGGACTTTTGAAGGCGCAGATAATAGTACCCATGCCTGTACAGTACGAGTTCAGCGAATTGGGAAGTTTTGTAGTCGACGACAAGACCGTCGTGGAGATATCGGATGAGTCGCTGGTGTTTCCGGCGCAGCTTTTTTCTGAAAAGGTCAAAGAGATGTGCGGCCTCGACCTGCTGGAGAACAACCGTGGGCGTAAGAAAGTGAAGCTGAAAATCAATTCGTATATGTCACATCCGGATTCGTATCACATCAGCGTGAACGACAAGGCGGTGCAGATTACCGGGGGAAGCGAGGCCGGGGTGTACTATGGCGTGCTGATGCTGATACAGTGTATGTCGAACGAATACGCGTCGGTTGACAGAGAGGCGCATACACTTACATTCCCGCTCATACTCGTGGAGGATACTCCGCTGTTCACATTCCGCGCATTGGAATGGGAGGATTCGTATGTGCCTACCAGTGAGCTGAAAAAGAGGATTGAGCGGATGTCTGAGCTTAACCTCAACACATACGTTGTGCCTATGGAGTACAATGAGATGGCGGCATACGTGCTTAGCGACAAGCAGAAATGGTACGGACTGAGCGAGTATGCCACGGACTATTATGTCAACGTTGTGCCGAAAGTGATTGTCAGCAAGGAGATGCTGGCGTTCGGCGCGGATTCGGTAGCGTCAATCATGGACAGGATATATGACATATTCCCCTCGGAGTTTGTGCAGATGGAGTTCGGCGACCTGAATGTCGATGAGAACCTCTGGAACGTTATCGACGAAAGGGCGCAGAAGCGTCAGAAGACCCTTGTGCCGGACAAGACGGCTGTGGGAGCGACAATGGTGTCTGTGCCGTTCGGACGGCAGAGCGAGGTGAACCTGAACAGCACTATCGGCGAAATAATCGTAATCGACCTTACGGACAATGACGGCAATGCCGAGATGTACAATGTCGCCCCGATAAAGAGGAAGAGGGTGAACAAGACATTCATCCCGCTGAACGGAGTGCAGTTTGTGGTCAATACCGCTGATAAAAAGGATGTTGTCATCGACGATCTGTACGAGTTTATGCCGTTCTGCTCCGAGGCGGCGTGGACGAAGAGCGAACTGAAATCGTTTGATGATTTCGGACGCAGGAAAGCCCATCTGTTCAAGGAAAAGTAAGAGATATTCAGTGGGCCTGATAAGGAGAGAGATTGTTAAGGCATTTGTCATGGGCGCGGTCTTGTCCGTATTGCCGTTGGTTTGTGGAGGTGACTTGTCAGCCAAGGGCAAGGCACGTCCTGTGAAGGTGAGGATAGAGACCACGGAGGGCGACATCAAGGTGCTGCTGTATGACGACACGCCGCTGCACCGGGATAACTTCGTGAAGCTGGTCAAGAGACATTTTTACGACACGCTGCTGTTTCACAGGGTGATACCGGAGTTCATGATACAGGCCGGAGACCCGCAGTCGAGGCACGCCGACCGCTCGAAACGGTTGGGAAGCGGCGACATAGGGTATAATATCCCGGCGGAGATTGTGTTTCCGAAGTATATCCACAAGCGGGGAGCGTTGGCGGCGGCGCGTCAGGGCGATATTGTAAATCCTGAACGGAAGTCATCGGGCTGCCAGTTCTATATAGTCGAGGGGCGGACGTATACCGATGCACAGCTCGATACGATGGAGATGAGGATTACCGCCGCGCTCGGTTTGCGTGAACCGTTCAAGTATAGTGACGACCAGAGGCGCACGTACAAGACATTCGGCGGCGCACCTCATCTGGACGGGCAATATACGGTGTTCGGCGAGGTTATTGAGGGGTATGACGTGCTGCAAAGGATATGCGCTAAGGAGACGGACGAGAATGACCGTCCGAAAGAGGATGTCGTGATAGAGCAGATGAAGGTGGTCAGACGATAAAGGAGGAAGTTATGAAAATCATAGAGTATAAGGGTGTGGACATCAGGCATGATGAGCTGATGGTGCTGCGGGAGGTCAATTTCGACGTGGCGCAGGGGGAGTTCGTTTATCTGTGCGGCAAAGTGGGGAGCGGGAAGAGTTCGCTGCTGAAGTCGCTGTATGCCGAAGTGCCTATAAAGAACGGCGAGTCACGGATATTCGGCTATGACCTGCAAAGCATCAAGAACTCGGAGATACCGATGCTGCGGAGGAAGATAGGCATAGTGTTCCAGGACTTCAAGTTGCTGGGGGACAGGTCTGTGTATGAAAACCTTGAGTTCGTGCTACGCGCCACGGGATGGAAAGACAAGAAGAAGATGGGGGAGCAGATAGACCTTGTACTCGGCACGGTCGGTCTCGTGAAGAAGGGCTATAAGAGGCCACACCAGCTGTCCGGCGGGGAGCAGCAGAGGGTAGCGATAGCGCGCGCGCTGCTCAATTCGCCCGAACTGATTATTGCGGACGAGCCTACCGGCAACCTTGACCCGCAGACGAGCCGCGAGTTGATTGAGCTGCTGCACGCGATATGCCATAGCGGTACGGCGGTGATTGTGGCGACGCACAATATAGGGCTTGTGAGGCAGTACCCCGGCAGGGTGTTCATCTGTGAGGATGAGCGATTGAAGGAGGAGGCGTGAGCTTATAGCTTACCATAGATACTGTTAAGGCCGTGTCCCCTTGACCGTCAGAGCGGTTGAGGAGACACGGCTTTTTTGTGGACGGGGTGTGGAGCGTGAGGAACGAGGTTGTGTGCGGAGAGGAAAAGACTTAGGGAAAGATGAAGGGTACGGCGGAAGGCCGTACCCTTTTGTTATGGCATTTATGACTGCTGCAAGCAAGCCATTATGCCTAAGAAAAACGGGCAAATCAGAAAGCACACTCGGCACTTGAGATTTTCATTGTGTAGGTTTTGCCAGATTTGAGGCAGGTACTTTTAATTGTGTATGTGTTGAATGTATTACCGCTTTTAATAGTTACGGAAGTACCTGCGACATAGCCATGCTCATCGTGTGCTTCGACAAAGACGGCTACATTGTGGTCAACCGGGTAGGTCAGTTCTACTTTTCCTTCGATATAAGAACTGTTGCCTCTGTTTCTGGCGGGGAGGCGGCTTTCGGTGAGGTGGGCGGCACTGTTGGTGGACGGGATGGGGCAAGTGGGTCCGCCAGCAAAGGTGATGGCTGAGAAGAGAGCCAAAACAAGCATTATCAAAGTTTTTTTCATAATCGTTTTCAGTTTTACGTCCGCTCCTTGGGCAGACAATAGGTTTAAAAATTTGTTTGTAAGGTCTGTCCTGTGTCTCCGAGGCGGGAGAGGTACGCACACAAAAAAGCGCGGACAAACTTCGTGTATTTCTTTCTTGAGGTTCTCGACTACCTGCCTATTAAAATGCAACGAATTAAAGTCCACGCCAAACGTGAACGTCACTCCGCTAATATTCAAATAGGCTGAAATTGTCGAGATTTCAAGAAATGAATAACAGCAAATAACGCTTTTCCAATATGTCTTAAAGTGTGCGCACGGGTGCGCGGGGTTTATACCATAGGCAATTATGTTTTTGTTTTGTACCGACGGGCGGAGCATGGCCAGGCGCGGGTCTGAGGCCGCAATGCGGCGACTGTGCGCCGGGCTTCCGCCGTTATGACGGAGCAAAGGTAGTGATTTTAATCGTAATGATGATGTGCGATGTCATGTTTTTGTTTGTTTTTTATTTGTTGTGGAGGGTTTTGTTTGGATTATATGGAGATGACACTAAGATGCATAGGCCGGACGGGTGTTCCCTTGGAGGAAGATAGGGAGAGGGTAAGGAGAAGATGGTTCGAGAGTACGTGTTTTTAACTTATTTTTAACTAAAAACGGTCATTAGAACGTTTTGTGGAGTTTGCGAAAGCCAGTTTTCCACTAAGCGGCCTTTGATATGCAATAGAGGATTTTGAGTTCGGCTGAAATCCCGTTTTTAGTAAACTATTTGGCTGCTTTCCAGTTTCTGGCGGTATCTAAATCCGCACTTTTCCTCGACATAGCCCGCTATGCCTTCGGGAAAGTGCCGTATTAATC
>JADIMV010000117.1 GCA_017694515.1 Candidatus Aphodosoma intestinipullorum
TCGTGAGACAGTTCGGTCCCTATCTGTTGTGGGCGCGGGAGACTTGAGGGGCTCTGGCACTAGTACGAGAGGACCGTGCCGGACGGACCTACGGTATGCCGGTTGTGCCGCCAGGCGCATCGCCGGGTAGCCGCGTCCGGGAAGGATAAGCGCTGAAGGCATCTAAGCGCGAAGCCTGCCCCGAGATTAGGTCTCCATAGAGGGCCGTCGGAGACTACGACGTCGATAGGCCGCAGGTGCAAGCGCGGCGACGCGCTCAGCCGAGCGGTACTAATAGCCCGAGAGCTTCTTGTAATGACGGGGTCTCGCCCCGCCCTTGCCCGGACACTGCGGCGTCCCCTCCTGCCGCGTTATGTTGACGGTATGATATAATGATACAAGGCCATACAGGTGGCTACAGCCGCGGGGATCCACCTCTTCCCATTCCGAACAGAGAAGTTAAGCCCGCGAACGCCGATGGTACTGCGCTGCGCCGTGGGAGAGTAGGTAGCCGCCGCCTTATCCGGGGAAGCCGCCAAGGAACATATCCTTGGCGGCTTCCCCTTTTCTTTTTTCTTTTTGCGTGTGTGGGGGGATCTCCCTGCCCCCGGTTTAGATATGAGGCAGTGGGGCGGCTGCGCGTACCGGTGCGGCCGCCTTTTTTGTATGTGGTGGTGCGGCCTGCCTCCGGCTCAGGACTGGCCTGCCGTCCCGGCGGGGGCACGTCTTTTTAACCTTAGTTTACAATGGGGGCGGCCGGACTGGGGGGGGAGCGCCGCACTGCCCCTGTGCCGCGAGGGGTTGGATATCCGGCAGGGAATGCGTACCTTTGCGGTGTGAGCAACCTTAAAATACTTTTGAGATATGGGAAAGGGCATCATTGTATCAGGGAGAACTGCCGTTATTTGTGTCATGCTGTCGGCGGCGGTGATAGGCGCTGTTTGCGTGGTGAGTGCCTGCATTTGGGGGCGTGAACCGGAGACGGTGTGGATATGCGCCGTGTCGGCAGTTCTGCTGGTGGCTGCTGTAATTGCGGCGATTCACGGTATGTGGAGGAGTGTGTTTACGGCAGTAGCGGGCGCGGCAGTACTGCTATTGACTATGATGATGTTGTGCTGTGTGCTGGGAGTGGAGTTCTCACATGGGTTACGTTTCGGTAAAACTTGTGTGCGCCTGCCTGAACGTCAAAGTATAGTGTGTTGGGATGTGTTTGTGAGCTGGATAGGTATGGCGTTTGTGACTATTGCGTGTCTCTGTGCGGTGGCATGGAATGAATGGGAGAAAATGAAGAAGGGAGTGCGCTGCCGCCTGTTCGGCATACGTGATGTGCTGCGGGCTATGGTGTGTGTGGCTCTTGTAGAAGTGTACGCGCAAACATGGCATAGTTGGATTACTCTGTGTACGTTTATTGTTGTTGTGGTATGTGTCTGGCTGTTCGGAAGGGCTGGAGGAACGTGGTGGCTGGTGCTGTACGCGGCTGCGGTGGTGTGGATGCTTGCCGGGGAGATGGCGTGGACTTTGATTGTAAAGGGACCTATTGATGAGATCGACCTGCCATACGATCTGAAGCATATACGGCCGGCGTGCATTCTGTTGGTGGTGTCATTGCTTGTCGGGGGGGTGAGCGATGTTTTGGCGAAGATAAGGAAGGGTGTAATACAGTAGTCTCCCCTCGTGTCATAACGCAAGGGGAATGTCAGATGGCGGACATAAATATGTAGAAGGTACGCGTGTGCCAGGGACAGGGGCTGTCTCCGGCACTTTTTATATGCGGTGTAAAGTTTGTGCCGTTTTGAGAGGGGGCATCTGTTTGTTATCTCATAAAAAGGTTGTACCTTAGCTTATTGATTAAGCTGGTGAATATTTATGGGATTGTTCAGTAAGATTTTGGCGGGCGGCCTGGGATGGGCGGTCGGCGGGCCTGTGGGGGCTATCATCGGTGTGGTTGCTGCTTCTTTACTTGGGGGAGGGGCGCGGCGACTGGAGCAGACCAGATATGATACCGTCAATCAGAGGACGGCGGCACAGAATGACTTCAAGGTGGCGATGCTGGTGCTGATGGCGGCGGTGATGAAGGCCGACGGCAGTGTGGTGAAGTCGGAGCTCAATGTTGTGAAGTCGTATCTCCTGAAACATTATGGAGAGGATGAGGCTCTTGACGCGTTGCGTATGCTCAGGGAACTCCTGAAGCAAGACATCGATTACCGTGCAGTGGCGGGACAGGTGCGCATGAATGTCACATACAGTGCCAGATTGCAGTTGCTCCATGTGCTGTTCTCGATAGCTATGTCGGACGGGCAGATGCCTGAGCGGGAGATGGCAGTTGTCAAGGCTATTGCCGATGCGATGGGCGTGTACGATTCTGATTTCCGGTCGATTATGGCTATGTTCAGTGTCAGCCGTAACGAGGACTGGGCGTATGAGGTTCTTGAAATCAAGAAGGAGGCGACAGACGATGAGGTGAAGAAGGCGTACCGCAGGATGGCGATGAAGTATCACCCGGACAAACTGGCCGGGATGGGCGAGGATATAAAGCAGCAGTCTACGGAGAAATTCCGCAAGATCAATGAGGCGTACGAGCATATAAAGTCTGTGCGCGGGATGAAGTGACGGCTATCTGAGAAATGGCCTATTGCAGACGGGAGCAGAGCGGGACGCGTGCCGTAATGCGATGCGCCATGTGCCGATATGAGCCACAGGGCGGAGGGATATGCATTGCGGTCTGTGATGGATAAAACAGGTATCGTGGCGATGAGGTGCGGGAGATGCAACAATTTGAACGAATAATGCATAAGAATTGCGAACCGCTAAGGAGAGGATGGCTGGAGGATAGCTGAATGCTAACTGAGGGGTAGGTGAAGGCTTTGTATGTCAGTGGATTAAGACGGGCGTGACGCACCCAATAGAAGTGTGCGTTGTATGACTGATGTGCGTTGTGCAGATTGAGAGTGTATCAGGATTGTGACGGATTTTCCGAAGGAGCTATGGATAGAGACATGGATAGGAATTAGAATAAGTAATTAAATAGTGAATATGTTATACAAAGGATTGTGGCACAGGCTGCTGGCTGTGCTGGTGGTGACGGCGGGCTGCGCTGTGCCGATGAACGGGCAGGAGAAGCAGCTTTCGGATATATCGAAGCATATAGATATATACACGTCTCTGCTTAAGGAGTTGGAACTCAATTATGTGGATACGCTGAACCACGAGAGGCTCATGGAGTTCGCGATAGGGCGTATGCTCTATTCGCTTGATCCGTATACGGTCTATATTCCCGAGAAGGAAGAGGAGGCGGTGCGTACGCTGCGGTCGGGAGAGTACGGCGGCATAGGCTCTATCATAACGCAGGTGGAGGGGAAGGTCTGTATATATGACCCGTATGAGGGTATGCCGGCGCAGAAGAGCGATGTGAGGGCCGGCGATGTGATATTAGAGGTGGACGGCGTGAGCGCGGAGGGCAAGAGTGTGGCTCAGGTGAGCGAGATGCTGCGCGGGGTGCCCGGTACGGAAATTACGCTGAAGCTGCGCCGGGAGGGCGAGAAAAAGCCCATAGTGAGGAAGTTCACCCGCGAGGTGGTACAGATAACTCCGATACCGTATTATGGCACGGTCGCGCCCGGAGTGGGCTACATAGTCTTTAATGACTTCATAGACAAGTCGTTCGTTGAGTTTAAGCGGGCGATGGATGACCTTACCAAGAACTATGGAGTGGAGAAGCTGATTGTGGATCTGCGTTCCAACGGCGGCGGGCTGATAGACCAAGCGGCAAAAATCGCGTCGCTGTTCGTGCCGAACGGGACTGAGATAGCCTCCATCCGTGGCAAGGACAAGAGGTCGGAACATGTCTACCGTACGACGGACGAACCGCTTTATCCGGATATGCCGCTGGCGTTTATAGTCGGCGAGAACACAGCATCGTCGGCGGAGATACTGTCGGGGGCTATGCAGGACTTGGATCGTGCGGCGGTGTTCGGCACGCGGACGTTCGGCAAGGGTCTTGTGCAGAGCATCAGGCAGTTGCCGCACAACGGGTATCTGAAAGTAACGACGGCAAAATATTACCTGCCGAGCGGGCGGTGCGTGCAGGCGGTGGATTATGCGCAGAGGCAGAATGCAGGGCGCGATTACGCCATACCGGATTCGCTGACTGATGAGTTCCTCTCGGCCAAGGGGCGTGTGTTCCTTAACAACAGCGGCATCACGCCCGATGTGGAGTGCGATGAACAGATGAAGGTGAATATCGCATATTATATGTACGCCAAGAACCTGTATTTCCAATATGCCAACCGTTATTGCTTAAGTCATAGCCATATAGCCACGGCGGATTCGTTTGCGCTGACGGAGGAGGAGTATGCGGATTTCGTGGCGTTCGTGAAGGAGAAGAAGTTTACATATACGCTTGAGTCGGAACGGTATCTGGAGGACTTGCGGGATCTGGTCGAGATGGAAGGACTGTCAGGCATGGCGGGGGAGATGTTCGATTCGCTGAGCGCGGTGCTGCAACCGGATATCGACAGGGATATTATGCTGTTCGAAGACGATGTGCGTTCGTTCCTTGAAAGCGAGATAGTGAAAAGGTATTATTTCCAAAGAGGTGTGTGCCAGTACAATACGCGCAGGGACAGATGTCTTGACAAGGCGGTGGAGTATCTGGGCGACGAAGAGCGGTGGAACGCGATTTTCGATGTAGAGAGGCAGGGGGAGGAGGAGACCGATTGAGGGTCTCTTTCTGTGTTCATTTTGAATTATAAATAAAAAGCATGGGTACGGCTCTGACGCAGAACCGTACCCATTTTTTATTCCGTGTCTCCGATTACTTTGTCGTGGAGGGCTGTGTGTCTCTCTTTATTCCGAATACTTCCTCGATGGCCTCAATCAGGTTTTCTTTAGGCATCAGGCCACGGCTCATCTGAGGCATGCCTTCCATGGGGCAGAAGAGCAGTGTCGGTATGCTGCGTATGCCGAAGAGCCCGGCGAGTTCGGGTTCGCGCTCGGTGTCAACCTTGTAGATGTAGATTTCGCCCTCATATTCGGCGGCAAGCTCTTCGAGGATTGGGGCAAGACGCTTGCAGGGGCCACACCAAGTGGTGTAGAAGTCGATGATACAGGGCTTGTCTCCACGGTATATCCACTTGTCCGTCCCTTTCTCGTAGTCCATCACTTTCTCGATGAAGTCCTTGCGGGTCATGTTGATTGTCTTGTGTGTCTGTGCGCAGGCAGTGCCGATGCAGACGAAGCAGAAGAGAATTAATGCGAGTCTTTTCATAGTCAGTCGATTATTTTTTCCAGTTTATATATCCTTTGTCGAGTTCAATTACGCGGAAGCCGCATTCCTCGGCTATCTGTGCGGCCTTTTTGCTGCGTTTGCCGCTGCGGCAGTAGACGGCGAGGGTCTTTGTGCGGTCAAGACGGCTGATCTTCTGCTGGAAATCGGGGGCGTTCACATCGATGTTGATGGCATTGCCGATGTGCCCTTCGGCGTATTCTTTCGGTGTACGAACGTCGATGAGGCATACGCCGGGAGACTTAATGGAGTCGGCGAATGTGCTGTTGTCCACGCTCTCGAAGCCTGAGGCTGACAGCGATGCCGCGCCTGTGGCGAATGCCAACGCAGCCATTGCGCGTTTTATGATTATGTTCATTTTGTCTGTGTCTTTTTATGTCCTGTGTTTTTTATGTGAGGTGCGGAATGGGTTCACCTCTACTGCTGCGCAAAGATAGCGAAAATCGAGTGCAGAGGCAAACGAGAACTCGTTCCCGGTTTGGCTCTGCCGAGACCCGGCTATCTTCGTGGAACAAAGATAGCGAAAATCGGTCAATATGAAAGGGTTTGAGAGGGTATTTATTTGGAGAGGGAGCGAGGGGTTGGCCTGAGGATAGAGCGAGAGTACGTGTTTTTAACCTGTTTTTAGAAATAGGGAGACGTGAAAAAACGCCCCGCACGGATACGTATATCAATAAAAACCACTAATTTTGTCTCATCTTCCGGCTTGACCGCGAGGGAGGGCGGGGAGACTTACATACATAAAGAAGACGTTTCACAAGCGTCTTATCTTCTACTACACAAATTCTCGCAAAATTTGGGAAGAAGATAAGTGCCATTTTCGTGATGCGTCCCAGCGGGTGTATATCCATGCACCCTGCTGCCGGTGTACCCTGTACGCTGACAGCAGCGGTGTCGTACATATACATCATTGCGTGGGTCGGTCGGAAGATTGCTTATCCATTCCCGAAGGCAATGCGAGAAGCCTGAATACCATGGATAGGCGCGGAGAACCTGAATCCCACGCTTTTTTATGCCTGTACCATTCCTTTTTTACCGCCGTCATATTGGGGACTTCAGACGGCATAAAACATTCACAATCATGAACAAAACAATGCTTGTACTCCTCGGGAAGCAGAGTACCGGGAAGACACAGACGCTCAAGGCTCTCATCAGCCGGCTCGGACAGTTTCAGGAGTCCGGTTGTGTGAAGCCTGAAGAAGTACCGGGCGCGGACAATGACTGCCGCGCCGTATTCTCCATTGCCTCGCCATCAGGCCGTGCGGTAAAAGTGGCCGTGCTGACTGCCGGGGATACTAAGGAAATCATCAACGACAACCTGTCGAATTTTCTCGCGGAGGGTGCTGACATCATCGTCTGCGCGTGCCGCATGGAGAAAGAGAAACGCTGCTGGCTTGCCTGCAAGGGTTTCGCCGACAACAATGGCTACGGCCTGCACATCGTCAGCAACATCTCCACCTGGCACGACGGACGCACTAACGCCGAGCGTCCGCTATCCGGGCTCTATCCCTTCTGGGACGCTTACAGCGCGGAGGCGCTGCTGCTCACGGTTATGCATCTCGTCAATGAAGCAAAGGAGGAGTGACCCATGAAGCGCGTATCTTTTCTTGCGGCACTGCTGCTGCTCATCTCCGCCCTCACTGTGAGGGCGGAGATTGTCGCCTCCGGCTTCTGCGGCGAAGACCCCAACCCCGGTGACGGCACTGTGGAGTACGGCGAGAACCTCTCATGGACTTTGACCGATGACGGTGTACTAACTATCTCCGGTTCAGGACGTATGTTTGACGCTTCTACAAGTAATTATAATTATAATACACCTTGGTATGCACAAAGGAATCTCATCAAGACTGCTGTAATAGGTCAAGGCGTAACATCCATCGGCATTCGTGCGTTCTACGACTGCACCTCAATTAACGGGGTCATTCTCCTCGGGAGCATTACCTCTATTGGCGCGCAGGCTTTCCACGGCTGCTCCGGTCTGACGGAGGTGACCATAGGTGAAAGCGTAGCCGAGATAGGTAACGAGGCATTCTATGGATGCCGCAACCTTAAGACGCTGAACTACAATGCCACGGACTGTAATATAGAAGTGAACGCCTTTACCAGGGATGGCAACAGTGTTGGCTGGACTGCCATAGAGACACTGAACATAGGTGACAAGGTCAGGTTCATCCACGACAGTGTCTTTTACTTCTGCTCCAGTCTGACGGATGTGACCATCCCTGAAGGAGTGACTTCAATAGGCGCATTAGCCTTTTCCAGCTGTTCCGGTCTGACGGAACTGACCATCCCGGAAAACGTAGCCAAGATAGGTTATGGTGCATTCTCTCGCTGTGACAACCTTAAGACCCTGAACTATAATGCTGTAGACTGCAAGATAGTACCGGGAAGCAGCTATGGCCAAACGGACATCTGGGCTGGCTGGACGGCCATAGCCACCCTCAACATCGGCGGGAATGTCAAAACCATTCCCGAAGCTGCCTTCAGCAACTGTACGGCTCTCACAGAGGTGACCATTCCTGATGGTGTCGGGTCAATCGGTAGTAGTGCTTTTAACGGCTGCAACGGACTTACTGAGGTGACCATAGGAGAAAGCGTAGCCGAGATAGGTTACAGGGCATTCTCTGGTTGCGACAACCTTAAGACCCTGAACTATAATGCTGCCGACTGCAAGACAGTACCTGGAAGCGGCTATAACAAAGATGACAACAGTGCTGGCTGGACGGCCATTGCCACCCTCAACATAGGCGACAGGGTCAAGTCCATCCCCGACAGTGCCTTTTACGGCTGCACTGGCCTGACGGAACTGACCATTCCGGAAGGCGTAGCCGAGATAGGATTTATGGCATTCTATGGTTGCGACAACATTAAGACTCTGAACTACAACGCCGCAGACTGCAAGTTAACAATATCAGGGAGCTACTACAGACACTATCCCGACTGGCAAAGCATAGCCACGCTCAACATAGGCGGTACGGTCAAGGTCATACCCGACTATGCGTTCCGTAGCTGCACTGGCATCACGGAAGTCATCATCCCGCATAGCGTGACACAGATGGGAAGTAATGCTTTCGCCGGTTGCAGAGCCCTTGCCTCCGTTTCCATTCCTGAAAGCGTTACGGCTATCCCTGACTCTGCGTTTTACGGCTGCACTTCCCTTGACGGGGTCATTCTCCCCGGAAGCACCATCTCCATCGGTGCGCAGGCTTTCAGTGGCTGTTCAGCCCTTTCTGAGATAGTCATACCTGAGGGCGTGATACAGATGGGAATTGGTGCGTTCTACGGTTGCAGAGCCCTTGCCTCCGTCTCCATACCCCAAAGCGTTACAGTTATCACCGCTGGCACCTTTCAAGCCTGCTCCTCACTTGACGGGGTCATTATCCCGCAGAGCGTGACCAGCATAGGCGCGAGTGCATTCAGCGGCTGCCGATCGCTTTCGGAGATAGTCATACCTGCGAGCGTGACGGAAATAGGCGGGAGCGCATTCTCTGGCTGTTCGGCACTGACAGAAGCGACCATCCCCGATGAAGTGGAAACCATAGGTGCGAATGCCTTCTATGGTTGTTCCTCACTACCCTCCATCACCGTGCCGGAGAGTGTCACCTCGATAGGTAGTGAGGCATTCCGTGGTTGTTCCGCCCTTGTCTCCGTCCTTATCCCGGAAGGGATAACGATAGAGGGCAGCCCGTTCAGCGTCCAGTATCCGGCAGGATACCCGTACGAAGATGAGTATAAACGATATCCCCTTCTCGAATCTCTTATCATCAGGAGTGATATAGACTTTGACGGGCAGATACTCGACTTCGCGGCCTCGCCCCTGCTGCGCCGTCTGGAAGCGCCCGCAAGCGTATTCAACGACGGCAGGGACGACGTGGGCTTCACCCAGCTGCCGATAGACTCCGCCATAGTCTCTCTCGGCACTATAGACTACAGGGGTTTCGAGTTCCTCAACCTCTGCCGCAACACTCTGCGGCACATCGACCTCAGCGCGGCTGATAACACGGAGCTGCCCGCCGAAGCTCTGAGCAACTGTTTCATGGCGGAGACCATACTGCTGCCCGAGAACCTCGAGAGCGTCGGCTATTCGGCCTTCTCAGGCTGCAAGTCGCTGAAATCGATAGACATACCCGCTTCGGTTACCGACATAGACGACAGCGCGTTTGAGGACTGCCGCTCCATCACCGCAATCAACTTCGGCGGCACGGAGAGCGCACAGGCACAGGCGGGACGTGCCGCTGCCCCCGCCGCGCAGAGCGAGCTGCGCAGGATAGGCAATTGGGCGTTCTACAACTGCCACCAGCTACAGCACCTCGTGATACCCGAGGGCGTGACCGAGATAGGCGACGCGGCTTTCTACGGCTGCACCTACCTCGAAGACCTCGAGCTGCCGTCCACGGTGACGCGCATAGGCGACAACTGCTTCGCCCTCTGCTCCAAGCTGAAGCAGATACGCGTCCGCGCCGCAGTGCCGCCCGAGATAGAGGCCAAGACGTTCTTCGACGTGAACCGCGAGATACCGGTCTATGTCCCCGAGGACTACCTTGACGACTACCGCGAAGACCCGTACTGGAGGGAGTTCAACCTTGTAGGCGAGGAGCTGGGCGGTACTGTCGGTACAGACCGCACCTCCATCAGCGGGCTTTACCGCATGGAGGACGGCCGCATTGTGCTGACGGAGGAGATGTCCGTGAGTGTCTACACCGCAACGGGTGCTTTAGTGTACAGCGGCACGGCTACGGAAGTGGCTTTGCCTGCACCGGGAGTGTATCTGCTCCGCATAGGAGAAGAGACGGTGAAAGTTGTCCGCTCGTAAGACGGAGACACCATCACTAAAAAAGTAACGCCATGCAGGCTGTCTGCATGGCGTTCTTTTTTTAACACCAAACTGTCGTTAGACCGTTTGGTGTTTATCTTCCCCGCTTCCGTTTCTGCCTCATATAAATATAAGTTAAAAACACGTACTCTAGCTTTACCTCGCAACTACCTCCTCCTTACCTTCTCCCTTTCTCCCGGCCTTTCCTGCGCCCCTGAAAATTTTTCCTCGTAAATCCATTTGCTGTGCGCATTCTTTTCACTACCTTTGCAGCCGGATATGCGGAACGCCAGAAGTGACATAGCGGAGAGGGCAGACGCAGGCCGGAGGCGCGCGCACCGGGTGACGGTGTCTCTTAATGAGGATGAGTACCGCCTTGTGATGCGCTATGCGGAGAAGTACCGCCTGAAAAGCCCTGTGGGTGCTATGCGCGAGGCGATAGTCCGGGCGTTCCTGAAACAGTTGGATGAGGACAGGCCGACACTGTTCGGCTGAAAGACACTATGAAAGTGAAGCACATTATATCGAAGGTATGTTCATTGGCTCTCGCCGCACTGGTCGTGTGGTGTACGGCGGTATGCCTTCCCCGTGCTGAGGCCGCCGTCGAGGCCGCCGGGCACGACACTTGCGATGTGCGTCAGTATTTTGTCGAGGCGGCGGACTCGTTCCAGTGCGCGGCGGTGGAAAGCTCGTCGCCTGTCTGCAAGCCTCTGCAGTCGCAGACGGTGAAGGGCGGCAGCCCGTTCTCTCCCGCTGCGCCCGTCTGCGGGGAGACCGTGGTCGGCGGAATGTTCAGATGTATACTGCGCGAGGCGATGGCGTTCTACGTCCCTTCGTTCGCCTCGAAACATACTACCTATTATATATATACCCTTTGTAAGCTTCTGATGTAGCTGGGGGACTCTGTCTCCCGGTGCGTAGTGCGCTTCGGCGGCCTGTATGGGTTGCGCTGTATCGTGGCACACGCCTTTTCCCGGATGCGGCGGCGCAGGCGGCGCGTATTATTGCCCCGTGTGCATACCTCACTCTCTTGACAGACAGTCGAGATAAGTCTGCTTGCTGACCGAGGTCGGCGGCAGGACGGCGCGGGCGGATACGTACCCATGTCGTGCGTCTCCAGTTGCGCGGGCTGTATATGGACGCAGCCGGACTGCCTGTCGGCGTTAGGACTGAAACAGTATTAACAATCAAACATATAACACTATTATGACAAAACTTGGAATCTCAGATGAATTGCTTGAGGCTCTCCATGAGGACGTGGAGAAGTATAAGAACCCCATGGATTTCGTGTGGGTAATTGCGTTGCTCGCGGTGGGTGCTGCCTCGGTACTGGCCTTGACTTTCGGCTCTATGGACAGCAGCTCGTGGGTGTATAACCTCCTGTGTTTCGTGGCTTTCGCGACGATAGTGGCAGGACTGATAATCCTTCTTGTGAACAAGAAGAGCTACCGTTACAAAGGCAGCCGCAGCATGGTGACTCACTATGGCATCTTCTGTGAGAACGGGAGCGATAACAGGCTGCTCAATGCGTTCAACAATGGCGACTGGAAGGCCATATCGTCGATGACGACGGACATTGAGACCGGACTGAGGCTGGATGTGCTCGTGTCGAAAGACCGCAAGTACTGCGTCTGCCGCCCGATGCGCTATGTCCCGTTCGACTTTCAGCCGATGGCCGACCTCAGGCGGCTGGACGAGAAGGAGGCTGCCGCCGTCATGGCGGAACTGGAGAAGCAGGACAAATAAGTCCTTGTTTCCCCTCACCGGAAATCAGTACGGTTAATATATTAAGTTTAAGGACTAAAGGTCAATCAGTTTTTCATAGACATAGGGTAAATGTTGTATTTTGGGGGTGTTTGTCCGTGAGGAGAGACACTCCCGTTTTTCGTATATGCGGGGTGCGGCGTTTCTTCATGTCGTGGAAGTCATGGGGGCTTGTTCCCGTAATGGCATACCCCGGTGCATGGCGTGCTCATTCGCCCCCTACGGTGAGCTGTTTGACAAGGACGGTAGGCATCCCGCACGTGACGGGGCAGTTCTGCCCCTCCTTGCCGCAGGTCCATGTGCCGTTGTCTATCTCGAGGTCATTGCCTACCATGGTTATACCCGCAAGGGCTTTCGGGCCGTTGCCTATGATGTTTATGTCCTTTATCGGGCGCGTGAGTCGTCCGTCTTCGATCATGTAGCCTGACTTGACGAAGAAAGTGAAGTCGCCCGCGCCTATCTGTACCTGCCCGTTGGAGAACACATCGACATACACCCCCTTGCGCACGGAGGCTATTATCTCTTCCCTTGTGCAGTCGCCCCCCTCCATATATGTGGCTCTCATTCTCGGCAGCGGGGCGCAGCGGAACGATTCGCGCCGCCCGTTCCCGGTGGGCATGACTCCATAGTGGCGTGCCGAGATGCGGTCATGCAGGTAGGAGTTGAGCTTGCCGTTCTTCACTATGTATGTCTTCTGCCCCGGCACTCCCTCATCGTCGAAATTTATAGAGCCTCGGTTGAACGGTATTGTGCCGTCGTCTACCACATTGATTTTCCTGTTGCATATCACCTTGCCGAGTTTGTCGGAGAAGATGGAGGTGCGCTTGCGGTTGAAGTCGGCCTCGAACGCGTGGCCTATGGCCTCGTGGAGCAGTATGCCCGAGCCGCCGGCCCCCATGACTACGGGCATCATGCCGCCGTGAGGCCTGACTGCGCGGAACAGCAGCGATGTGCGGCTGACGGCCTCCTGTGCCATCTCCTCTATCATGGCGTCGTTCAGAAATGTCGCCCCCAGGCGGAATGACCGCGACGTCGTGCCCTGTTCGCGCCGCCCTTTGTGTTCCATGAGGCATACGGCGGAGAGTGCCCCGGAGGGGATATAGTCGCTGTAAAGGTCACCCAGCGAGTTGGCGAACAGGATGATGGATGTGCTGTCGTTGTGTGACACCATCACTTTCTGCACCCGGTTGTCGAGTGAGAAAATCTTGTCGTTGAGCCGTTCGAGATACGGGCGTTTGCGGCTGATGTCTACCTCGTCCCACGGTTTGCGCACAGGGTAGCGGTTGGTCTCTAATGGCAGAGGGTGGAGGTTCACCGGTTCGTACTGTCTGGATGACTGTGCGATGCGAGCCGCCGCCTTGGCCGCTGCGGTGAGTTCCTCCGGCGTGATGTTCTCCGTGTAGGCATAGCCCGTGCGGTCTCCGGCAACGGCGCGTACCCCCGCTCCGAATTCGGTCAGGCTGCCCGCGTTGTCTACGCTGTTGTCCGTCAGGCGGATGCTGTTTGAGGTCGTATGTTCGAAATAGATGTCCGCATAGTCTGCCCCGAATTCAAGTGCCTTGCTCAAGGCTTTGTAGATGTCGTTGCGGCTGATGCGGAAATGTTCCATCGCAATGTTCGTCTGGAAGTAGTCGGTTGCTTTCACTGTGTGCAATTCTTTATAAGTAGCTGTTCAAAATTAATTGTATATCTCTTGTGAGCTATTTTGCAGCTATTTTCCTGCCGTGAAAACGGGAGCATAGCGGGCTATGTGACCGTTTCCACGGTAAGAAAAGAGCGCAAAAGATAGTGAAAGGTGAGAGCAAAAGCATCAAGCTTGCTTGATTGATTTTGCCGAACCGCATCCTATCTTCGTGCAAGCAAAAGAGACGCAAGAGATACAAAGCTTTCATTATTCGGTTTCTTCCCTTATTCTAAATTAATCAAGTAGCGTTTAATTTTGAACTGCTACTTATGATTATAGACCTTGGCCGCCCGGCCTCCATTTTATGCGGGAAGCCGCTTCTGCTCGCAAAGTAACGGAAAAAAACGTATATTTGCAAGTTGGAAACAATCAAGTAGCGCTTAATTTTGAACTGCTACTTATAAATTTAACTGGTATGAAAAGGACTATTGTTTTATCTGTCGTCCCGCTGTTGCTCTCCCTTTTGGCTGTGGGCTGTTCGCGGGACAAGGTTTTGACGGAAGGTTTGCGCTATTGCGAGAGTGTGCTGGCTTATGACGGCGGTCTGCTCATCGCCAATTTCGGCTCTGATGAGCTTAACCCGCTCAACAGCGAGGGTAAGGGGTATATACTCTATTACGACGGCAGCGGGATGCGCACCTTCATCCCGGCTGACGGTACGCTCTCAGCCCCTAAGGGCATGAATGTCACCGACGGATGGCTCACCGTGGCCGATGTGAACAAACTGGTGGCTTTCAGTCTGTGCGACCGCAGTGCAGAGCCTGTGGTGATACCGATGCCTGAAGGTGAGGTGTTTGTAAACCACATTGTTACTGTGGACGATATGCTGCTTGTCTCCGTGACGAACACGGGCAACATCTACGCCTTGGACATTGACTCTGTGACAGGGCCTGATGCCGCGAGCCTTGAGCTTTACACCAATGTACCGGGCGCGAACGGTATGCTCTTCGACCGTGGCACGCTTTATGTCGCGTCGTATTCGCCCGAGGGCGTTCCGACAGGACAGAATGTGATATACCGCATAGCGGACATGGCCAACCCCGTGGCAGAGCCGGTATCTTCACGCACCGGGCAGTATGACGGCCTTGCGATGTACGGCGGTAAGCTCTATTTCACCGATTGGACTGACGGCTTTGTCGGCTGTATGGATGTGGCTACTGGCGATGTTGTCCGTGTGGAGACTGCTGCGCCGCTTGCCGGCCCTGCGGAGATTGATGTGTGGGACGGCCGTCTGTGCGTGCCTGACCTTGCCGGGAGTGCAGTCCATCTGATTGGGTTGTGATTGGCTGGTGAGTGTTGTGGCCTGACAGTGCGCTCTGCGGCGATGGTTTTTGGGCGGGCGGGGTAGACGCGGTTCACTCCTCCCGCCCTTTCTGGCTCTTGGTGCGGTATTCTGTCGGTGTCATGCCCGTGTGCCGCTTGAACATATGCAGCATCACATCGGTGGAGGAGAAGTTCAGGCCTGAAGCTATCTCCTTGACGCTCAGTGCTGTGGTGTTCAGGTCGTGCTTTATTTCCTTTATGCGTAGGGTGGTGACATACCGTTTCGCGCTCATGCCCACGGCTTTCTGCACTATCTTGTTGAGATGCTTTTCGGTCAGCGAGAGTGCGTCCGAATAGTATGTCATGGGCAGATTGTCCCTGATGGTGTCCGCCACGCATTTCCTGAACCTCTCGAAATGTGTCTCCGTGATGTTTCTGCCCTGGGGGATTTTCATCTCTTCCCTGAATATGAAATCATATAGGTCGAGGCAGAAGCAGTAGGCTATGTGGTAGAATATGTCTTTCTGATACGGGGTCTCCCTCTCCTTTTTCTTGTCCATGAACTCGAAATAGCCTATCGCGTCCTCAATGAACTCCGGCGGGAGGTCGTGGCACGGAGTACGTTCCAGATAGCTGAACAGGTCTATCGGGAAACGGTAGGTGATATCCTCAATGAACTCCCTGCTGACGCATGAGTATGTCGCCCGGAAGTCTTTGCTGTTGCTTATGTTGGCCACAATCCTTTCCGGCATTATGAAGAGCATCTGGTTTTTCTTCATATTGAATGTGCTGCCGTCTATGGTGACTTTGGCGCGTCCTTTCCGGCAGAATGCGGCTATGCAGTCGGGAAATTTCTCTGGCGTGCTGCCGAACGGAAGGTTTTCTGCCGAGCGCACAAGGATGAAGTCGTCGTGCAGCCTTTCTCCGTAGTATGATGCTATATTGGAGTATAATGATGTACGTGGCATAAGTGTTAAATCAGTCGGTTCTCCTTTGCAAATATATCTGTTTTTTCTCTTGTTGCAATGTTTTCCTCTCTGTTTTTGGGTGAAAAGAACAGATAGTGGGGTGATACTGTCGTGTGCAAAGCCGTTTTCGGCAAATAAAATCTTCGCTTCCGGGGCGTTTTCAGACCGTCATTTTATGATAAATTCATTGTTTCAGGCCTTAATTTTAGCATTTTTGTCCTGCTGGATGTCCGTCCGTGGCGTAAATTTAACGTTTGCCCTTGCACAGCCGTTTCGCACTGTCTGTGATAATGATATGTTTAGTGCGTATTTTTGTCTGTTGTGCTAAGCCTGTGGGGGCGTAACTTTGCGGGTGACGTTAATAACAAATTAAAATGATAGTCTTATGAAGATGAAAAGATTACCCGCTGTTGTCCTCGCGGTGTTGTTCGGACTCTCCTCGCTTTCCGTTTCGGCGGAAGTGCTGATTAACGAGAATTTTGACTATGAGGTAGGGCCTTTGCATAAAGGCATGGATATTCCCGCCCCTAATGACGGCGGATGGTATATGTTCAGTGGCTTCGGCGATAACCCTGTGAATGTTACTGAAGGGAATCTGACATACCCGGATTATGCGCCGGATGCCGTAGGGCGTTCTGTGGCGATACCCGGTGACGGCGATGATGTGCTGCGTGCGTTTAATGATGTCACCAGTGGCACGGTTTACTATTCTGCCCTTGTTAAAGTAAATGGGGTAAATCCTCCATCTGGATTTCTGTCCGTTGCACCGTTCATATCATTTGGAAATAATGATATGGGAGCTAAGAACGTTGGAGGCGGCGTGTCTGTGGTTGAGAGTGACGGCGGATTTAAATTCGGTCTCAGCAAAGTGAAGGAGGCTCCCAAATTGTTGACAGAGGATGAATATAAGGTTGGCGAGACATACCTTATTGTTGTTAAATACATGATTGTAGACGGTATGGACAATGATGTCGTGTCGCTGTTTGTTAATCCTGTAAGTGGGGATGAACCAGTTGCAGCAGTGATGATTGACGAGGCGTATAGCGGCACGAAAAGTGATTTGTTGTCAGTAAAGAGTATTAACTTGACGCAGACAAAGACATCTCCTGACTGCATTGTCGATGCGGTCAAGGTGTTCACCGAGTGGAACGACCTGTTTGTGAAAGACACGGGTGACAGCCCGGCTATAATTCCCGCCGAGGAGAACATCAGTTTCGGCTCTGTGCGCAACGGTAAGGATTACACTAAGGAGCTGACCGTCAGGGCAAAGAACCTCACGGGCGATATAGCTCTCTCGATAACAGAAGGCGATGTGACCCTCTCCGCCAGCTCCATTTCCAAGGCCGATGCGGAGAGCGAGGATGGCGGTAAGGTGACGCTCACGCTCTCTCCCACATTGGCGGGCGAACAGACTGCCACGCTGCTGCTCACCTCTGACGGCGCGGACGATGTGGAGTGCAGTGTGACATGGACAGCCGAGATTGCGCCTGAGCATACCGACATGGCGGCTATGCGCACCGCGCTGCATGCTGCGGGCGAGGAGTACGGTGAGATATGCGTTTTCACTGGTAAGGCGGTAGTGACAATGATATATGAGGTCTCTACCACGAAGTATATGACCGTGCAGGACGCTGCCGGAGGCATCATTCTCCGTGACCCTATGATGGAAGGTGCGCTCTTTGAGGGCATTGAAGTCGGCGATGTGCTGACCGGCATATATGGTGCATACTCTCCGGCGTTTGGCTCTAACTATTTCGATCTGTACGACTATATGACCGTCACCGGGGAGACTATGGAGGCCGTCCCCGTTGAGGCTGACCTTGCGGCGATACAGGCCGACGGCGCGGCCTATGAGGGCCGTCTTGTTAAGCTCTCCGGCGTGACGCTCACCCCGCAGGAAGGCAATACCGCTTTCGAGTACGGAAAGAACCCGACAATAGGGCAGGACGGTGCGACTGCCACTCTGCGCCTCTTTGCCGGGCGCGACTATATCGGCCAGACCATCCCCGCCAAAGCGGACATCGTTGCCGTGTCGACAAGCGGCAACGGCTCTACGTTCGCGCCGCGTGCGCTGAGCGACATCGTGGCCGTGGCCGAAGACCCCGAGCCTCCGGTTGAGGAGTCGGACAACCTTTTCCTCAATGGCGGTTTCGAGGAGTGGACATCCGGTCTCGGCACTGTGTCGTGTGCCGATTGGACTTTGCCTCTCGGCGGCGCGGAGCAGGAGACTGCCGATGTGATTGAGGGTAACTCTGCCCTGAAAATCACCAGCGGCCCGATGAACACCAACTCGCTCTCTCAGGAGATAGGCGGCTATCCCAATCCGTTCGTTGCGGGACAGACATACGAGATGTCCATTAACTATAAGGTGCTGACGAGTGTGGATGGCAAAGACCTCAAATTGGAATGCGTCTGGTCAAGCACACGTGACGGCGACCTTGACCACGATGCCGGGCTCCTTCAGACCGACTGGTTCACTTCTGCCGGTTGGGAGAGCAAGACCATAACGACCACTGTGCCTGAGGGCGCGACCACATTCAAGTTCATACTCACCATGCCTAAGGGCGCGGTAGTGCTTTTCGACGACTTCTCGTTTACCGAGAAAGTCTCTTCTGAGCCTGCGCTCTCCGTGACTCCGCCCACGCTTCCCGGTGTTACTTGCCGGATTGGCGAGGAGGCGAAGTTCTCCGAGGTGAACATTGTCTACGCCAATCTCAGCCGCGGCCTGATTTTTGACATCACGGGTGCTGACCGCGCCATGTTCGCGTGGGACACCGTGCGTGTCACTCCACGGCAGCTGCTGCTGAACATCGCCTATCGGCCTACGGAGATAGGCACGCACAAGGGCATGATGATAATCGAGTCGCCCGACCATTCGGAGCTTAACACGACAATACCGCTCAGCGGCAGCGCGTTCGATGCCTCCGCACGGCCTGTCATCACACTGACACCCTCCGTGATACCTCCGTTCACGGTAGAGGAGGGCAGTGACAGCACATTCCGTTTCACGCTGACCAGTGAGAACTGCATGGATGACATCAGCATCCGCATGGAACACATTAAGGGAGAGGGCTTCGTGGTGAGTGACAGCTATGTGGTTAAGAACACTGTAGTTGATATGAGCGTGACGTTCCGTCCCGTTGTGGCGGGTGAATACGAGTCGCGCATGACATTCTCTACACCCGAGGGCGACGATGTGGTCCTCACTCTCACCGGTACGGCAACCGAAAAGACTGGCGAGACCGTGAAGGACTATCTGACCTCTTTCGAGTTTGACATGAGCAGCCCGCGCAAGCTCCTCCTCGAACGCTTCGACGGCGTGGCGCACAACAGTACGCTGACTGTCGGCGGCTGGAGCAATGTGGTTCTCAAAGGCGACCGCCCGTGGTGGGGATTTGCCGAGACCGATGCCGAAACGGGCGACACGCTCAACCGCTGCGCTAAGGCCACTGCCTATCAGTATCAGATAGAGGGTGGCGACCAGTGGGAGATGTGGCTCATGACACCCGCTCTCGATTTCGCTAACGCCGAGTCGAAGATGTTCACCTTCCGCGTGATGGGCGACTTCATGTTTGAGGGGCACCAGAGTGCGCTTGAACTATACTACATAGACACCATACCTGGCGAGGACTCCTATTTTGGAAAGGTAGATATGGAAATGCCCTCTGTGCCCGACCTCAACGGCGAGTGGAGCGAGATACACATGGACCTCGACGGACAGAACATAGCCGATGTTTTCTTCATGGCGTTCCGCTTCACGGGTATATGCGGCGATGCCAATAGCGTGACCTATCAGGTGGACGATGTCTCGTTCGGGCGCACAGACCTGGCCGTCATAAAGCCCTCGGTGACGGAGCTTGTGATGACCTCTGTCCCTGGCCGGGAGACCGTCTCTGAGCCGGTAAAGGTGACTGGAGACAACCTCGTTGAGCCGATTCTCCTGAAAGTCGGCGGCAGCAATCCGTCCAACTTCACTCTCTCGACCTCTGTCATACCTGTCGAGGGTGGCGAGTTCACCGTCAAGTTCAAGTCGGACAATGAGGGTGTGCATGAGGCGTATGTCAAGCTCTCCTCGCGTGATGCTGCTGACAAGTACATCCCGATGTCCGTACTCAACAAGGTGCACTCCTCTCTTGACGGCCTGACGCTCGGCTCCTCGTTCGCTTGGCATCGCGACGGCGTGCTCTACATCGACGCCGCCTCCGTGGCTGACTACGCGCTCTACGACCTTGGCGGCCGCTGCCTCCTCTCGGGCACAGCTCCGGCTGGCCTCTCCGAGCGCGGCTTGTCCTTGCCCTCAGGAGTCTATATCTTGAAGATACGTACCGCCGATGGTGCTGAGGCCATCCATAAGATATTGGCAGAATGAGATTTTAATAATGTTTTTTATTGGATTATGAGTGGGTGGGTACACCGTGATGGTGTACTCACTTTTTCTTTTCCCGAATCTTCTAACCCAAATCGGTCGTTAGAATTTGAGCTGATTTCTATGTTTCTGGCGAGTAGATTTATACAGCACTTTCCCGAAGGCATAGCGGGCTATGTCGAGGGAAAGTGCGTATGAAAGATAGCGAAAGGTGAGTGCAATGGCAACAAACTTGTTTGATTGCCATTGCCGAACCGCATCCTATCTTGTGTGTCTGCACACAAGTTACCGCCAGAAACTGGAAAGCGGCCAAATAGTTTAGTAAAAACGGGATTTCAGCCGAACTCAAAATCCTCTATTGCATATCAAAGGCCGCTTAGTGGAAAACTGGCTTTCGCAAACTCCACAAAACGTTCTAATGACCGTTTTGGGTCTAATGCGTTTGGATTTTATTTTCTCTCTGTTAGAT
>JADIMV010000118.1 GCA_017694515.1 Candidatus Aphodosoma intestinipullorum
CTCAAATATGAGAAGCGCAGCGACTCAAGTTCAAACATACGCTGGCTGATGTGACGGGTGTCCGGATATAGACCGATTATTAATTTGCTAAATATACGACTATGAAGATTTCAGAGAACAGGCTGGTGACATTGGAGTACCGCCTTAAAGTGAAGAACGATGACGGTGAGCTTGAACTGATGGAGGAGACCACGCAGGAAGAGCCGTTGCGCTATTACCACGGTCTCGGCATGATGCTCCCCAAGTTCGAGGAGCAGCTTGACGGGCTTGCCGCCGGTGATGAGTTTGAGTTCATGCTCCCATGCGCCGATGCGTATGGTGAGTACGACGATGAGAATATAGTGGATTTGCCGCGCAATATATTCGAGATTGACGGGAAGTTTGACCCAGAGAAGGTGCATGAGGGCGCGATAGTGCCCTTGGTCGATTCAGAGGGAAACCGCATCAATGCCGAAGTAGTAGAAGTCAAAGACAATTCGGTTAAAGTCGATTTCAATCATCCGCTTGCAGGTGAGGATCTCTATTTCTCAGGGAAAATTATCAGTGTGGAAGAACTTTCCGATGAGGAGTTGCAGCGTCTGATGCACCATGGCGGCTGCGGGTGCGGCTGTTCGTGCGGAGACGGTGACTGTGGCAGCGGTTGCGGCGATGGTGGTTGTTCCGGAGGCTGTCACGGCGGGTGCTGCTGATATTGGCTGCGTTTATGTCGAACACTTTCGGTAACAGGCTCAGGCTTACTACTTGGGGTGAAAGCCATGGGGCGGCAATCGGCGGAGTGATAGACGGTTTCCCATCGGGTTTCCGTATAGACAATGCTATGATTGACAGCGACCTGCGCCGCCGTGCCACTGGAAACTTACCATCGGCCTCTTCCCGTAAGGAGACAGACAGAGTGGAGTTTCTTTCCGGGTTGACCGACGGCATGACGCTCGGCACTCCAATAGCTTTCATGATAAGGAACAGCGACTGTCGCAGCGGTGATTATGAGGAATTTAAAGATGTGTTCCGCCCGTCTCATGCTGACTATACATATCAGGCGAAGTACGGTCTACGCGATTGGCGTGGCGGCGGGCGCGCTTCGGCGAGGGAGACTGCCGTGAGGGTAGTGGCCGGAGCTATGGCACGTCAGTGGCTGATGGAGCATGGGGTCACGGTATCTGCCTTCACAAGTCGTGTGGGCAAGGTGTCGATGGACGGTTCATATACTGATTATGAGCTTGATGCTGCTCGCCTTACCCGTTTCGGCACTCTTGACAGGGATATGGATGACTGTGTGGAGGAGTATCTCGCATCGTTACGCTCGGTGGGTGATACTGTCGGCGGAACGGCCACTTGTGTCGTACGCGGGCTGAAAGCCGGAGTTGGCGAACCGCTTTATGATAAGTTGTCGGCGCGGTTGGCGTATGCCGTGATGTCTATCCCTGCTGCAAAGGGTTTTGACTATGGGGTCGGATTTGACGGCATTGACATGACAGGGTTGGAGCAGAACGATGCGTTTGTCTGGCGTGACGGCGAGGTGCATACCTTGACAAACCGCTCCGGGGGCATCCAGGGCGGCATCTCCAATGGCGAGGATATCTGTTTCCGTGTGGTTTTCAAGCCTATACCGTCCATCGCCATGGAACAGTCCACAGTGAATGCCACAGGCGACGAGGTAAGACTGCAAGTCCGGGGACGGCATGATGTCACTGTATTCCCGCGAGTGTTGCCGGTGGTTGAGGCTATGGCGGCATTGACGGTGATGGATCTAATGTTATGAGCTGTGTTATGGGACGGTTGTCCTGTTTTTTACATATGGGCTGGGTGAGTGAACCCGTCTGTGTTCATTTGTTATATTGTGACAGGTAGGAAAGATGGGTTTACGGGATGAGCAGTGGGGCGTTATCGTCAATCCTTACTCCGGGAAAAGGGAGTTGCAGAAAGACTGGGTGCGCATATACAGGCTGCTGAAGTATGCCGAGATACGTTTTTTTGAGCAGATGACCGCATATCCGGGTCATGCAGTGGAGATAGCGCGCTCGCTCGTCGATAGCGGAGTGAGGCATATACTTGTGGTAGGGGGTGACGGTACGATGAATGAAGTGGTGAACGGCATTTTCACATCTTCCCTGACGGACAAGTCGTCCGTTTCCCTCGCATTGATACCCTATGGTACGGGCAATGACTGGGCTCGTTTTTGGGGACTGGCCGATAAGGGGCACAATTTGTCCTCCAGACTGTTTGAGCGTCGCAAGGTGATGGTCGATGTCGGGCGGGTGAGATATCGGCATGACGGCAAGATGTGCGAGAGATATTTCATCAATGATGCCAGTGTGGGACTGAGTGCAACGGTAGTAAAGACCACTAACCGGCTGAAAAAGTATCTCGGTGGGCGTGGTTGGGTTTATACGCTGTCACTCCTTGTCTCCGTATGCCTGTACAGGTCTGTCAGAATGAAGGTCGTGGCTGGCGATTCTTCCATTGAGAAAGAGATGTTCACCGTGACCGTCGGCAACGGGTGCTATACCGGCGGAGGCATTAAGCAGACTCCGGCGGCTGTGCCATACGACGGGCTGTTCCAGATAAACGCCATCGAGCGTCCTACGTTTATCCGGATACTTGAAGGTCTGAGGTTTCTGTTCCGTGGGGAGATAGACAAGCACCCGTGTGCGCATATTTATGTCTCCGACAATGTGCATATAGGGGCATCTGCTGCGCTATTGGCCGAGACTGACGGCATCATGCTACCGGAGGCCACAGATTATGCGATTGATATAATCCCTTCTGCAATAGGTATGTGTGTATGAACAAAACGGAAAAGTGTATGAACAGGACAAGGGACGGCGAGATATACCGGGTGACCTTGGTCGGTTTCTTTGTCAATATGGTACTTACTGCTGCTAAGCTTGCGGCGGCTGTAGTTGGCAGGAGCGGTGCGATGCTGGCCGACGGGATACATTCGCTGAGCGATTTCCTTACTGATTTTGTCGTGCTTATATGCGTGCGTCTCTCATCTAAGCCCCAGGATGCCGACCATGACTATGGGCACGGGAAATATGAGACGCTGGCAACGGTCATCATCGGACTGCTGCTGTTCGCGGTAGCGATAGGCATACTGTGGAACAGTGTGGTGCGTATCGTGGGCATATACGCGGGTGAGGATGTGCCGTCTCCCGGAGTCGTGGCTCTTGTGGCGGCGGCTGTGAGCATAGTGGTGAAAGAGGCTCTCTACCAGTACACTTACCGCGTGGGTAAACGTGTAGGTTCGAGTGCGGTAATGGCCAATGCATGGCATCATAGGAGCGACGCATTCTCATCGGTGGCCACGCTGTTGGGCATCGGTGGTGCGTATTTCTTCGGCGGAAAGTGGACTATATTTGACCCTGTGGCGGCCATAGTAGTGAGTGTGTTGATAGCGAAAGTGGCGTATGATTTGGTGCTGCCGGGCATTAAGGAACTTTTGGAGGTGTCGTTGCCCGCAGATGTTGAGAAACGGATTGTGGACATAGCCATGTCCGAGCGCGAAGTGCAGGATATACACGATTTGAAGACGAGACACATAGGCAAGGCTGTCGTGATAGAGTTTCACATGCTGCTTGATTCGGGCATGACCGTGGCGTACAGCCATGAGATAACGAGCCGTATAGAGGAGAAGCTGAAGAAAGAGTTCGGCGACGACGCCTTGATAATGATTCATGTAGAGCCGGCATAAGGTGTTGCCTCTATAATAATGTACGGGGGTCAGGATTATGTATGTCATCCTGACCCCCGTAGCTATTTCTGATTGTTCTGGCTCTTCAATGCCAGTTCGATATAACACTCATGCCTGCATTTTTTTCATATGCATTCTCATGGTGTTTAATACATATTCCATTCTTCGACCACTATTCTCATTGTGTCCGCATCTCGTCCGTAACCTCCTGTAATACAGGACAACTCGTTACCGATTCCTTAGCTCTCAGCTATCTCCTCCTTATCCTCTCCTTGGCGATTCGACATTCTTGCATCAAAGTCGTGCAAAAACGTTCAAATCGTAAACCTCATCGTCACGGTGGATATTATAGCCATCTGTCGAATACTATACCTATACGGGAAAGCCGCAGGCTTATATCGGACTCACGTTGTTCAGATTTCACGGGTCTTCTTTTCAAGCCATGCCCTCTCCTCTTTCGTGAGTTTCGGGGATAGCTTTTTGAACACCATCTTGTGATAGCCGTTTATCCATCGTATTTCCTCGTCGGTAAGCATCTTTTTGTCTATCGATTTGGTGTCGAATGGGAATAGCGTCAGAGTCTCGAAACAGAGGAAACGGCCGAATTCGCTTTCTCCTGCTTCTTTGACGGCTACAAGATTCTCTGTCCTTATGCCGTACTGCCCTGCGCAGTAAATCCCCGGCTCATTGCTTATCACCATGCCCGGTTCGAGTATGGTCGGGTTCTCGTCCATGCGTATGTTCTGAGGACCTTCATGTACATTGAGGAAATGGCCTACGCCGTGTCCTGTTCCGTGTCCGTAGTTCATGGCGTTTTGCCACAGGAAGTTGCGTGCGAGGATATCGAGCTGTGAGCCGCGTGTCCCGTATGGGAACTTTGCTGTCGCGAGGGCTATGTGTCCTTTCAGCACGAGAGTGTAGTCGCGTTTCTGCTGCTGCGTGAGTCTGCCGAGAGCCACTGTGCGGGTGATGTCCGTCGTGCCGTCGAGATACTGTCCGCCTGAGTCGAGCAGGAAGAAGTTTTCCGCTTTCAGCGGTATGTCCGTTTCCGGCGAAGAGCTGTAATGCACTATCGCGCCGTGCTCAGCATATCCGGCTATCGTGCCGAAACTCTCCATGACAAATTTGTCTTGCGCTGCGCGGCATTCGTGCAGGCGGGCTATAGCCGATAGCTCAGTGACTTCGCCTTTTGCCACGGCCTTTTCAAGCCACATGAAGAAGCGCACAAGCGCGACACCGTCCTTAACCATCGCACGGCGTTCGCCCGCAAGCTCCACATCGTTCTTTATGGCTTTCATGCGGAATACGACTGGCGGTATCTCTACCGTCTGACAGGCGCAGGGTATTGATTTGTAGAGCGCATAGTTCACCTTGTTGAAGTCGAGCCCGATTCTCACCCCGCCGTTGAGCGATTTCAGCGCGGTGAATATCTCTCCATATCCGCGCCATTCGACCTCTGATTCCGTGAGATATGCTTTTGTCTTGTCGTCTAGTTTGGCTGGGTTGATGAAAAGAGTCGCCTTCTTGCTGTCCACGATGGCGAACGAGATGAATACTGGATTACACTCGATGTCGTTTCCACGGAGGTTGAACAGCCATGCGATATCGTCAAGTGCTGTGAGAAGTATGGTGTCTATATGCAGTTTGCCCATCTCTGTGCGCAGTGCGGCGAGTTTGTCGCCGATGCTCCGTCCGGTGTATTTCTCGTCGAAGACCATCACCGGAGCGTCTGGCAGTGCGGGACGTTCTTTCCACACGTCGCTGATGAAGTCGTAGTTTGTATTTATGCTTATC
>JADIMV010000119.1 GCA_017694515.1 Candidatus Aphodosoma intestinipullorum
TGTCGTCGGCAGCGTCAGATGTGTATAAGAGACAGGATGGAACCCGTGGGTATGACGCTCACATCCTCCACCCTGTCATCACCGAGTTTCATGATTGTACCCTTACCGTGGTCTTTCTCAATCTTTTCCAGTGCCAGCTGGAGGGCTTTCAGTTTCTCCGGCGACGGCTGCTTTATCTCTGTTTCTGCCATAACTTTATCTTAAAAATAGTCCTTATCTTTTGTCTATTGTCTATGTTCTCATTTCAGGCCGACAGCCTTCATTATCTGGTTGGCATGGTCGGATGTTTTCACCTCCTTGCTGCCTATGATATGCGTCAGCACCCCTTCAGTGTTGAAAATGAACGTAGTACGCAGCGTACCCATATATGTCCTGCCGCACATCTTCTTCTCTGCCCACACGCCGAAAGCGGAAACAAGATTCTTGTCCGTATCGGCTATAAGGTCGAACGGCAACCCGTTCTTTTCTATGAACTTACGGTGCTTGGCCGCATCGTCCACACTCACACCTATAACTCGGAAGCCTGCATCGCGCAGCTCTTTATAATTATCCCTTATGTTGCACGCCTGAGCCGTACACCCTGATGTCATGTCCTTGGGATAAAAATATAGCACGACGTTTTGCCCTTTCAGGTCGGCCGCCTTTATCTCATTGCCGTTCTGGTCAGTACCCAGCACATCCGGCATTCTGTTCCCTATCTGCATAAAACTTTGATATTCGGTTGGTTATCACTTATCTTTCTTCTCTGGTTTCTGTTGCTGTGCAGGACGGCCTATCGTCTCGCGCATCTGAGTGTCCGCCTCGATGTTCTTCATGCGGTAATAATCCATCACTCCGAGATTTCCGCTGCGGAACGCCTCTGCCATAGCCAGCGGCACTTCCGCTTCTGCCTCAATCACTTTTGCCCGTGCCTCCTGCGCCTTGGCTTTCATCTCCTGTTCGAGTGCTATGGCCATAGCACGACGCTCCTCTGCACGTGCCTGAGCGATGTTCTTGTCCGCCTCGGCCTGATCCATCTGGAGTTTCGCACCGATGTTCTTGCCGACATCCACATCGGCTATATCTATCGACAATATCTCAAACGCCGTACCGGCATCAAGCCCCTTGCTAAGCACAAGCTTGGAGATTGAATCAGGATTTTCAAGCACCATCTTGTGAGTCTCCGATGAACCTATGGACGAGACTATTCCCTCTCCCACGCGGGCGAGAACAGTCTCCTCTCCCGCGCCGCCGACAAGCTGCCTGATATTCGCACGCACAGTCACACGCGCCTTGGCAAGAAGCTGTATGCCGTCCTTCGCCACGGAAGAAACCACCGGCGTGTCAATCACTTTCGGATTGACGGACATCTGCACGGCCTCAAACACATCACGCCCCGCGAGGTCTATGCCCGTGGCTGTCCTGAACGAGAGTTCTATGTTGGCCTTGGCGGCAGAGACAAGCGCGTGAACCACCCGCACCACATGACCTCCCGCCAGATAATGCGCTTCGAGGTCATCTCGCGTGATATTATTAAGCCCAGCCTTGTGCGCCTCGATCATGGCATTGACTATCGTCGAAGGCGGCACATGGCGTATGCGCATCATGAACAACTGAATGAGCGAGATGTTCACTCCGGAAGCCTTGGCCGAAATCCACAGGAAAAACGGCACAAAATGAAAAAACACGGCGAGCAGAAGTATAATTACCACCACGCCGACAATAATAAATACCGTCATAATGATTCTATTTTGTTTTTTATTATTTCGCTCTGCTTACTATGACCTGATGCGCATTCGCCTCCGTCACTACCACCTCCGTACCACGGTCGAGCAGACCGTCGTCCGACTTGGCCTCGAAATCCGAACCGTTTATACGCACCATCCCGATAGGAGCCATACGGGTGACTGTCACTCCCTTATCACCAACAGAGACCGAGATATGCTCCAGCGGATTGGCCACTCCGTCAATCTCCTTAGTCAGAGACACTCGCTCTATGACTTTCATTTTCAGGAATGCCCACATAGCGAACACGAAAGCCACAAGCCCTCCTGCCAATGTAATCCATCCTGCCGTCATACCTATATTCTCGAATGCCCACCAGACTGACAGGGCAACAAACGCCACTCCAGCCAAGCCACTCACCGTTATGCCCGGCAACAGGAATATTTCCAACAGGAAGAAAAATATCCCCAACAGCATGAAAACCACTACTAATGCTATATCCATAAAAACAATATTTTTTATTGCTGTTTACCCGCCACAGTCAACGCTTCAAGTTCCACAGACCTCACCTCGTTAGCCAAAGCCTTGATTTCAAGCTGCAACCCGTTTATCTCCGCCTCCAATGCTATTATCTCACGTGCGGTCCGGGCGGCATCGTCTTTCCCCACATGCATATACTCGCAGCGTTTATCGTCAAGCGCACGCTGCACATCATCGAGTTCCCTCTCTTTCGCCCGCATTGAGGCGAACAGTTTACCCGCCGCATCGCTTACAAAATCTTCCACACCGTAATACGCCACATCATCATTGATGACAAACGCCTCGATGTCACTGTCGGCATGACCCGCTGTAGACTGCCTCTCACCTTTCGTCCGATCCGCATACCCCACCGGAGTATCAGCCTTGCGGTAGGCTTTCAGACGTGCGGCATCCCTGAGATATGCCGTGTCCGTCGTTTGCAGCAGAGTCCGCACCACATTCGGGACAAAACAGTAGACCACCACGGAATCCTCTTTCTGTCCCCTGTCCGTCGCGAACCACCCGATGCGGTTTTGCTCGTCTATGACCATCATATAATCGTTCGCCGGAGAATTGAACGGCATCCCTATATTCTGCGGCAGCGTATAACCGTCTGTGGCAGAATTATACCGCGACATAAATATATCATAACCGCCGAGGGAATTGAACCCCTTCGATGCAAAATAGACAGTCACACCATCGGGCAGCACAAACGGGTAGTTCTCATCATCCCCTGTAGTCAGTTCCGGAGCGAAAGACCCCGGCCTGCTCCATCCGTCTATCAGCTGATACGATATTTTCAAGTTCAGCACGCTGTCCTCCATCGACGAGAAAACCATACGGTCTTCCCGCCCGGAGACAAAAGCCACGGCATCCGCGCTTTTCTCGCCCGGAAATATTTCACGCGTGTATCTGATACTACCGAAATCTCTGTCAAGACCGTATGCAGAGAGAAATTCTCTCTTCCCTACCCTCGCGCTATCTATTATGGCGATGTCCTCTACCCGGTTCAGCATGGACGCACCAAGTTTAGCTTTCGCAATGGCGGCCTCCACCGCCGCAACTTCCGCACTGTCCATCTTCTCGCCCCGTTTCCCGATGTATGTCCGGTATGCATCCTGAGCATCGCCGAAACGGTACAGACGGAAACAGGTCTCGCCGAGATAACGGTACGCGCTGTAAACTTTCTTCTCCGCCGCAAATGCAAAATACGGCAGAGCCTCATCATAACGCCCGGATTCAAAAAGAGTCCGTGCGGCCTTATATTGCAGCAACGCGTCTTTCGGCTTGGCCTCCAACAGTTTGCTGTATTCAATATATGCCGAGTCGTAGTCACCCCTGTTGAACAGGCCTTCCGCCCGCGAAAGGCTCTGCCCGCACAATGCAACTGTCGACAACGACATCACAACAAACAGTAAAAACCTCCACATAATAGTATGATGAAACTACACATTCTATACAGCTTTACTCTCCTGATTATCAGAAGAAGAATACGTCACCGTCCTTAGCGGCGCACGTATTGGCGAACACACTTTGGGCCTCTTCCAGAAACGGGGCGATATCGCCATTGTGCCGCGCCGAATAGTGACCGATTATCAGCCGTTTGACACCTGCCTTGGCCGCTATCGTTGCCGCCTGCGCCGCCGAACTGTGCAGCGTGGCCGCCATACGCGCCTTGTCCTCCGTCAGGAACGTCGCCTCATGATACAGGCAGTCCACTCCCTCTATCAGCGGGATAATCTTCTCATTATAAGCCGTATCAGAACAATAGGCATATCTTTTCGGCGGCGTGGGCGGCAGCGTAAGGCGTGCGTTAGGCACTACCTCACCATCCTCCGTTACAAAATCAGCCCCGGCCTTCAAATCTTTCATGAAACTCACCGGTACGCTGTACGCATCGGTCATCTTCCTGACTATATGCCGCTCGCCCTCCTTCTCCTCAAACAGGAAACCGCTCGACGGCACTCTGTGCTTCAACGGAATAGTCGTGACTCGCACACTGCGGTCTTCATATATCACCTCGCTCCTGTGCGGCGAAAACGGATGAAACCTTACCGCGAACGGGAAGTCCGAACAGAAATGGCCTATCAGCGGAGCATACAGGCGTTCAAGGTCAGGGTGTGCATGAACCTCTATATCTGCCGTCCGGCCAAGCATACCGAGCGTCGATACAAGCCCCACGAGGCCGAAACAGTGGTCGCCGTGCAGATGAGATATGAATATATGGTTGAGCCGCGCGGTTTTAAGGTGATAGCGCACCGCACGTGCCTGAGTCCCCTCGCCGCAGTCTATCATGAACTGCTTGTTCCTGAACTCCAGCACCTGAGACGAGTGGCCGAATCCGGTCAGCGGCAAGGCTGAACCGCACCCCAACACCGTGAGTTTCATCTGCTCCATAGACTCCTCCCGTCCCGCTCACACATTCATTTCTGAACCAGCACCCATGCGTCAGCGAAATCTCCCTTTATACTGTTTATCAGAGTCTTCGCCTCGCGGTATGTGTCAAACGAAGAGAGTATGACCCGATACATCCCTTTATCGTTTATCACTATCACCGGCTTATATCCGGCCGTCGTCATGCGCTGTTTCAGACCGTCGGCATTCTCCTTACGCCCGAAGCTGCCGATGACGACATTATAGTCCTTCAACGGGTTTTCCGGCTGCGCTTCTACGACAGTGAACTGCTCTGCGCGGGTCACCTCCTTCTCCTCTACCACCGGAACAGGTTCGGGCTTCACCTTCTTTGCCGTATCAACCGGTTCTTTCACAGCCACTGGCTCTATAACCTCCGGTTCGACCACACGGACAGTCTCCGGAGCCTCCGCCTCGAAAACTATTTTCGCCTCTTCTTCCACAGGACGCACCGGCTGTGCCTCTGCCTTAGCCAATGCAGTTTCATCTGGCTTTACCGGTTGCTCGACCTCCTCTTTCGCAGGCTCTTTTTTACCCTTGGCAGCAGCATACGCCCCCGGCGCACGCTGAATGGTGCATCCCGCAAAGATAAGCGATGCACCCAATATCACAGTCATCAGACAAGATTTCCTCATAACAAACATAGATTTATTATATACGTGCCTTAGAGCTAAGCACTCAGTTCGCAAAGATAGCGAAAGGTGAGAAAAAAGCAACAAGTTTACTTGATTGCTTTTCCGAACCGCATCCTATCTTGGTGCGACAGCACAAAGATAGCGAAAGGTGAGTACAATGGCAACAAACTTGTTTGATTGCCATTGCCGAACCGTATCCTATCTTGTACCGTCAGGTACAAAGATACGCTAATTTTTCCATATATCACCAACAGCGCGTACCCTTTTATTCATCAGAGAAGCGGACACACATTTAACATACTTAGAATACATATAGGAAAATGCCGGGATGCAGGCATTAATCGGGCTGATGTTATTTCGGGGACTATTTGCGAATCGGAATATCACTGCTCAATGCACCCCTGCTCACCTGTTTTTGAACAGCGAGACTATCGGCTGGATGAACTGCTCTATAAGCCTCATATCCTCTGTCACTATCTCGCCCGTGCCGTCCATCCGCTGTATGAACGGCAGGCTCTTGCCGTATGTAGAGCGCAGGCCGTCAGGGAACTCCACCTCTACGGCATAGGCCACTGTCGTGCCGCTTTGTGTCTGCACCGTCTCAGGCACAGCCGATATCGCACTTATGCTCCCGCGAAGGACTCCATATTCCATATAGGGGAAACCGTTCAGCCTGACGTTGACCCTCTGCCCTGCGGCAATCTTCCCGAAGCCGACAGACGGGACCTGCATCCGCCCGACCACACGGAGAGCGGTGTCAGGCGTGACCGATGCCACCACGTCGCCTACGGTTATATGTTCGCCTCCGCGCCCCCGTCCGTGCAGAGAGACTGTGCCGTCCGCCGGAGCCACTATGGCGTATGTCTCCATCCACTGCGCGGCCTGGGCAAGGAACTGCTGCCGCAACTGTCCTATCGTGCGGCGGTACTCCGCCATCTCGTTTTCCTCCTCCATCGTCAGCTCCACAAGCTGTTGGCGTGTCTGCAATATCGTCAGCTCGGTCGCTGTCAGCGTCGCCTCAAAACCCGCGCTGCTGCTCTGTTTGGCTATGTAGTTCTGCGTCGATATCTCATAGTCCGCATCGGACAGTACTCCTTTCTCCCTCAATATGGAGTCACGCCTCAGTGCGCTCACCCCATATTGCATATCTCTGTCCATCAGCCGCTTCTGCTCCGTAAGGTCGGCATAATACTCCTCGTTCTTCTCTATCTGTGCCGTGAGAAGCCTTTTCTTCTCCCCGATATAGTCGGTCTCTATATAGTGCCTGTAATCCATGCACTTGCGTGCCAGCTCCTCCCATACTGACTGCAATTCGCCAAGCGAGTACTGCCGCGCTATCCATCCTCCCTGCACAAAACTCTCCGTTGCGATGCCCTCACCTGCCATCACGCTGTCGCGCAACGCCACTATATCCTCATAGCGGGCCGGGGTCGCAAGCAAGGCTATGAGCCGGCCGCGCTCCACGCTCTCGCCGTCAGCCACGCACACTGTGTCAAGCAGCCCGCTGTAACGCGCCACGAGATCCGAGGGCGGATTTTCCGTAGTGATGGTTATCGGGGCGGAGACCGTCTGCGGATATTTGATTATGCAGCACCCTATGACAATGCCCGCGAATATCGCGGCTATCACCGTCACCCCCCACCGTACCACCCACGGCGGTATAGACCCCATTATATCCTGGGCCTCGTCGCTGTAAAAATCCGGGTCTAACCTGTCTGGCATATCAATGACGTTAAATTATCCTCCCAGCTCCAATTGGTTTTTCACCAAGCTGTAATATTTCCCGCGCCGTGCGGTCAGCTCCTCGTGCGTGCCCTGCTCCGCTATGCGCCCGTGGTCAAGCACCACGATATTGTCCGCGTCCCTCACGGTGCTGAGCCTGTGAGCTATGACCACCACTGTCCGCCCCTCGAACAGCTCTCGCAGCCGCGCCATGATTTCCCTCTCATTGTTCGCGTCCAGCGAATTGGTCGCCTCGTCGAAGAAGAGGTACTTCGCGCCCCTGTACGCCGCACGCGCTATGAGTATCCTCTGCTTCTGTCCCGTGCTGAGGCCGTGGCCGTCAGCTCCTATCTTCGTGTTGTAACCCATAGGCAGCGATGCCACCCACCCGTCAATGTTGGCCGTCCGCGCCGCCTCGCGCACTCGCGCCATGTCAGGCCGTTCGTCGCACGCTGCTATGTTGCCCGCTATCGTGTCCGAAAATATATACCCGTCCTGCATCACCGTGCCGCACCGCCCGCGCCACGCCCTCGGGCTGTAGCTCCCCATCGGCGTGCCGCCAAGCGTCACCTCGCCGCTCACCGGCGCGTAGAACCCAAGCATCATCTTCATCATCGTCGTCTTGCCGCTCC
>JADIMV010000019.1 GCA_017694515.1 Candidatus Aphodosoma intestinipullorum
GGGATAAACTTGGGGGAATAAACAGAGAAATCAGCTCAAAGACTAACGGCCGTTTTGGGGGCTTAACGATTTGGTGTAAAACGAAACGGGGAGCATACCGCGCAGGTATTGCTCCCCGTTCATCATATATACAGGACGGTCAGATGACGGATACTTTATAAGTATTGCCACCGATGACAACGACGTATACAGACGGGGGCAAGGGGTAGCTGTTGTCCCCTATGCGGGCATTGTCCGTAATGACGCACCGGCCATCGACCGTGAATATCTGCACGCGGGATTCGGCTTCAAGCGCGATGTTCAGTAGCCCATGGCTGCTCCATAGCGTGACGCTGTTTGAGGTGACTTCATCGAGACTACTGCTGACATCCTTAGTGAATGAGGCAGTTATGGTTACGTCCTCCTCCGGCATGAAGAATGTCCCGCCGCCGTCAATCTCGGTATCGTTGGCCATGAGCAGACGGAGGGTGTAGCCCTCATCGGCCGTGACGGTCAAAGTGACATCTTCGCCAGCTGCCGCGTAGAATGCGGAGTCGTCTACCGTTATCATTTCGGGCAGAGAGACAGTGCCGCCGACAAGGCCGTCGCTGTCTATGGTCACGGAATAGGTGTGTACGGCGTTGTCTGTGCCGAGAGTGGGAGTGCCGCCGTCGGCGGAACGCCAGCCACGGAAGCCGACATTGCCGACGGTGCGGTCAAGGTAGCCAGCATATGAGGTGAGTTCAGCAGCCAGAGCCTCGTCCTGCATCACGCTCTCGGACAATTCTGTCTTTACATCGTCGGCAATGATGCCGCCCTCGTTGTAGACGCATCCGCTTATGGTGTAGTTGCGGTAAAACCGCAGTCCGTTCTTTTTGACAGAGGCCGTGGAGGAGAGCATTCCGGCGATTGCGCCAGCATAGGTTTTCTCTGTGCCCTGTGTGGCGGTCACGCTTCCGGCATTGACGCAGTTCTCTACGGCCAGTGCGTTCATCATGCCGACGATGCCGCCAGCCATGGATTTGGCCGTCACAGTGCCACGGTTTACGCAGTTGCGAATAGTGCCCCATACGCTTTCATCGCTTTTGGTCCTATTGCCTTGCAACATTGCGGCGATGCCTCCGGCGGTGGTAGTGGCCGCGACTACGGCACCTGAGTTTTCGCAGTTGAAGATATGGCAGTCGCCACTCGTGCTGCCCGCGAGCGCAACTATTCCGGCGGCCTGACCTCCAGTGGTCGTTATGTTTCCGGAGTTAGTACAGCCATTGACTATGCTTTCGCCGTCTATCTTGGCGGCGATGCCCGCAGTGTACAGTTTTGCAGTGGAGTTGACATCAGCAAGGTTATGGCAGTCGGTTATTGTGCAGTTGTCGGCATAGCCAACCACGGCGGCGATGTAGTTTGCAGAGCCGCTGACGGTTGATTTCGCGCCGACGGTGAGGCCGGTTATATTGGCATTTTCGGCATAGCCGATGAGGCCAGCACAGCCCCGGTCATCGTTTATCAGCATACCGTCGACGGTATGTCCGTCACCGTCAAAAGAGGCACTGAACGGACGGGTCTCGCTTCCGGCGGGAATCCAGCGGACGGCAACACTTTCGCCGTTGGTCAGGGTCAGGTCAATGTCGGCGGCAAGGCGGTAGGTTCCGGCAAGCTCTCCACGAGAGGCACTGAGCGACATGAACGCCAAGCCTTTAGGCGTAAGTATGGTTACCACGTTGTCCTCAACGGTGTAGTCCTCGCCCGGCTTTGCCTGCGTAGCATAGTCGTTCCATGTGTCGAAGAGTTTCAGCACAGGCGCGGAGAGGAGAACGTCAGCCTCGGGCATCAGGAATGAGCCGTTGTTGGCCTCGACGCTCCCGCCGTTCACAGTTATAGAGTCGAGCTTGTAACCGTCTTTGTCCACAACGACGGCTACAGGTGATGCGGCGTTGGCGTAGAATGTGGAGTCGGCATCGTTTGAAATCAGGCGGAGCGATATGTCATCAGTGCCTTCAGCTACGGTCACGCGGTAGGATTTGGCGGCGACGGCAGTGCCCGCGAGGGGGAGACTTGTGCCGGTATGTATCCATCCGGCTGCGCCGACAGGGGTTTCGCTGTTGTTGAGATGGCCCGCGTAGGCGGTCAGTTCCGTCACAAGCTCCTGACTGTACATCACTTCAGAGGTAATGCCAGTGCCTTTTCCCGGTTTAGAGGTCTCGCCCTCCACGGCTATATAGTAGCAGCGTTTGACAGTGCCTGTCGAAGAGCCGAAGAGGGGGTCTTCCGCATTGCCAGCAGCAACGCAGTTGGTCATGTCGCCCATCAGATTGCCAACCACGCCACCTGCAGCCTTTGGCGAGGAGGTCACGGCACGGGACGAACAGTTTATGACCTGTCCAGTCTTCATGACCATGCCCACTATGCCTCCGGCAGAGCCGGCAGTGTGGGTTGCAGAGACATTGCAGCCGATGTTGTTGCAGTTGATTATGAGAGCGTTTTTGTTTGCAGCCGCCGCACCGACGACACCGCCAACCATAGACTTGGCGTTAAGATGTCCGCCCTGTACAGTGACGTTGCGGACTGTGCCGGAAAGGTAGCCTATCAGTCCTCCGTACGTCGCATCGGGGTCGTCCATAATCATGTTCTTCACCGTATGTCCCTGTCCGTCAAAGACCCCGGCGAAGATGTGCTTGTTGTCAGAACCGCCTATAGGATACCATTCTACTGTGTCAGTAGACGTGTTTTTCTCGCCCAAGTCAATGTCGTTCATGAGCTTTACAGTCACGCCTTCAAACCCGTCGAAGGAGAGAGCCATTTCATTGGTGAGGAACGCCATGCCAAGCGGCGTGTATATTTCAAGTGTGTCATATTTCCCAGTCCACCGATAGTCTGTACCCTCCTCGGCTTCGGCGGCATACTGGTCCCACCGCGTGGGCTGTGAGAATGTGACCCCGAAAACAGCATCGTCCTTTATCGTAACAGAGTACTGCTGGTCCTCTACGGGTGATTTCGTTTGGTCTTCTCCATTAAGAGTCAGAGCCGCGCAGACGTAGCCTGCCTCGGGCTCGATGGATGAAAACTCTATCTTTACGGTCGCGCTTACACCCATGCTGGAGGTTGAGACAAGGTATAGGGCCGAGTCCTGTGCCAGTACGTTCATGTCGGGCGAGGCAAGCGTGAATGAGCCGTGGTCCGAGTCCATCACAAAGCGGACGACGAATGACTTTTTCGCCGCCGATGTGGTCAAGTCAGGATAGCCGTCAGAGCCGGATTTCCATCCATAGAATTTTGTGCCGTCAATGCGATTCATATATCCCGCGAAAGCCTGCATCTCATTTGAGAGCGCAGAGGATTTCACGTCAGCCTCAGCGAGGGGTGTAGCACCCTTGACAGAGACGGAGAGGTTGTCTTTCAGGTAATAGTTGCGGACAAGCGCGGCACCGGAGTTGTCGGCCACTACGCCGCCAGTTGTCTCACTGCCTTTCACAACGCCGTAGGAGAGGGTGTTTTTAATCGTGTCGCCCTGAGCTGCGCGGGCAGCGACACCAGCGGCAAGGCTGCCGCCATTGACAGAGCCGCCGTTATAGCTGTTGGCTATCACGCAGCCATCGGCATCGGCGGAGGATGTTTCCGCCACGAGGCCGCCAGCCTCAGCACCGGCCTCGATTTTCCCGCTATTATAGCTGTTCTCTATCCGAGACCCGGCATTGAGCTGCGCCGCGAGACCTCCGGCCATTCCTTCAGTGGCAGTCACAGTGCCTTCGTTGGACGATGCAGATAAATTACCCGAGAACTTGCCAGCAATGCCTCCGGCACGGCTTGCGGCCTTGACAGAGGCTTGGCTCACGCATCCAGTCACGACACATTGACCAGACATCAGACCGGCTACGCCCCCGGCATAGCTGCCCGTGGTGCTGACCGCGCAAACGCCGTCAAGGGTAAGGTCAGTTATAGAAGCATCAGCAGCATAGCCAAGCAGCCCCGCATAGTCGCTTTCGGTATCGACATATATTCCGCTTATGGTTTTCCCGTTGCCGTTCAAGGTGAAGGAGAAGGGATGTTCCGCTGTGCCCGCCGGTATCCATTTGAGTGTCTCTCCCGCGCTGTTTTTGACGGCGAGGTCAATGTCGGCATATAAAACGACTTCAGCTCCAGAGGCCATCGAGCCGTCATTGACAAGCCGAGCCACATAGGCAAGCCCTTTCGGCGTGTAGATGTAGTATGCATTCTGTTTTTCATCCGCGATATAGTCTGTGCTGTCAAGGGCATATTGAGCCATAGTCTCCCACGTATTCATCTCTCCAGCAGAGACTTCTACCTCCATGGTCATGTCCCTGGCCTGCTGTTTGAAGGCGCTTACTCCCGCTTGCAGGTCTCCTCCATCGACTTTTATGCCTTCAAATGTGTAGCCATCGGGCGGGGTCACAGTGACAGTAATCTCCGCATCGGCCTTATTGTAGACCGACAGACGGTCGTCCTCGGAATAGTTGCCGTCAAAAGTCACAGTGGCAAGGGGATTGTAGGTTACAGCCATACGGTAAGTCTCGTCGGCGGCAACGTCGCTCAGAGTGGGATAATCAGCACTGGCTTTCAGTTCCCATTTCATGAGGAGTATGCCCTTCTCTTTCAGATGGCGGTTGAGATAGCCCGCATACGAGTTGAGGTTGACCAACATGGCATCGCTCTTAAGGCTGTCCGCGCTGAGCTTTGCCACTGGAATCGCACTGGACTTGTCCGCCGCATCGTTCTTGACGGAATAGTTGCGCAGCGCGAGGCTGTTGTTGACCATGTAGCCGATTGTGTACAGCCGCCTGCTTGCTTTGTCGCCAACTATCTCCCCGACATTCAGGTTGTTGCGTACGCCCTGTAAGCCGGACATGGAGGCGGTGCCAAGGCTGCCGATGATAGCTCCACGGCGGTCGTATGTGATATACATATATCCAGCGTTCAGGCAGTTGTAGACACTCGTGCCTCCAGAAGTCTCGCCCGCGATGCCGCCCGTGGAGAGCGAATTGTCGTCTTCGCCCTGTATCACATCGCCATGGTTGGTGCAGTTGACAACGTAGCTTCCTTCCGCATAGGCGATTACGCCCGCTATACGGTATGCATCGGCCACACGGCCGGAGTTTTCACAACGATCGATGAGCGTATGTACGGCACAGCCGCCGATACCGCCCGCGTAGCAGTTGTTTCCGTGCTTGCCTTCGTGTGCGCACATCACAGCCGCCTCGTTGGTACAGCCAGTGACAGTGCTGCTGTCAGCGTATGCGAATATGGCTCCTGCATAGGTGTCAGGGTCAGAGTTTCCCGAGGTCTCACCGTCGTTTATCACTATCTTAGACTTAGCACCAATCCTAACGTTCTTTATCTCAGCACCCTTTATGTATCCGAACAGCCCCGCCGTAGTGCCGTCGGCAGTCCGGAGGCCGTCAATCATATGGTTCTGCCCATCGAATATGCCCATGAACGGCATACCGCTCTCCAATGTCCTCTCTTTGAACTGTGCGTCACCAATCGGTTGCCACAGCACGGTGTCTTCCGTTCCACCAGCGGAGCTGATTTCCTTCAGGAGCGAGATGTCGCCGCCAAGCCGTACGGTTACTCCCTCAAATGTGTAGTTGCTGCTCTTGCCGTCACGAGGACTGACAAGCCATGCGAGGCCCGCAAGCTGTTCAGGAGTACTGACGGTGTACTCTTTGAGAGTTTTGTCCTGAGTGAACCATGTGGTGTCAGGCTTCATACTTTCGTCCGTCCAACAGATCCGCCCTTCTGCGCGTAATGGCAGAGACGAGATGGCAAGCACGAGGCTTGCCGCAAATAAAAGTTTAGATTTCATAGTCTGATTATGTGGTTTCGTTGTAATCGGTATCTCGTTTCCGTGTGTTTCAGATTATGATTTTAGTTACGCTCTCTCCCGCTTTAACGATGTATATACCCCGCACCGTTATTCTCACTGCTTCTTCGTTTCCGGCAGTCGGGATTTCGTTGATACACCGGCCCGTCATATCATAAATCCGTATGGACATTCCCTCCGCATTTGCTATGTATACAGTCTGACCTTTAGTGTGCACTGTTATCATCCTGTCCTCGGCATACGATGTGCGAGTCTCAATGTCGGAGTCGGGGTCGGAGGGAGAGCTGTCTGCCCCGATGGTGTAGGAGACCAAGATGCCGAAAAACGGCATTTCACTGTTCTTGTAGGTCTCATCAGTGCCTTCAAAAGAGAGTTCCATCTTCTGCTTGTCGCGGTTGGCCGCGATTATATCGTTGCCTACGGTTACGAAGGACCACGCCGTCATCTGGCCGCTGCGCGACGACATCAGCGTGTAGGTGTTCTTCAGGGTGAGGTCTTTTGTGTACACATCGAGATAAGCAATGTCGTTGCGCCGCCCCCAGTCGTAGCCGTATACATAGAGGCTGTCGCCACGGTCAGCAACCCCCATTATCTTGCCAATCTTGGTGTCTTCAACAACAAGAGCGTTTGTGGCTACGCCGCTCTCCGCATCGCACGCCACAAGCAGGCCGTTGAGTTGCTGAGACGGAGTTTCTACCGTCATGCTGTTATTGACATTAAGTCCACCCCAGAGTCCCCCGCCTATGTAGAATTTCTCTTTACTCATGTCGAAAGAGAGAAATTCGAGATGGAAATTGTTCCGCTCATTGGCAGTATAACCGGAATAATGAGCTGCCCAGTCTGCTTTCAAATCGGTGTCGAGCCTTGCGGCAAACAGTCCGCATTCTCCTCCAGCAGGGGTGAACTCCTTTTCGCCGATTGATATGGGCGATGTTCCGTCCGCCTTGTATATTCCGGCAGTATAGAGTTTCCCGTCCTCATACGCAATTTGCTTCAGCTGGTCGTAGACGGCCTTTCCGCCGGAGACTATGTGCGATACGTATTTGAGCTGTCCGTCGAGTTTCAGGATGAATGAACACCCAACCTGTACCTGAGAGTCGCCGTCCCATCCGTCGGTGTTGTGCGGCTCTATGGTCACTCCGTCGATGGTCATCGGTTTACGTAACCGCCCGGCTATATAGAAGTTGCCTTCGTCGTCCGTGGTGGTGGAGTAAAGCTCTATGCCGTCGGGAGTGCCGTGGCTGTAGTAGTCGGCATCAGGCATGGCTGATGTATCTACCACGGCCGTGGCTATATGCTCAATGCGCCCTGTGCCGTCTATCTTGACAAATACCGGCTGGTATGCCCGCAGCAGGCTTTTCCATGTGACTGTACTGACTTTTCCGTCAGTCCCGGTCATGCGGAATATGATGTCACCGTGATCTTTCATGCCTGTGCGGCGGCACTTAAGGGCAAGGAAAGCCCCGCCGTCAGGGGTCGGAACGAAGTCGGAACTGGAATCGTAGATGTCTCCACGGTCTGTATTGACAGCCCACAAAATGTTGCCCTCTTTGTCGTGCTTGACGAACAGTAGGTTTTTGTTGTATGAGTTGCCCTCAGTGTATGGGGCTCCGGTGAAGGTGCGGCCGAGAAACCGGCCTGTCGGCTTTCCCGTGCCGTCGTCTTTTGTGCCGAAGGCGGCAAAGGTGAAGATGTTGTCTTTCCCATCGGTCTGTAAGGATGAGATGGTGGACTGACTGTTGCTCTCCAAGGGGGAGAACCAGTTGAAGGTCTGTTGTGCGTGTGCGCCTGTCGCGGCCAGTAAAGCGAGTGCGACAAGCATCTGTCTGATATGTACCATGTTATGTAGATTTAGTAGTGCTGCTTAATCAACAGCGTCGTCAGGATTGCCTGACCGTTATCCTGCTAATGGACGCTGAAGAAAAGGTAAATCAGGGTCGGACTGTATTATACGGGAACAGTCCGCTTTCAGGTCTCTGATTTTTTCTGGCAAAGGTACTTGCAGGGGAGATGATATAAAATCGCCATATTTGGCGATTTTAATAGTGCTATTTAATCTGTTTTAGGTATGGAAAGGTGTGGGTCTCTTTGGAGAGGCGTTTCATGTAGGAGCGTTGCAGCTGTTGTTGCAGTGTGGAGAAGTGGCGGTCATTGCTTGTCTTCCGCCACAGTGTCATTGTGTTTCTCCTGCATCTGCCGCTCTTGTTTTGCTGCGGCGCGGCCTGTGCGGATGCCGTAGTATGCCACTGCTATGCCAGCAATTATGGCGGCTATTATAATGTAGATGGGCGACAGCGAGAAGCCCCATATCAGGATGGCAGTCGCCACGGGAATCCAGACGTTTTTCATGCTGACCTTAGCCCCCTTGGCGAGGGAGAAGACAGGCACGGCAATCAGCGCAACCACGGCGGGACGTATCGCGCTGAACATTTTGTTCACTATCTCGTTGTCATGGAACCGGGTGAGGAACATGGCGAAGAGCAGTATGATAACGAACGATGGCAGACCGGATGCGAGTGCGGCCACGACGGCTCCGCGCTTGCCCGCGATGCGGTTGCCAACGAGGATGGATATGTTCATGGCCAGAATGCCCGGTGCAGTCTGAGCCAACACTACCATGTCGAGAAACTCATCATCCTTAATCCACTTGTGGCTCGTCACGACCTCGCGCTCGATGAGCGGTATCATGGCGTAGCCCCCGCCGAGGGTGAATGTTCCTATCTTAGCAAACGAGAGGAACATGGTCCACAGAGTCCCTAATTCTTTCATTTTCAAATATGCAGGTTTAATGAAGAATGACCAGCAATGCACAAGGTGCTATGATGTGTAAAGTGCTTGCCAGCATCATTCAAGAAAATAAATCCTGACAGTTAAACGCCTAACTGCCAGGATTTATTGCGGAGCGGCAAACGGGACTCGAACCCGCGACCCTCAGCTTGGGAAGCTAATGCTCTACCGACTGAGCTACTGCCGCAATCAGGATAGACATCCCCTTATCATTTATCAGGTACAAAGTTATTACAATATGCCGAAACTGCAAAGCAAAGGGCGATATTTTTTGTGGAACCGGACTATTTTTCAAGTGAAGATTAGGAGAGCTTTCGGAGAAACTGGCTCGAGAGTACGTGTTTTTAACCTTAATTTGTAGTAAAAGAGGGGACGGGGGTATGCGTGAAAGGGATTAAACCCAAAACGGTCGTTAGAACGTTTTGGGTTTAAGTAAGCGGAGTGCTGCTGCGTAGTTTCATGTATTTGTGCTTGTTGTCGGGGGAGTGTAACTGCTGTGTTATGAGGAAGACGTATAACAAGAAAGAGGCATAACCAATCATGCTATGCCTCTTTCTGTTGTGATCCCACTAGGACTTGGATTGTTTGTTCAAGTAGTTGAATATATTTTGTTTATGATTTGGCAAGTAGTGTAATTTCTCGCTACTGCTCCCCGAATTGTTGCAGCGTTCTGCGTCAGATTGTGTGTGGAATTCCAAAGTCAAAGGTATGAAATAAATTTGATGAGTGTGTATATATCACTTTTTTGTTATTGGTTCTCATTCAAAATCATTCGTTAAATGCATGTTTGCGTCCTTTTTGTCCATTTTTCTAGGGTTTAAAGTGACATTTCCCGATATTATAACTAAATTTGTGCTATAAATCAAAGAATTGTAATTAATGGGCAATTCGAAACATATGAAATCTCAGAAAATCAATAGACTAAAAGTTGTTTTAGTTGAGAATGGTAAAACAGGGAAATGGTTAGCGGAACAGATTGGCAAAAATGAAGCAACTGTTTCTCGTTGGTGTTCCAACAAAATACAACCCTCTCTTGATAAGCTTGTGAAGATTGCAAAGATTTTGAATGTAGACCCTCGCCAGCATATCAATGGCTGTAATAATGAATGATTATGGCAAACTTTATTGCTGGGTTTGAATATAGAAATCATAATAATTAGCCTCTATTTCTCCAAAATGATTACTAAAGATAATATAAAGAAATTACTCTCTACTCTGAGTTTTGAACAGGAAGACGATGTCTTCATCAAATCCTATAACGGTGTGAGCGGTTCGTTGAAAGTTGATGTGAAGAACGAGCATTTCTATTACAAGGAGGTTGGTATAACTGTTGGTCGTGAAACAACCAGTAATTTTTCTGAGCCAGAAAATTTTGTCGTGTTCGAGTGCGTTGATCGTCTG
>JADIMV010000120.1 GCA_017694515.1 Candidatus Aphodosoma intestinipullorum
CCATGCAGCTCGCCTCTGCCTGATTGACAGTGGAGCGGTCGGCCTGACCGGCATTCATCAAGGCTTTCAGACTGCGCACATATTCGCGCCAGCTCTCGACAGTGGCAGTGGTGATTTCCAACTGCTTATCAAGCAAGAGGAGGGAATAGTAGCTGTCGGCCATAGTGGCGATGAGCTGGGTCTGCACCGCGAGACTGTAAGCCTCGCTCTGGGCAAGCGACATCTTCGCGCCGCGCAGGCGGTTCAGCGTCTTGCCGAAAATGTCGAACTCCCAACTGGCCGACGCGCCGAGGTCATAGCCGTAGGACGCGCCGTCGGCATTGTAGCTTGTTATCGAACCCTGCGGGTCAAGCTGGATGCCCGGCAGATACATCAACTTGGCATTCAAGAGCGACGCACGCGCCTCCTTGACTTTCAGACGGGCAATGTTCATGTCCGTATTAGAATCGAGAGCCTCCTCAATGAGCGTCTGCAACTGAGGGTCAGTAAATAGCTCGCGCCAAGAGAGGTCAGCCAGCGAGGCGGTGTCCTCCTCAGAAACCTCGATATCCTTATAGAGGTTGTCCGTATTCACATCGGGCCTATGGTATTTCCCGTAGATGCCGCAGCCGCTGAGCGACAGGGCAGCTATCATAAATATCACTATATTCTTCATAACACTTTAATCTTCAAGTCGTTTTTTGTCCTCTTCCTCTATCTCAGCACGACGGTCAGGCATAACTTTCTCCTCAATGGTCTGGAATATGATGAACAGCGGCGGCACGATGAATAGCAGGGCCAAAGTACCGATGGTCATACCTCCGACAGTGCCGACACTGAGCGATATGTTACCGTTCGCACCTGCACCGGTTGCAACCATAAGAGGGAAGAGACCTATAATCATGGTCAGCGCGGTCATAAGAATCGGGCGCAGACGCACACCGGCAGACGAAAGAGCAGCCTGCGCAATCGACATACCCTGCTTTCTCATGGTAGAGGCATACTCCGTGAGCAGTATGGCCGTCTTGGAAAGCAGACCTATCAACATGATGAGACCAGTCTGCATATATACGTTGTTCTCAAGGCCGAACATCTTCGAGAACAGGAAGCTGCCCATGAGACCGAATGGTACGGAGAGGATGACAGCCAAGGGGATGAACATACTCTCGTAGAGTGCACACAATATAAGGTAGATGAATATTGTACACAGCACGAATATCACCGCCGTGCTACCGCTACTGGTAGACGCAATCTCACGGCTCATTCCGCCGAACTCATAGCCGTAGCCAGCGGGCAAAGTCTCAGCCGCCACCTCTTCTATCGCCTTCAGGGCTTCTCCGGAACTGTAACCGGCCGCGGGCAAACCGTTGACCGAGATAGAGTTATACATATTGAAGCGGCTCAAGGTCTGTGCACCATAGACCCTCTCAAGTGTAACCAACTGCCCAATCGGCACCATCTCACCGGACGAAGAGCGGACGAACATATTGTTCAGCGACTCCTTGTCAAGCCTGTACTCAGGCGAAGCCTGCAACATCACGCGGTAAACCTTAGAGAAACGGTTGATGTTAGACGCATAGTTACCGCCGATATAACCTGAAAGCACACTCAGCACATCAGAAGGAGATACGTTTATCCGCTTGCATTTAACGGCATCGACCTCAACACGATACTGCGGATACTTGATGTCGAACGTCGTGTATGCCGTCTGTATTTCGGGACGCTGGTTCAGCTTCTCTATCATGCTGCGCGTATATTTCAAAAGGTCCGCGATGTCGCCTCCGGCCTTATCCTGTATGTTGAGCTCGAAACCGTTACCCATACCGTAACCGGCTATCGTAGGCTGAGCGAAAATGAAGAGAGACGCGCTCTTGATGTCAGCGGTCCGTCTGTACAGCTCGCTTATCACGGCATTAATCTCATTCTCCTTTCCTTTGCGCTCATCCCAATTCTTCAGACGTATGATAAGCATACCGCCAGCTGGAGACTGTCCGGAGAAGAAACCGAACCCGGCCGTTGTCGAATACCTATCTATCTGAGGTATGTCCTTGATGCAGGCTTCCACTTCCTCTATTGCCTTCTGTGTCTGCGTGAGGTTGCTGCCAGGAGGTGTCGATACATTCACGAAAAGTGCACCCATATCCTCGTCAGGCACAAGACCGGTCTTAGTCGTCCTCATGAGATACACCAAAAGCGCACCGGCCACGACGAGCAGCGCAACAGCAATCCATCTGTGGTTCAGGAAAACCTTGACACCAGACTTATATTTGAATATCAGTCTGTTGAACGATGCCTCGAAGGCATGGTGGAAACGGGATGAGAAGCTGGCCTTACGACCGGCGACAACCTCCTCATGAGGGGTCATAATCAGGGCGCACAATGCAGGGCTGAGCGTCAATGCGTTGATTGCCGAGATACCTACAGCCACGGCCATTGTCAGACCGAACTGCGTATAGAATATACCGCTTGTGCCGCCCATGAACGAAGTCGGTATGAATACGGCCATGAAGACAAGAGACGATGTTATGACCGCAGCAGAAATGCCGTCCATGGCACGGATAGTGGCCTGATATGGCGACTTGACCCCGGCATCGAACTGCGCCTGCACGGCCTCGACCACCACTATGGCATCATCGCAGACCGTACCGATGACAAGCACAAGGGCGAAGAGCGTGATGAGGTTCAAGCTGAACCCGGCCACAATCATGAAGGCGAAAGTACCCACAAGCGAGACTATGATAGAGACGGTAGGAATGATGGTAGAACGCACGCTCTGCAAGAAGAAATATACCACCAGCACCACCAGTATCAAGGCCTCAATCAGGGTCTTCACGACACTATGTATAGACGCGTCGAGGAAGTCCTTGGCCGACATCATGTCCGCAAGCACCAAATCCTTAGGCAAATCCTTACGTATGTCAACGAGTACCTTGTCTATTTCCGTGATAATCTCATTGGCATTCGTACCAGCTATCTGCGAAATCATCGCACTGACACCCGGTTTGCCATTTACACGGCTCTCAAACCCATAAGTCTGAGATCCAAGCTCCACTGTGGCGATATCCTTCAGCCTCAACACTTCGCCAGAGGGCAAAGCCTTGATGACCATATTCTCGAACTCCTCCGGGGTCTCATAACGTCCACGGTACTTAAGCGTGTACTGGAAAGTGTTCTTCGAATCCTCACCAAGGTTACCGGTCGGAGCCTCCACGTTCTGTTCGCCAAGCACCGCAACCACGTCGTTCGGCACGAGGCTGTAGTGCGCCATCTTCTCAGGGTTCAACCAAATACGCATGGCATAGTCGCCACCCATCACATTCACATAGCCCACACCAGTTATACGCGCAAGGCGCGGCTCGAGGTTTATCTTGAAATAGTTCGTTATAAACCGTTCATCGTAAGTGCCGTTAGGGCTATACAAGGCTATAATCTTCAGGTTACTGTTCTGCCTCTTTTTTACTGTCACGCCTATTTTCGTAACCTCGGCCGGCAACTGACCCTCGGCCTCAGAGACACGGTTTTTCGTATTGATAGTAGCCATGTCAGGGTCTGTGCCCTGCTTGAAATAGACCGTTATGCTCGCAGAGCCGTTGTTTGCGGCCTCCGAAGTCATGTACATCATGTTCTCCACGCCGTTGATAGACTGCTCCAAAGGCTCGATGACACTCTTCATCACAGTCTCCGCGCTCGCGCCAGTATAGCTTGCCGACACGGAGATGGTCGGGGGGGCTATATCCGGATACTGTTCCATCGGCAGCTGAGTCAGGCTTATCAGACCCAGCAACAATATAAACACCGATATCACGCACGACAATATCGGCCTGTCTATAAACATTTTCAGCTTCATAAATCCTCTTCTCTACCTGTCACTATATATTGTATGTTTAATCGATAAATAGGGACGGCGCACAGACGCGCCCCGCGTCCGCTTATTCCTGCTCCCCTTCGCCAGACGCGCTGTCAGCAGTCCGGACATTGACCGCAATGCCCTCCTTCACGAGACCCGCGCCTTCGGCAATAATCACATCGCCAACGGAAAGTCCACTCTCCACGATATACTCCGTACCGTTGTTTATAGGATAGACATCGACGACAGCAGACGACGTCTTGCCATCAATGACCTTATAGACGAACACCTTGTCCTGAAGCTCGAAAGTGGCCTCCTGCGGGATGACAATCACGTTGTCCATGGCATAGGGCATCACCACGACACCCGACCCGCCGTCACGCAATATGCCGTCAGGATTAGGGAATGTGGCACGCACACTGACAGCACCGGTAGTCTTGTCTATCGTACCGCTCATGGCATCGACCTTACCCTTGTGGTTATACATGCTGCCATCGCTGAGCTTCAGTTCGACCTCAGGCATATTCTCCACGGCGTTCACGAGATTGCCGTCTTTTCTCGACATGGCAAGCACCTGATTCTCTGTCATGGAAAAATAGACGTACATTTCCGAACCGTCAGAGACAGTCACGAGAGGCGTTGCTATCGAAGAGCTCACGAGTGCACCCACACGGTAGGGTATCATGCTGGCCACGCCGTCCACAGGGCTTTTGACCACAGTGTAAGAGAGGTTGTTTGCGGCATCAACCCGCTGCGCCTCGGCCAGAGCCAGAGCGGCCTCGGCCTCCATCTGCGCGTTCTTTGCAGTCTGCAAGTCGAAAGCAGAAACGACATTTTCCTTGAACAGCTGCTCTTTGCTCTCAGCAGTCAGCTTGGCAGTGGCCACGGCCGCCTCCGCACTCTTGACGCTTGCCTCTGCCGTCTGCAATGCAGCCTGATACGGCACCTGGTCTATTATGAACAAAGGCTGGTCTTTTTTGACCAACGCGCCCTCAGATATGCAGACCTTTGTGATAGTGCCACTCACCTGCGGCCTTATCTCCACGCTCTGGCGGCCATTGACCACCGCAGTGAAACTGCGCGACAACATACGGTCGGCACGCGACACTTCCATTGTCTTATAATTCGCCGTCGCGGCTGTCCCTTGCTCCTTGCCGCAAGAAACCAATGTCAAGCCCGTCAGCAGACAAGCAAAACTAATAGTCGTCAAAACTAACTTCCTTTTCATCCTTCTTATCCGTTTAATATTTTATACTCCTTTATGTGTTAAATACAAATTAAAAACAGTAGACCGCTACACAGTCACGCTGCATGACCCGTTCACGTCCCAATTTAGCCTCGGGCAACAACCTATAACCATATATGCACCGCACGATGGCAACGACACACGGAATTTGATACAATAACTGGCAAAAAGTTTAACCCGGGCATCGGAAAAGCCACCGCTCCCCCTATTGCAACATATCATATTATGACGTACCTTTACATCACATTCCGCACAAATGCCGGTCTGCACGGAACAACAGGACAGGCACGCCATACGTACAACCTGCACTGTCTTTACGACGGCGGACAAGAGTGCGGGGGCATCCCTGCCAAGACATATTGCAGGACAGGAGGAAACCGCTATGTCACACGCCGTTAGCAGATATACCGAGACGCGCATAGACGACAGCGTCATGGCTTGCTAATGACATAAAAACCAATAGGGATAGGGTAAACAAGGATTATCATACGGCAGGGAAGTGGCAACATCTGCCCTACCGACAGCAAAGGTACTATGTTTTCTCCCATGCGTATTAGTCCAAAAGACCATATAATTAGTCTCAAACCGACATTTATTTATTTTTTACAGATTCAATCCTGCTCTGCACGGCGAATTAACATAACGAAGCGGTGAAATTGGAATAAAAACGATAATTTTAATTTTACAGAATACGGGTATGACATCAGCAGAATTGTCAAAAGATATAGCAGGATGGTTTGCCGATGCCTATGAGGGCAGAATGCCGGTACAAGTGGAATCGTTCGACAATGAACTGCACATAGTGAAAATATGCGGCGAGGCCAGACTCTCAAGCAGCAAAGCCAGTACAGACCTCTATGCGAGCATGTATATCAATAAAGGGAGCGTAAGTATCACGCAGGACAAGGAAACCGTCACGGACCACGCCCCTATGTTCATCGATGTCCTCGATATCAAGGCCATAGACAGCATCGTATTCTCCCACGACTTCATCGGATACATCATATTGCTCAATCACACATTCCTTAAAGAGGCCACCACGGAAGTGTTCAGGCGCGTAGGCTCAGAACTCTCCACTCGCCATTTCAACAACCCCAAGACTGCACTCAACAGCGAGGAGAGCGAAAACTTCTGTAAAACAATAGAATTCCTCTCCCGCCATATAAAAGAGAAAAACCACACATTCCAAAGGGAGATACTGAATACCGGAGTGAAACTTCTGTTCTACGAACTGTGGGACATCGAGACCCGCCGCAACGGCATGAAACCGCGCTCGACCGTCAATATACACTGGGACAGCATAACATCGCACTTCATGTATCTCGTACACACCCATTGCCACGAACACCACGATGTAACGTGGTACGCCAACAAGCTGTGCATCACTCCGGAAAAACTGACAGGAGTACTGAAGAAACTGTACGGCAAAACCGCCAATGTGCTGATAGACGAGACGATAATGGCCGAGGCCAAGGTCTTTCTCAGAAATCCCGACCTGTCCATACAGGAGATATCCGAGATACTGTCATTCGCCGACCAGTCCACATTCGGGAAATTCTTCAAGAGGCACAGCGGCGTATCGCCCGCGAATTACCGGAAAGGCAAGCAATAAGGCACACGAGCCAGAAGCCTGACTCACCACGCCCCTATATGAAGCGGGGAAACTGCGGGGACGCACAGGGTGGAGTGGGCAAAACAGACACCAAGACAATGGGGTTTACGATTCGAACGTTTTTGCGTGACTTTGGCGCAAGAATGTCGAATCGCTAAGGAGAGGATAGCGGGGAGATAGCTGAGAGGCAACCAAAAGGCAGTCAAACAGCATGTATATCAGAATGTTAAACAAGAAATAATATGGTACATGAAAGTGGTTATCGGAAAGATGGAGGACATTATACACACTGTGAACATACAATAAAGAAAAAGGATGCGGAGAGTACTCCTCATGGAATATTCCCCGCACCCTTTTTATTATATGGAACGGAAATACCGCTAAAACACAAGGCGGAAAATCACAGCACGCTGTACATCGAGTCCGCCGCTGTACGGGCATGACGTGCCGCCATGAGAATGGCACTCAATACGTTCCGCATCAATGCCGTACTCTCCGGTGAGCAGATGTAGCGCATGGTCCACGCGCTGCTGCGATAGCTTCATGTTGAAAGCATCGCTGCCAGTCGCGCTGTCCGCGTAGCCTTCGATGATGAGGCGTGCCTCGGGGAATGCCTCAAGCATGGCGACGACGTTCTCCAACTGCGGGGTTGGCGACGACGTGGGTTCTGTAGTGCCTATGCGGTAGAGTATCGCACCTATGACCTTGCCGTTCAGCTCCTTGGCGGAATTCTCACCGCGTACCACGGTGATGTTCGGCACGGAGGGCACACTCTCCACGTTGTCGAGACGGCGGTTCATTTCCTCTATGCGGCTGAGCATCACGCTGTCTGACTCGGCCTGACGCTCGTTCAGCGCATAGACAGCCTCCATACCTATCCCCGCAGTGCGGCGGCGAACTTTCTTGCGCCGCTCCGGCATACGGTACTCTCCGGAGAAGTTGTGCCCGAAGATATTATAGGTTACACCCACCGAGAATGAGAACATCGGGTCAACAACCGCGCCTGTTATCCGCCCTTCGAACACATCGGGCATGAGTGTGGACTGCACCTCAATATTGACATCAAGTTGAGGCAGGATGCGGTATTTGCCCATCACAGAAAAGTTGGCCGTCATGACATCCTCCGAAGGCACTCCCTTATTGTTGAACACGTGC
>JADIMV010000121.1 GCA_017694515.1 Candidatus Aphodosoma intestinipullorum
CCGAATAGATGGGTTTCATAGTCACCCCGGCTGTCCATCGCGGGGAGAGCCAGCGGGTGTATATGACGTTCACGGCGAAATCCTTGGCCGTGAACTCTCCCAGAACCTCGTCAATCTCGTTGGTCTCGAGGAAACGTCCGTAGTCTATGTAGTGTATGCCGAAGGCCATGAAGTTCTTCTTTCCGAAGTTGCGCCCGAATAGCACTGAACCGAGATTGATGTCGGCGAACTGGTTGGTATAGTTGATGCCCAGCATATTATGCGTCTTTTCGGATAGGAGCGCGGGGTTTGCAAGTACGAAATTAAGGTCATCGTCATAGATGGACACATTGCTGCCCCCGAAGCCCGCCTGCCGCGCACCGGTAGGCAGGTTCAGGAACTGGAACACGTCCTTGCCCGCCTGCGCCGCCGCCATGAGCGGGAGGCAGATGAACGCCGATATGACTATGAGCCTGCAATACACCATAATTTAGTGCCAAAGGTACGAAAAACCTCCGATATGCCGGCAGTATCGGTAGTGTTTTTTGTTGGGTACTCCCAAAGAGAGTTCTCCTGATTAATTCCGTACCGTGTCGGCTGATTGACAAAGTTCCCGCATCTCCCGCATTTTTTGTACTTTTGTTCTCAGTTAAAGCTTTAGTGGTTGGCAGTTACGTTTCTGTGGAAATCAGACAGAGTTTTGCCGTTTCCCAAAACCTTAGAGGTGTAGATAAACAACGGTAACCCTCTTCCATGTGACCCGGACTGACTTCTATCACAGTGATGTGCATCAAGAACAGATGATCATGGAAAAACACTTGCTCATGCGCAACAGCACGGCGGATTTTCTCATTTTCCAACTGAAAGGAAAAGAAGAGGGTGTCGAAGTGCTGTATCGGGAAGAGACGTTGTGGTTAACTCAGGAAGCCATCTCAACTCTCTTTGACAAAGGACGCTCTACAATCGCGGAACATTTACAGAATATATTCCAAAGCAATGAATTACAGGAGGAGGCAGTTTGTCGGAAATTCCGACGAACTGCCTCGGATGGCAAGAGCTATGACACGAAGTATTACAATTTGGATGCTGTCATCTCCGTAGGCTATCGCGTCAACTCTGTACGGGCAACGCAGTTCAGACAGTGGTGTACTGCCGTACTGCGGCAATTCGCCATACAGGGTTACGTCATTGATAAGAAACGTATGGAGAATGGTTCATTTATTGGTGAGGATTATTTTAAACACCTGCTGGCCGATAGTGTTCTCCTCGTGTGAGACTTCCCCTCCTTTTCCTTATCTTTGCACTCCTATGAAAGAACTTACAGACAAATTGGCGGACGGCCATGCGCTGGCCGAGGCGGAATATCTCTCGTTGCTGACGTGCAATGAACGTGAGGCTGAGTATTTGCGGCAGGCGGCGCAGGCTGTGGCGCAACGCGTTTTCGGTCGTGAGGTCAAGGCGCGCGGGCTGATAGAGATATCGAGCTACTGCAAGAACAACTGCCTCTACTGCGGCATCCGTGCGGGCAATCCCCGTGCGGAGCGTTACCGCCTCACGAAAGAGGAGATAATGGAGTGTTGTCGTCAGGGCGACGCGCTTGGTTTCCAGACCTTTGTCCTGCAAGGGGGCGAAGACCCTGCACATACCGTAGAGTGGGTCGAGGATGTCGTGCGGACCATCCGTACCGCCTATCCCGCCAAGGCCATAACGCTCTCTCTTGGCGAGCGGCCCGAGGAGGACTACCGGCGTTGGTTCAATGCTGGGGCTGACCGCTATCTTCTTCGTCATGAGACTATTGACCGCACCCACTACGCGCAGCTGCACCCCACGGCAATGAGCTACGACAACCGTCTTCGCTGCCTCGACTCCCTGAAAAAGATAGGTTATGAGACCGGTACAGGCATAATGGTAGGTTCTCCTTTTCAGAAATTGGAATACATAGCCGCCGACCTTAAATTCATCGAACGTCTGCACTCCGAGATGGTAGGCATAGGCCCGTTCATCCCTCATCGTGACACGCCGTTCCGCGCCGAGCCTGCCGGGAGTGTGGAACTGACGCTCCGATTGATATCCATCTTGCGGCTCATGCTCCCCACGGCGAACATCCCCGCCACGACATCTCTCGGCACATTGGCTGCCGATGGGCGTGAGCGCGGCATACTGGCCGGGGCAAATGTCGTGATGCCTAATCTCTCACCCGTCGAGCAACGCAAGAAATACTCCCTCTACGACAACAAGATATGTACGGGCGACGAGGCTGCCGAAAGCCGCCGCCTGCTTGAGAAGCGGATAGAGGCCATAGGCTACACGCTTGTCTGACATCTTATTTCCAAACATATAGGCAGTCCCCGCTACACCAGACGATGCAGCGGGGACTGCCCTTTTCATACCGCATTTCACTTAGTTAATCAAGGTTAAAAACACGTACTCTCGCCTTGACTGCTCCTTACCTTCTCCTTAACCGCAAGCCATACAAAAGCCCGATTCTACCATAGACGATTTCTATATGCAAAGAGGCGACAGTATGGATTATTTTCCCTAACTTTGTAAAGGGCTGTACTGCCCCGACAGAAAGAAAATGGACTAAACTAACATCCTGAATATATGTACAATAAGAATTCAAAGATTGCCACTGAGTTCATCGACCACAATGAGATACTCGACTCAATAGCGTGGGCGCAGGAGAACAAGGGCAACCTGCCGCTCGTGAAGAGCCTGATAGAGCGCGCCGAGGATTGCCGCGGGCTGAGCCACCGCGAGGCCGCTCTGTTGCTGGAGTGCGAGGACGAAGGGCTGAAAGCCGAGATTTTCGCGCTGGCCAAGCGCATCAAGCAGCGGTTCTACGGCAACCGCATAGTGTTGTTCGCGCCACTGTATTTGTCAAACTATTGTGTGAACGGCTGCCTCTACTGCCCCTATCACGCGAAAAACCGCACTATCCCCCGCCGTAAGCTGACGCAGGAGGAGATAGCGCGTGAGGTGATAGCCCTTCAGGACATGGGTCACAAGCGTCTCGCAATCGAGGCCGGCGAACACCCCACGATGAACCCCATAGAGTATATACTCGAAAGCATAAAGACCATATACGGAATAAAGCACAAGAACGGTGCCATCCGCCGTGTGAACGTGAACATAGCCGCCACCACAGTGGAGAACTATCGCAGGCTGAAAGAGGCCGGCATCGGCACATACATCCTCTTTCAGGAGACCTACCACAAGGAGGACTACGAGCGTCTGCACCCCACCGGGCCGAAAAGCAACTACGCATACCACACAGAGGCGATGGACCGCGCCATGGAAGCCGGCATCGACGATGTGGGCATCGGCGTGCTGTTCGGCCTGCAGCGTTACCGCTATGACTTCGTTGGTCTGCTCATGCACGCCGAACATCTGGAGGCCGTCTACGGCTGTGGCCCTCACACGATAAGCGTGCCGCGCATCTGCCCGGCTGACGACATAGACACTAAGGACTTCGAGAACGTCATTGGCGACGACATCTTCCAGAAGATAGTCGCTGTCTTGCGCATCGCTGTCCCTTACACGGGCATGATTATCTCCACACGCGAGAGTCAGGAGAGCCGCCGCAAGGTGCTGGAGCTTGGAGTCTCGCAGATAAGCGGCGGTTCGCACACCAGTGTGGGCGGCTATACGGAAGAGGAGCGCGATGATGACTCGACGGCGCAGTTCGACGTCTCCGACCATCGCACTCTCGATGAGGTAGTCGGCTGGCTTCTCGACCTCGGCCACATACCGAGTTTCTGCACGGCGTGCTACCGCGAAGGGCGCACGGGCGACCGCTTCATGTCCCTCGTCAAGAGCGGCCAGATAGCCAACTGCTGCCAGCCGAACGCCATGATGACGCTCATGGAATATCTCGAGGACTACGCCTCGCCCGCCACACGCGAGAAAGGCCTGAAGATGATAGAGCGCGAGGCGCAGCACATACCCAACGAAAAGATACGCCTCAAGACTATGGAGAACATCCGCCGCATCGCTGCCGGCGAACGCGATTTCCGGTTCTGACACGTGGACGATAAAATCATAATATATCAGGTCTTTACCCGCCTGTTCGGCAACCATGGCAGAGACCGCGCACACCGTGATACTCCCAATGTCAGGGGCGGCACTGTGGCTGAGAACGGTGTCGGAAAGTTCGCTGATTTTACTCCGGAGGCATTGCGCTATATCCGTGACCTTGGCGCGACCCATGTGTGGTACACAGGGGTGATTGAGCACTCTACGTGTACGCCGTATCCCGGGATAGGGTGCGCTGCGTCGCCTGAGGGTGTGGTCAAGGGGCGTGCAGGTTCTCCCTATGCCATAAGGGATTATTACAATGTCGACCCTGATTTGGCTCTTGACCCCGTGGAGAGGATGGCGGAGTTCGAGGCTCTCGTGGCGCGGACTCACCGTGCCGGGCTGAAAGTGCTGATGGACTTCGTGCCTAACCATGTGGCACGTGACTATCGCGGGACATCCCGTCCCCCCGGTGTCAGGAATCTCGGCGAGGACGATTGGCGCGACTGGCATTTCCGGCGTGACAACAATTTCTACTACTGTGTCGGCGAACCTTTTCGCCCGCAGTTAGATGCGAAAGGCTATGAGGAATTCCCTGCCCGCGCCACAGGCAACGACTGTTTCTCCCCCTCGCCGGGAGTGAATGACTGGTATGAGACCGTGAAGCTCAACTATGGAGTGGACTATTGCGGCGGCCGCGTGAAGCACTTCTCTCCTGTGCCTGATACATGGCTGAAAATGAAGGATATACTGCTCTTTTGGGCCAGCAAGGGGGTTGACGGTTTCCGCTGTGATATGGCTGAGATGGTTCCTGTGGAGTTCTGGCATTGGGCGATAGCCGAGGTGAAAGGACTCTATCCGCAGATGCTCTTCATAGCCGAGGTCTATAATCCTGCGCTTTACCGCAGCTATTTGTACAATGGCGGCTTCGACTTCCTCTATGACAAGGTTGGTATGTATGACACTCTCCGCTCCGTGATGTGCGGTGGTGCGGCGCGTGAGATTACCCGTGCTTGGCAGGCCACGGATGACATCCGTATGCACATGCTGCGTTTTCTTGAAAACCATGATGAACAGCGCATAGCGTCACGTCAGTTTGCGGATGATGCGCGTGCCGGGCGTGCTGCTATGGCTGTAGCCGCACATCTTAATGCCGCCCCCGTCATGATTTACTTCGCACAGGAACTTGGTGAACGCGCCGCTTTTGCCGAAGGCTTCAGCGGTGATGACGGGCGCACGTCGATATTCGACTATTGGCGTATGGACAATATCGCCCGGCTTATAAAAGGCTCGTTCACAGACAAGTGTCTTGACACTGATGAGTCTGCTCTGCTGGACTGTTACCGCCGCCTGCTGGGGCTTGGCCGTGAGTGCGACGCGCTGCGCAGGGGCGAGATGTATGACCTTACTTGGCTTAACGAAGGGTGCGGGACGTATGACACTGCACGCCAGTTCGCATGGTTGCGCCATACGGCGGCGGAGGTTGTGCTGTGCGTGGCCAATTTCTCCCCCGATGGCGTAAATATAAAGGTGAATATAGGTCAGCACGCCTTTGATGCTGTTGGGCTTGTCCCACGCAGTGCCGTGGAGGCGGCAGACCTCATGACCGGTGCGAAACGCATCGTCACGCTCTCTCCGGACAAGCCGTTGGAGGTGTATGTCGGCGGCCAGGATGTGATGTTCCTGAAGCTGCGGTAAGTGGCGTACGCTGTGCGCAGGCTGCTTGTGGAAGATAAAACTATTTCGTAATTTTGTCGGACTGAGGATGAGCCTTGTCCGCCCGAGGGCGGAGTCGGTGACATTCTCCATTTTGTTTTTTCTGGTATTAAGTATATGGGGGGAGTGGAAATTACCCCCTTTTAGTAAAAGGAATAAAGATGGCATTACCAATCACATTAGGAAAAGAACCCATACCGAAATTGCTGAAAGAGTATGCGGTGCCGGCCATAATAGCCATGACGGCTTCGTCGCTGTACAATATGGTGGACAGCATATTCATCGGCCACGGTGTCGGGGCTTTGGCAATATCGGGTCTCGCGGTGACATTCCCGTTCATGAACCTCGCATCGGCTTTCGGGTCACTCGTCGGCGTGGGTGCGAGTACGCTTCTCTCCGTGAAGCTCGGAGCAAAGGATTATGCAGGCGCACAGAAGATAGTGGGCAACGTAGTGATGCTCAATGTGATTATCGGCGTATGTTTCACCGTTGTCTCCCTTTTGTTCCTTGACCCGATACTCTATTTCTTCGGGGCGAGTGACAATACCATCGCCTATGCGCGGGAATATATGCAGATTATCCTTCTCGGTAATGTGGTGACACACCTCTATCTCGGTCTCAACTCGGTCATCCGTTCTTCAGGCCATCCGCGTCAGGCCATGGCTGCCACTATCGTGACTGTCGTGCTGAATGCCATACTTGACCCCCTCTTCATCTTTGGCTTCGGTTGGGGCATTCGCGGTGCGGCCACCGCCACTATATTGGCTCAGGTCGTCTCGCTCATTTGGGTCATACGCATTCTCTGCGGCAAGAATGAGGTTGTCCGTCTGCACCGTGGCATCTTCCGTATCGACTCCAAGATTGCTCTTGACTCCTTGTCGATAGGTCTCGCACCTTTCCTGATGAACGTGGCTTCTTGCTTCATCGTCATACTGATAAACAAGGGATTGCAGACCCACGGAGGCGACCTTGCCATAGGGGCGTTCGGCATAGTCAACCGCGTGTCGTTCATCTTTATCATGATAGTGATGGGCTTCAATCAGGGTATGCAGCCAATCGCGGGGTATAATTACGGCGCACGTCAGATGTCGCGTGTGATGGAGGTGTTTTGGCTTACGGTGAAGTGCGCTACGGTGATTACTACCGTAGGCTTTCTGCTGTGCGAGCTGTTTCCGAGGCTGATAGCCGGGGTGTTCACGTCGGACGAAGAGCTGTTGAGCTACGCTATTTTCGGACTCCGCGTCACGCTTGTCATGTATCCGCTGGTTGGCTTCCAGATGGTGGTATCCAACTTTTTTCAGAGTATCGGAATGGCGAGCCGCGCCATATTCCTCTCTCTTACGCGTCAGCTGATATTCCTGATACCGATGCTGCTCATATTGCCTAATTTCTTGGGCATAGTCGGTGTGTGGGTGAGTATGCCTGCGGCCGATGCGGCTGCCGTGATAGTGGCGTTTGTGATGCTGATGCGCTATAAGAAAAAGCACGTCGACCCGCTCATCGCTGCGGAAAACAACAATGAGGTGAAACAATAAATCTATGATACTATGATAATTACAATAGGTAGGGAACTCGGTAGCGGCGGGCGTGAGATAGGCCGCCGCGTGGCGGAGAAGCTTGGTTGCGGGTTTTATGACAAGGAACTGCTGCTTGAGGCGGCTAAGAAGAGCGGTCTTGCCCCGGAGTGTTTCGAGAAGGCTGACGAACGCGCCGAGCGCAGCATCGGCACAGGACTGTTCGGTATGCGTTTCCCGTTCCTTGGTGACGGTGCGAGTTCGATAGTGCCAGGTTTCACGAACGACACTATCTTTCAGATACAGAGCGACACCCTGCGTTCCATAGCTGAAACGGAGAAGAAGGGTGTGGTGTTTGTGGGACGCTGCGCCGACTATGTGCTGCGCGACATGGAGGGGCTGCTCAATGTCTTCGTGTCCGCTGATGAGGAGGACCGCGTGAAGCGAGTGATGTCCTATTTCTCTTGCAGTGAAAGTGCCGCACGTGACAAGATACATAAGGTGGACCGTCAGAGGGCATCCTATTATGAATATTACACCTCCAAGGACTGGGGTATGGCGCAGAGTTATCATCTGTGCCTCAACTCATCGCGTTTCGGGGTTGAACGCTGTGTCGGGATGATATTGAGTGCGGCTGATGGGTGCGGTGCAGAGTGATTGCCGTATAGAGGTGTGCGCAGGTTCGCTTGAGAGTGCGCTTGTGGCGCAGGAGGCCGGTGCGTACAGGGTGGAGTTGTGTGCCGGGATGCCTGAGGGTGGCACTACTCCTTCTTATGGGGAAATAGCCTTAGCACGTAAGATGCTGGACATAAAACTGCACGTCATAATACGCCCGCGTGGCGGCGATTTCCTCTATTCCCCATTGGAGCAGGACATTATGTTGCGCGACATCGAGGCTGTTCGGGCATTGGGTGTTGATGGTATAGTGGTCGGATGTCTCACTGCCGATGCCGACGTGGATTGTACGGCGATGGGGCGCATAATGGAGGCCGCAAATGGCATGAGCGTCACGTTTCATCGTGCGTTCGACATGGTGCGTGACCCGATGGGTGCTCTCGAGAAGATAATATCGCTCGGCTGCGGACGCATACTGACCTCCGGGCAAAAGAATCATGCCCTTGACGGCTGCGGGCTGATAGCGCGGCTTGTAGCTGCTGCTGCCGGACGTATCGTCATAATGCCCGGCAGCGGTGTGACGGCGGAAAACATATCGCTGATTGCCGCCCGCACTGGAGCTAAGGAGTTTCATCTCTCCGGAAGGACGGAGGTCGACGGCGGTATGCGCTACCGCAATACTCAAGTCTCTATGGGCGGCACAGTGAACATTGAAGAGTATAAGCGGTACGTGACAGACCACACTAAGATAGAGGCCGCCATTGCCGCATTGCGTGGCGTGCCTGTACAGTTCCCTTAATTGGCCTTTCTCGTCAGCGGCTCAGCACAGCAAGCGGTTTCCCTTCGGCATCGAGCATCACCAGTGTACCGTTTTCCACAGTGAATGAGCGGCACAGCTCCAATGCGAGGCTAAGGGCGCGTTCGGCTTCCATGTCAGGACACGCCATCATCGTGGATATGGCCTTGCTGAATGAGAGCGACGAGGGATTTCCCTCTTCTGTTACCATAGTTGCACTCAGCGTGTTACACCCTACAGAGGCCGTCACCCTCATATCCTTTATAGAGAACGTCACATACGGCTTCTTTCCCTCCATCGCGCTTTCAATCTCTTTCATCTCCCCTAAGGAGACTATCTGCCATCTGCCGTCTATGACTGCGGGCGATGTTGTTGTCTTCTTTTGGCTTATTGCCGTACCTGTCTTTTCGCTGTTCGCTGTCGCTTGTGCCTGCCTTGTTACCGTACACCCCATGAAAGCAATGGCTGCCACTGCCGATAATATAAGTTTCTTCATAAGTAGCTGTTCAAAATTATACTTCCGTTATTATAGTTCCCATGTCTTGTATGTCCTGCCCGTAATAATACAGGCCGGTTATATATGGGCAGTACCTTCGGTCGAGACTCCCGATGCAAAAGTACGAAAATAAACCCGATGGGAAAAGAAGTCATCTCGGCATTGGCTTCACGCAGAGCTACTGCTGCGACCTCACTCCTCTTTCTCATACTCGTAATGTTCGAGGACGGGCGGTGTCGGGGTCAGGTCATAATAGTCCAGTTTGGTGACTGGCAGGCGGAAATAGGCCATGTCCGTGTATTGCCTGTACAGGCGTGGCAGTACTGGGTTGCCCGTATATATTTCGCGTGCTACGTCATCAGGAACGTCAAACACGGCGCACCCTGTTATCCGCACTGATATGTTCCCGTCCATGGCAAGCAACTCGATATTGGGGCTCTTTCGTAGTTGTCTGTACACCTCTTTGCGCGGCGAAGTGGCAAAATAGAGGGTATGTCCTTCCTGTTTCATGATTTGGAATACCCGTATTTTGGGCTTCCCGTTTTCCACTGTGGCAAATGCCACATCCTTATGCTGTCTTAGAAAATCAAATGCCTTGTCCATGATGGTATCTCGTTTGTGTATTGGTACAAATGCTTCGGACGGTAAATGACCATCAATACCGTCCGAAGCATTTTGCCAAGTCGCTGTCTATTATTTGTACAGAGCCTTGCCCAGCTCTTCAAGGCCGGCCTCGCCGGGCAGGCCGGGATAAGCCTGTTTCATTGCTTCCACAAAAGCCTCTGCCGTCTCGTTTGCCGCAAGCAGCTCTTTCATCCTTTTCAGATATGCGATTTTGAACTCCACAGCATCCCGTTTTGCCGCGCCGCCGTGTCCGCCAATGAACAGTTCCGCACCCGAGGCCAGAGAGTTTTCCGCTTCTGCTATCTCCGCGTCAATGGCTGCTGGAGACGACACTTGCAGATGGCTGATGTGCGCCTTTGCTGGTGTCCAGTGGGTGTAATACGCCTTGTCGCCTATCAGGATGCTTGCTGCCGGGAAATCCGATGTCGCCCCGTGGCGGAATTCGAACGTCACCCCTGCCCAGCTCTCTGTTGTGCCAAAAGCCACTTCAGTGACACTGCCTGTCGGCATTTCTGTCATAGCATCACCGAAAGCCTGTGCAAAGCCTTTCATCATACCTCCGTAGATGGGGCCTTCGGAAAATTCTTTCATACCCTGAGCCATTACCACGTCATGCTTCCCTGTTCCTCCCACATGATAGTCTGTGATGCGCTTCTCCACGGGCTTCTCCAACTTGGAAAGATAGCTGTCGAACTCTACCACATTTTCCTTGAACAGCGGGTGTTCCATTGTGACAATAGCGTCTGTGCCCTCAATGATGTAACTTGCATCCGCCATCACATCGTTGGTGTAATACACGTGCAGTTTGTAGTTGCCGAGATCATGTACCTCGAAACGTCCTTTTGTCTGTGCCATAGCTGTAATTGTTAAGAGATTGAACAAAATAAATAATGCCTTTTTCATAGCCCTTGTTTTTGATTAGTGTATAATAGTTTATTGCTTACTAAAAGTTCCTTTGTTCCTTTTGCGCTGCAAAGTTAGGGCGGATGTTTTATCCCTACAAGTAGGTACTTGAACATCAGATACTTACTTCCGGGTAACCATCGTTGGATATGAGCCGATTACAGACGGAAATTTTTTGCAAAAAAGTTTCTTGCTGCTTGAAAGAAGTTTGCTTACCTTTGTAGAGCAATTTGAAATACATATATTTATGGATAGGACAATGATAGAAGATGCCGTATTCTCGGACTGTCCGATACGGAACATCCTGTCGAGGATTTGCGACAAATGGTCGCTCTTGGTCATATACACGTTGAACAAGGCCGGCAAGGAAACCGTGCGTTTCAAGGAGTTGCAGCGTGAGATACCCGACATATCGCAGAAGATGCTGACCGTGACCCTGCGCACACTTGAGGCCGACGGCTATGTCACACGCACGGTATATCCCGAAGTTCCCCCTCGGGTCGAGTATGCGCTCACAGAGCGGACACGCTCCCTGCTCCCGCATATCAATGCGTTGATAGCATGGGCATTGGAGAATATGGATGCCATCATGTGCGACAGGCGCGAATCATGTAAGAAATGATGCGCGTCCGTGCGTGGATGATAAGCGGACGCTTTCCGTATACCCGTGGCACAAAGCCGCCGACCTTGACATGATGAGATACTGCCGTTGTATAATATGCACATCACTCATGCGATAACCATTCCTGTTCACTATGGATTGTCCTGTATAATGCATTGATAATGACAGCAGTTAGCCATCATGTAGCTGCCTCGCAGCTATCACCTCCTTATCCTCTCCTTAGCGTATTGCCCTATTTTCACCAAAGTCGTTCAAAAATGGTCGAATCGTAAACCCCGTCTTCACATTGTATATTTCACACATCGTGTCCCATCTTCCGCAGCCTCGGGTTTTGTGGACAGGCGGGTCGCTGCAAGTCCATGCTGCGGCCTATTTCAGAAGTCGAGGTCGAAGCGGAAACGTACGCCCCAAAGCGTGGCGTTAGGCGTATTGCGGTAGGTGAGCCGCCAGATGCTGTCTACCGACACGAGCCTGAATATGTTGCTGATGCCGATGCCGCACTCCATATAGGGCATAGCGGCGAGCGAGCGCGAGAACGACGGCAGCGCGAGCACATGGCGGTGCGAGTCGCGTAGCGAGCCATAGGCTATGTTGAATATCAGGTTCTCGCGCAGGTTGAGCTTCTTCACGCCCGGTATCAGGCCGAAGAGCCATCCCGGGGTCTGGTAGCGTATGGTCGCTCCGACATAGAGGTCGGAGAGGAACTCCATCTGGCGCATGAGCATAAAGTCCGAGTGGTTGTAGTACCAGCTGCGTGAGCCGCGCGGGATGAAGAGCAGCGGGTAGGGCACTCTCCCCACAACAGCGGCTGCCTCAGCCGTGTAGTGCAGGCGGCCGAAGAAGAGAGGCACGTGCTGTTTGACGACGGCGGTGAAGCGTGCGAACGGGTATGCCTTCCCGTCCACTCCCGCCACTCCGGCGTGGGCGTTGAGATGGACGACGGGGTAGTTCGTCGAGAGGTAGTAGGGGTGAAAGAAGTTGTCGAGTATGTTCTGATGCCACGACAGGCGGAAATCGGCTTTCACCCCGGCCACACTGAAATGGTCGATGAGCGAGCCGTTGGCGATGAACGGCTGATAGCGGTTGCCGAAAGTCTTCTGCCCGTATGCCTCGGTCAGCAGGCGGAAGCCCTTGCGCTCATAGCGGTAGCGCAGCGTGAGCTTGTCCACGAGAGCCATCTCATTAGGTATCGGCGTGTCGAAGAGATACATGATGCCGTTGGCAATGTGTTCTATGTCCTCCACTTTGTTCTCATTGTAGAGCGTATAGAAATCATCGAACCCGTTGCGCATCACCTTGCGGTCGTAGAACACCGACAGCGTGTTGCGGCGCGTAGGGCCGAACCTCCACTGCATCTCGCCTCCGTATTTGTATTTCCTGTCAGCAGTGCCGTAACCGAAATAGCCGCCCACGGTAAAGTTTTTCGCGAAACTCGCTCCCGTGCGTAGCGTCAGGCGCGGGCTGTGGCCTTCGAGGCGGTTGTAGTGGTAGAGGTTGAGCAGTGGTCCGATGTCGAACTTCCACAGATGCAGGTACTGGTTCATGCCGATATCCACAATCCATGCCGCGAGGCGGCGTATGCGTGTCTGGTTGAGAGAGTCTATCCCGCGCCACATACGTTCGAAGCGGTAATCCGACGAGTCGGGCGATATGTATACGGGCGGGGGCAGGAGCGTCAGCGTGTCGCCTGTCGGGCGTGTGCCGCTGTAGAGTGTCCTCCCCTCGAGCATCGCGCCGAAGAAAGGCCGGCCGGCATCGGGCGCGAGGTTGAGGCCGAGACCGAGGGCGTGTGTCTTCTCCTTGTAGTAGCGGCGGCCGCACACGGTGTCGAAGCTGTGGTGTATGTGGAAGCTGTTCAGGTAGTTGATATTGACGCTGTACGGTATCACGGCATCGATGTCGGCCAGGGCGTAGCTCTCCGCGTCGATGCGCATAGTCCCCTTGAAGAGCGGCAGCTTGTCGTTTTTCGGGCGGAAACGTATGACGTACTGTTTGTTGCCTTCGGCGCAGATGCTGTCTTCGAGCAGGAAATTGTAGTAGGTGCGTGACTGCCGCGCTATAGGACTCATGAAATTGCGGTCGAGTATGGTCACGTATGTCTTGTAGAAATTGGCTTCAGGGGTGTAGGTGTCGATGATGGTGCGCCAGTGCTCTTCGGGGAGCAGGTTCAGTGTGTTTGTACGGTCTGTGCTGACTGTGGCGGCAGTGCTGTCGGGGAATATGGTCTCTGAAGCCTGACGCTCATGCAGATAGACGGGCAATATGTACGACGAGTCCGCTGCCGGGAGCGAACCGTTCCGGAGGTCGGCAAAGAGCCGCCGCTGGAATGCCTTCTGCTTTATGTCGGTGAGGTAGAGGCTTGTGCGGTCGTTGCGGCGCGTGGTGAGGTTGGCCATATTGGCGGGGTTGTTATCGTTGCGGCGGCGGTCCACCTGACGCAATATCTCTATGGCGGGGTTCTCGCCCGGGATGACTATTATCTCGTCTATCAGGTTGGGCTGTTCGCGCATGAAGACCTCCACCATCTGGTCTTTGCCGTAGTCGAGCTTGATTTCGCGGGTGCGGTAGCCGACGACTGACACTTCCAGAGTGCGCTGCGGCTCATCGGAGCGAAGCAGGAAAAAGCCGTCCTCGTTGGTAGTAGTGCCTATGTCTGTACCCTTGAACCATACGTGGGCGGCTTCGAGAGGCGACGCGTCATCCGCGCTCAGCACCTGGCCAATAACCACTATGCTTTCGCCTGCGGCAGTAGTAGCCGTGAAGATAAGCAGTGCGACTATGTGCAGGAATTTCTTCAATGCCAGTGCTGTAAAAGGTCTGTTACCAGACAACGTGGTCTATGATGCCGTTCATATAGGCGAGGAACACGCCGTAGTTCGTTATCGGCACTCCTGCCGCCTGTGCCGCCGCGATGCGGGACAGGACATGACGGCGGTTGAACATACACGCCCCGCAGTGTATGATGAGGCTGTAGGGTGTAAGGTCGTCAGGGAAGTCATTGCCCGACACGATGTCTATCCTTATGTCACCGAACCGTTTGCGCAGCAGCGCGGGTATCTTTTCGCGCCCTATGTCTTCGGCCAGCGGTGCGTGGGTGCAGGCCTCGGCTATCAGCACGCGGCTATCCGCGTTAAGGCTCTCTATGGCGGTTGCTCCGGATACGAAGGTATCTATGTCGCCCTTGACTCGGGCGAAAAGCACGGAGAACGATGTGAGCAGCGAACCCTCCGGCTTCTGTTCATAGACTGTGCGGAACGCCTGCGAATCAGTGACTATCAGGCGCGGGGGCGCAGCCAGTGACGCAAGTGCTGCCGGGAGTGTGGCCGTGGTGCATGAGACGGTCACGCACCGGCTGTCGAGCAGTTCCCTTATGGTCTGCACCTGCGGCAGGATGAGCCGCCCGCGTGGGGCTTGCAAATCCTGAGGCATGACGAGCAGCACGACATCTTCCGGCTGTACGAGGTGGCTTACTATGGTGAGCGCGCTTCCGTCGGAGCGGCTTTCCCTCGTGCGGACGATAGCACAGCGCAACTCATTTATGCCGTCGCGTGTCAGCGCGTTGACTTCCGTGACGGCAGTGCCGAACAGACGGGCGAGCCTTTCCTTGTCGGGCTTCTTCTCCGTGAAACAGTTGACCACAGGGAGGGTGTCCGGCACGAGTGACTCTATCATCTTGAACCAGCGGAGGGCTTCATCGGTGGCCGCTGCATCACTGAACAGAGTGTCCGGCACTACGAACAGGGCTATGTCGCACTTCGAGAGCGTCTGTTTGGTCTTTGTGACGCGCATTGCCCCTATGCTCCCGTAGTCATCGTAGCCCGCCGTGTCGATGAGTGCTGTCGCCCCCAGCCCATTGATTTCCATGTTCTTCACGACGGGGTCGGTGGTAGTGCCCGCCACGGGGCTGACAATGGCTATGTCCTGTCCCGTCAGGGCGTTGAGCAGTGACGATTTACCCGCGTTGCGCGGGCCGAATATGCCTATATGCAGACGGTCAATGAGATTGTTCATCGGCTGTGATTGTAATGGTTATGTTGCCAAGTCTCTTATTCTGCCGCGAGATCCAGAAGGCCATCGGGCAGTTCTGCCATGATGGTTTTTGACTCATGGTTTATCTCTACGATTTCCAGCGCGGCGGCGGGCAGCAGGTGGTCGCCCGCGGAGAAGAGTATGTTGTCTGTCGTGTCGTCCACGGCATCGATTGTCCCGATTTCGTGTCCGCAGCTGTCCGTGAGCCTGTACCCGATGAACGCGAGCAGCGATTCCTCCTCCGCGCCGTCAGGCAGCAGTCCGCGCTTCACATACACCGTCTTGCCGTAGAGTGTGCGGGCATCTGTCTCATTGTCAATGCCATCGAATGAGACAAGGGCGAGGGTGTCGTTGCGGTAGCGGTATGTCTCTATGAAGAACGGAACGAATATGCCGTCCATGTCGAAGACGAGATAAGGCACATCTTCGAGGTCCATGTCGAGATCGAAGTTGATGTTGACCTCGCCCGCGAGGCCGTGTGTCTTGCCTACGCTGCCTACCAGTACAAGTTCCGACTGATGTATCATGCCTTGCCCGGTTTTTTGTTTTCCTTTGCGGGGGCGGCTTTCTCCGCCGGGAGGTGGTAGACTACCTTGCCTTTTTTCAGTGCGCGGATAATCAGCACTATGCCGAGTATGACGAACGGCAGTGAGAGCCATTGCCCCATGTTGAAGGTCATGTCGGCCTCGAATGCCGACTGGTCGTTCTTCAGGAACTCTATTATCTGCCGTGCGAGGAATACGCCCGTAAATCCTACGCCTGTGAGCAGTCCGTTGTAGCTGCCGGCATCCTTTTTCCAGTATAGCCACATGAGCAGCGCGAAGATAAGGAGGTAGGCTGCCGCCTCATAGAGCTGTGTGGGGTGGCAGGGGAGGAGGTTGCCCGCCGCGTCGAAGAAACGTTCGTGGCCGCGCTCGAAGACGAAGCCCCACGGCATGGTGGTCGGGTGGCCGTATATCTCCGAGTTCATGAGGTTGCCGAGGCGGATGAGCGGGGCGACGGCCATTGCGCCTACGAATACGCGGTCGGCCAGCCAGAAGATGCTCTGCTTTGTCATGTATTTCGACATCAGCCATGCGGTGAGCAACAGGGCGGCCGCGCCGCCGTGGCTCGCGAGGCCGCCTTTCCAGACCATGAGTATCTCGGCGGGGTGCTGCGAGTAGTAGTCCCAGTCGTAGAAGAAGACATGGCCGAGGCGTGCGCCGATGATGGTGGCCAATATCATGTATATGAACACTTTGTCTACCCACGATTCAGGCGCACCGTCATGCTTGAAGATGCGGGCGATGATGGTTATGGCGATGAAGAAGCCGAGGGCGTAGAAAAATCCGTACCATCGTACGGAGAGCGGCCCGACGGAGAACATCACGGGGTCGGGATTCCAGATGATTGATAGTAGCATTGTTGTCTTTATAGTTGTTTGCTGAGTTTGTCTTTATTCTGAGCGGTCAGTGTATTGCGGAACAAAGGTAGTGAAATGCCCGTTGATACACAAGTGTTGCGGACGCTAACTGTTCCGGTGCCGAAACGGGTGTGTGAAATAGGCCGTGGGACGATAGGGTTTCGGATATGCAACGATTTGAGCGAAAAAGGAGCAAGAGTGTCGATATCCTTGGGAGAGGCTGGCTGGAGGCTACCCGGGAGATGGCTACAGGTTAGTCAGATACGCGAGTTCGGGATAATAAAAGGAAGGAAAAAAGTTGGTAATCTCGCCGTTATTTTGTATCTTTACAGCTGGAAATCAAAACGTTACAAAACACACAAGCGATGATTACCAGGGACAAAGTTACGGAAATCTTCTGTATTATTGATGAGTTTGACAAGAATCTGAGTGACGAACTGTCGGAAAACCTGCGCCTGCCGTCAGTT
>JADIMV010000122.1 GCA_017694515.1 Candidatus Aphodosoma intestinipullorum
CGCTTTGGCCGGCTGCTGGCTGAGGGCTGGCCGGAGGCTTCGGCGAGAGTACGTGTTTTTAACCTTAATTTACATACGGAGGAAAGGGGAAAAAGTGGGAGGGGAGAGATGGAGACAGGGGGAGGGGAGTGGAAGGAATGAGGAGTGGGGAGATAAAGAGTGGGGGGATGAGGATTGGAACGGGAGATATGGCTGCTGAGCATCCGTTTGTGCGTGCGGAGGGCAGTGGCGGGACGGGTCACGCGAGAATTTTTCCATTTGGCATAAAAAATTCTCCTCAGATTTTGCGTGTATGTGTATTTTATGTAACTTTGCTTGCGTAACTTAGCCGTGGAATGGTAAGTGGCAATTCAAAACTGATTGATAGTTATTATTCTACCTATGAAGAGGATGAAAAACACCGATATTGAGCCGACTTCGCCTGCAAAGGCGGGGAGGGGATATGCTGTGTTAACTCCTGTTAATGGGGGGGGGTATTCCGGGCATCCTCATAGCCGTTTAGTTTCCCGATTTCATTGTTGTGACACATTATTATATAATAAGGCGGGCTTGAAGTCTGTCTCAGGGTGTTGTGAGCGTAATGTCTATGTCCCTAACGTGGGATATAGACATTTTTTGTGCGCGTATGTATACCGGTTTATTCATTTTCATGACAAGAATATTAATCTATAATCTGATGAACAAAAGGGGTTTAATAGTATTTGCATTGCTGGCGGCCGTCTCCCTTGCGGTGAGCGGGCAGACTCCGCTGCCTGTGCCGTACTACTGCGGTTTCGAGGATGCGGCGGAGAACGCCAACTGGGTGTCTGTCTCCACTACGCAGAACGACTGGAAAGTCGGGAGCGAGGAGAAGTTCGACGGCGACTCGTCGATCTACGTCTTCCACCGCTCCGGCTCGCAGGAGGTGATAGGCGCGAACAATGAGGCCAACTACATGTCGCTTTACAGGGTCGTGACCTTGGAGAGGGGGACGGAGTACGAGATTTCGTTCAACTGGAAGAACCCGGGCTACGGCAATGCGGAGATGTATGTCTGCTGGGTGCCGGACACGGTGAACATACCGCTCTACTCGTCGGGGACATACGATATGCCGTCGTGGGTGAAGGACCGGGTGATGGTGCAGAGCGACACGATACTGACCGGCGCACCGATATGGCAGAACGTGACGTTCGATGTGATGGGCATGGGCAAGCCTTACAAGCTGCTCTTCTTTTTCAGGAGCATGAGCGAGTCGAAGCACCCATCCGGGCGTACCTATCCGGCGGCCTGCATAGACGATGTGCAGATAGCCAAGCGGCTGAACTGCTTGCGCCCGCGAAACCTGACCTATGAGCATATCGACGCGTCGCGCGGTCTCTTCTCGTGGGAGGGTGACCTCGGCCCGTTCGACTTGAAGTACAAGGCGTTGGACGATGAAAACTGGCAGCTTGCCCAGGAAATAGGCGACTTCAATGCCAGTATGATGAAGTATGAGTTCCCCATACGCCCCCTGCGTAAAGGCGGCTATGTGGCGGCGATAAGGCAGATATGCGACGGCGACACGAGCATCTGGGCCATGTTCCCGAACCTCTTCGTCTACTTCTCGGACAATAACTGCATGGACTTCACCGACCTGTACGGGGCGAACGTGGAGTGCTCATACGGCACGTTCGACAACCCCACGGCGAACAAGGGCGTTGTGGACAACGGCTTCACTTCAGGGACAAGCCGCCATACGATACACTACCTCGACGACGAGTATGACCCCCGCACCAACTACAAGCTGAAGACCACGCCTCCGGACGGGATGCCGTCGGTGCGACTCGGCAACTGGGGTACAGGCTCTCAGGCTGAGGCGATAAAGTACACGTACCATGTGCCGGAGGATGCCCCGCTGCTTCTGCTGAAGTATGCGATAGTGCTTGAAGACCCCGGCCACGACAAGGCTAACCAGCCGAGTTTCCAGATGATTATAAGCGACCCGACGGGCGAGAGCGATGTCGATGAGCTTGTATGCGGACAGGCCGACTTCATAGCGGACAAGACAGACCCCGCGTGGGACTTCGGCGGCAGCGGAAACACCGATGCGCAGATAATATTCAAGAACTGGACGAGCGCGGGACTTAACCTGCAAAGCTATGCGGGCAAGGATGTCACAATCATGTTCATCACCAAGGACTGTAGCCAGACGGGACACTTCGGCTACGCATATTTCACCATGGACTGCATGGGCGCGAAGATAACGGGTGTGGGTTGCGGCGACAGTATGTTCGGCACAATCGAGGCTCCGGAGGGTTTCCGCTACAAGTGGTATCCGAAAGACATTCAGGCAGGCGGCGAGGAGGCCGTGCAGGACTGGTTCAACCAGCCCGGCTTTGCCGACACGCTACAGTCGTTCACGCCTCCCGGAGGGACGAGCGACGACGGTATATTCGTCTGCCGCATCATATCGGTGGATGCTCCGGACTGCTGGTTCGAGCTGGAGGCCAACCTCGACCCGAGAGACGTGTACCCCGAAGTGGGGGCCGAACTGGTGATGGCGGACTGCGACGCTAAGGTGACATTCACCAACACGAGCTATACGAAGACGCGTAACCGTGGCGACATAGGCGAGTGCGAGCTGTTCGAGTGGGACTTCGGCAACGGACTGAAATCCAACGACAAAAGCCCTGTGGTGAGCTTCGAGCCGGGGACATATAATGTCACCATGCGTGCATCCATTGCCGAGGGGCTGTGCGACGGCGTGTGGGATACGACGATAGTCATACCGCAATACGGCCCGACAGTGGACACCATCCACGCGCGCACCTGTACCGCTTCGCCGGACTATGAGTTCGAGGGCGTAATCTACAACACCACGGGCATAAGGACAAAAGAACTCACATCTATCTACGGCTGCGACAGTATCCGTGTCCTCGACCTTGTGGTGAGCGAGGAGATAGAGATAGAGTACGGCGACACCTGCACGACAGAGGATAACTATACATTCTATGGGCGTGTACTCACAGAGACAGGCACTTACACCCAGACACTGCCCGGCGTGGACGGCGACTGCGACACTCTCGTGACGCTGCACCTGCTGGTGCGCCCGGTGCTGCATATCGCGATAGACGAGGAGAACCTGCCGCCGCTCTGCTACGGCGACTCGGCTGTCTCGTGGAACTACATAATAGAGAGCGGAACGCTGGAGAGCTACGATGTGCTGTTCGACGACAAGTCACTCGGGGCGGGCTTCGCCGACCAGACAGAAGTGCCTCACACATACGGCACTATCAACATACCCGTGCCGACCACGGCCAAGCCGGACAACTACTCCGTATGGCTCATGTTCGACGGCGACACCACGGGCATGGACTCCATAAACCTCAAGTTCGACATATACTATCCGTCGTCCATCGTGCGGCAGAAGTGGAACAATGTGCTGGCCGTCACCAATGCGGATTATAACGGCGGCTATGAGTTCGTGTCGTTCAACTGGTTTGTCGACGGCGAACTCATCTCCGGGGCGACAGGCTCATACCTCTATATCCCGGACGGCACTCTGAAGATGGGCGCGGAGTATCAGGCCATGCTGACCCGTGCGGATGACGGCATAACGACCATGACCTGCCCGTTCATCCCGACGGACAGGGATTCGCTGACTGTCGGGCCGTATCCTACGGTCTACCCGACCAAAGGGCCGAGGAGTTCCATGGTGAAGGTGCAGATGGTCAAGGAGGGGATTGTGAGTGTCTATGATATGCTTGGCCGCCGCTACGGGGAGTACCGTCTGCCGGAGGGCGAGAGCGAGATGATGCTGCCGGACAAGGCAGGACTGTATATTTTGAAGATTGATGCCGGTGACGACAGGCCGACTGTCGTGAGGGTGATGGTAACGGAGTAAGGGGTATGGGGGTGTTTCCCCCAAGCCCCCCGATGTGAGGGGTTGGGGGTGTTTCCTTCAAGTCCTCCGATGTGAGGGGAGTGTTATATTGTTATGTTGTCATGGGGGCTTTGCCCCCTATACCCCCAGT
>JADIMV010000020.1 GCA_017694515.1 Candidatus Aphodosoma intestinipullorum
TATCTGAATACATGTTCTCCAGTCTGGCTGTAGCAGATTCCTGTGATGTATTTGCCGTTCGGGCTCATATGTTCGGGTTCGATACCGGCAATCTCGTTGTTTTGCGCCATAACTCTGGCAGCCACGTTGTCTATGACATATTCGCCGCTTTCGTTAAGTCTCCATACCACAAGGCTGTAGTCATAGGCTGCATAGCAACCCCAGATGATGCTGCCGTCCTCAGATATGCCCTTGGCAAAAGCTCCGTTTTCAAACTTTTCGTTGTCATTGGGGAAGTCCAGAACTTCGGTGTCATACTTGTCGCCGTTCTGTCTCCACACTTTGGGCGTGACAAACATACCGTCACCATAATCTCCAATGCCGACAAGTATAGTCTCGTCCGCAGTGCAACCGTAAGCCTGACCTGTAGTGTCGACTGCTGTCGGCTCTTCATCGCCTACCCTGAAAATAACGGGAAGTTTGTTTGCCTGCCCGAGGATAGTCCCGTTGTCGCTCACATGCCATACCTGGCCGTTGCCCTTGAAGTTTACAGTCTGGTAATCGTTGTTCTCCGTGTCCCACAGGAGCATGATGCCGCTCTCTGCATCTTCCTGGCCTGTGATGTATTTCCCGCTTGGCGAGACCCTTGTCACCTGCGAATTCATGCCTTTTTCGGGCGAATGTTCGGCGAATACTACATCTTTGTTCTCGCTGTCCTGTGCAAATACCCCCCCCACAATGAGCATATTTGCCACTAATAGAGTAAATAGCTTTTTCATAAGATGAAAATTTTGGATTTATAAATTACTGTAGTTGTGATGTTATGTACATTCACAGCGCAAAGGTAAGAAGATTTGACGGAATAAATGACTGTCCGCGTGCTTGATTTATGTAAATTTAAGTGCGGGGCATCCGCAGAAGTGGATAAATTAACATAACTGTTCCGCAAACCGTTGCGCGAAATGTGAAGTGTTAAACCCAAATCGGTCAATAGACTTTGTGCTGATTACAATGTTTATGGCGAGTAGATTTATATGCACTTTTCCCGAAGGCATAGCGGGCTATGTCGAGGGAAAATGCATATAAAGATGCCGCCAGAAACTGTAATCAGCCAAAGAGTTTAGTAAAACGGGGCTTCCACAAAACTCAAGATGCCCTATTACATATCAAAAAGGATGCGTAGTATAAAAACGTCTTGCCAAAAGTTCTCAAACGTTCTAATGACCGATTTGGGTTAAAGCGGTGGAGATGCATTGACAGTGCACGGATACGCGGGCTGCGCGTATGGTCATAGTCTGTCGATTGGGGTACGCGGGGTTTGGTGGCTTCGGTATTCGCTCGGGGTCATGCCTGTATGCTTTTTGAACTGTGCGCTGAGATGTGCTGTGCTGGAATAGCCGAGTCGGTCCGCTATCTCGCTCATGGTCATGTCGCCGTACTCTATCAGCTCCTTGACCCGTTCCACTTTCTGCGCAATGAAGTACTGTTCTATTGTCGTGCCTGTCGTCTCTGAGAAGAGCTTGCTCAGATGGCTGTATTCACGGTGCAGGGTTGCTGCGAGATATGATGAAAGGGGCTGTTTCTGTGGCTGTCCCGGGCAGTGGATGAACTCTATGACGGCGGTTTTTATCATTTCGGCCTCAGCTGTACGCCTGTCCTCTATCAGGCTGAAGCCGAGCGCATCGAGTCCGGCGGATATGCGTGACATTGCGTCAGTTGGCAGAATGCCTTCCACTGTCGCGCGGCCAAGCTCCACGGAGAGCGGTTCGACTCCCGCATCTGACAAGACTTTCCGCACCGCCATTATGCAGCGCGGGCAGACCATGCCGCGTATGTGCAGTACGGTGCGGCGGCCGCTTTCATTGATTTCTTTATCCATTTCACTGCGAAGATACGAAGAATGCGTGGAATATCATCGGCCTTTTTACTATCTTTGTCGCACGAAGATAGGATGCGGTTCGGCAATGCCAGTCAAACAAGTTTGTTGCCATTGCTCTCACCTTTCACTATCTTTGCACCTCGGATTAGTAACATGAAGTGTGAGATGAAGAAGATGATGATTTTGAGGAGAAGGGCGGTCGTCCTGCTGCTGTGTGTGGCAGTGGCCGCGGCGGCGTTCGCGGAGGAGGATAAGAATGCGGCGGAGAGTGGTAAGGTTACGTATTTTCAGTTCAGCCTGTTTCCCGGACTCGGAGTGAACGGCTGGAGGACATGGGAGTATACGAACTGGGCTTCGGTCAATCTGCTCGGTGACGTGTCGATGAATGAGAGGGCTTTCACGCTCTCTGGCATCTGGAGCGCGGTGAAGGGCGATGCGCAGGGCGTGCAGATTGCCGGTCTTGTGAATTATGCCGGGCAAGGGCGCGGGCTGATGCTCTCCGGTCTTGTGAATGCCCTGAAAGGGGAGTATGACGGACTGACGGTAAGCGGCCTGGCCAATGTGGCTGGAGGCCGTGTGCGCGGCGTGCAGGTCAGTGGCGGGATGAATCTGTCCGGCAAACTGAGAGGAGCGCAGCTGACGGGCATAGCCGCTATCGCCAAAGGCGGTGTGAAGGGCGTGCAGCTGGCTGGGGTGATGGACTATGCCGGCGGCGATATGGACGGCGTGCAGTTGGCCGGACTGACGGGCATTGCCGTGGGCGATGTGGAGGGAGCGCAGATTTCCGGCGCGGTGAACTTCTCATTGGAGATGTCGGGAGTGCAGATGGCGGCGTTCGCCAATGTGGTGCGCGGCGACGTAGAGGGTGTGCAGATTTCCGCTGTGGCCAACTGCGCCCGGGAGGTGGAAGGCGTGCAGATAGGGCTTGTGAACGTGGCGGAGGAGAGCGATGTGCCGATAGGCCTGATAAACGTAATCGAGGACGGCGAGATGAGCATCGGGGCGGAGTATGACATGATAGGCAACACCATGCTGACATTCCGCTCGGGCGGCGAATATACATACGGCATAATAGGCGCGGGATATAACCACTATTTCCGTCATGTGCCTGTGGCGGTGGAGGCCGGTCTCGGTGTACACGCCCCGGTGTACGACTGGTTCAGGGTGGACAACGAGTTCCGCTATACGTCGCCGCTGCTGATAGTTACGGGTGATGGCACAGATGCGGTACTTGCGTCGCGCTATATGAACGTCAGTTACTCACTGCTGCCGTTTTTCCGCGTGTGCAGGCACTTCAGGGTCTACGCGGGCATGACGCTTAACTATATGCTCTCGGACAGCCGTCTGGAGCTGCCGGAACTTGTCCGGGGCGGCACGGTGTGGCAGAACGTGACGGACGGCGGGGTGTTCGGCAAGACGCGCGGGACGCTCTTCTTCGGCTTCTCTGCCGGGATACAGGTGCTGTTCTGATACTGCGGTAAGATATTATTCAAAACATTGATTATGAACGATATGAAACCTACTCTTTTGGTATTGGCCGCCGGTATGGGCAGCCGCTATGGGGGACTGAAGCAGCTGGACGGCGTAGGGCCGCACGGCGAGACCATAATGGATTACTCCGTGTATGATGCCATACGCGGCGGGTTTGGCAAGATTGTTTTTGTCATACGACGTGATTTCGAAGCGGATTTCCGCGAGAAGATACTGAGGAAATATGAGAACCACGCGGATGTCGGCCTCTGTTTCCAGTCGCTCGACGCTCTGCCTGAGGGTTTCCGCCCGCCGGAGGGGCGTACCAAGCCGTGGGGCACGAACCACGCGGTGCTGATGGGCAAAGGGATTATAAATGAACCTTTTGCTGTGATTAATGCCGACGATTTCTATGGCCGCGACAGTTTCGCCGTGCTTGGCCGTGAGCTGGCGGCTATGGATGGCAGCCGGGGCAAGTACTGCATGGTGGGCTACCGAGTGGGAAATACGCTGAGCGATAGCGGAACAGTGAGCCGTGGCGTATGCTCTACCGATGCGGATGGGTGTCTCACTTCGGTTGTGGAGCGCACGGCGATAGAGCGAGTCGGGGGGCGCGTGACGTACACGGACGACGAGGGCAGAAGGGCTACGCTCGACGACAATACGCCCGTGTCGATGAATATGTGGGGCTTCACCCCGGAGTATTTCGACTGGTCGGAGGAGTATTTCGTGGATTTCCTCAAGAGGAATGCGGATAACCTGAAGGCGGAATACTATATTCCGTCGATGGTCAATCATCTGATAGAGACCGGGCGGGCGAAGGTCAAGGTGCTCGACACGACTTCGGTGTGGTTCGGGGTTACGTATCCAGACGACCGTGCCGGTGTGGTGAGCCGCATAGCGCGTCTCGTGGAGGAGGGCGTATATCCGTCGCCTTTGTTCTGAGAAGGGGATACCGGCAAGTAATGTGGAAAGGTGCGCATGGAGGGGTGAGACCGCCCCGTGCGCACCTTTCCCGTTTCTTGGGTACGGGGGGCGGCGTGAAGGACAGAGTGTGTGGAACAGGTATCGAGACGATGGGGCGCGGGATTTGAGACATTCTGCACGAATAAGGCGCAAGAATGTCAATATCCTTGGGAGAGGATGGCCGGGGGTTGGCTGGATGATAGCTGACGGCTGCTCAGATGTCTGTATATCAGTTGGTTATTTATATAGGAGGACAGTAACTGAAAGTGGGTGTTTGTTTTATGGTGTATGTTTGTGGTAATGATGATGTGTGGGGGGATCGGGAAGATGATGCGCGGCGGATTGGGCAAAAAATAGAGGGTTTGACTTTCGGTCAAACCCTCTATTTTTTGTTGCCTCACTAGGACTCGAACCCAGACAGACAGAACCAGAATCTGTAGTGCTACCATTACACCATGAGGCAAAAAAACAATGGTATTATGTCCCTTTCTGAAAGACGCTGCAAAGGTACGGAGTTTTTTGATATGTTGTACGGGTGAAGCTGGATAAATAAAGTTAAAAACGCGTCGACTCTTCGGGACTGCTGTGCTGTCAAGTGTCTGCTTTTGGCGGTAGGGCATGAAAATCTGTAGGCTCGGAGTAGTGGAATATGACGTTTTTTCATTATCTTCGCGTATCGGATTTTTGTTGTACGGATGTAAATGTAATGTCGGCGTATGAAGAGGAAGAGTGTGTGGATTGCGGTGATTGCCGCTGTCTGTGTGATGGTGGGAGTGTATATTTATGCGGTGCAGGTTGAGCGCAGGATAGGCGTGCAGCTGTTCCGCAATGTGTTTGTCGATACGGGCATAGATGAGGACGGGGGCGGCGAGGTGAGGCTGCCGTTCGAGGTGATGCTCGGCAAGTTCGCGGCAGACACTGCCCGACAGGGTGAGGACGGCTATTATGCGGCTGTGCTGTATCTGAGGGATTATGGCGCGGATGAGGTTACGACGGTGACGCTCTATCCGTATGACGTGGCTGTCTACGGCGGCTATAGGATATATCTCGACAGCTTTTCGTATAACAAGATGACCGACAGGCTTTTCTGTATGGTTGTCATGGAGCGCAGAAGGTATCAGACATGGATTGACTGATGCGGGCGGCGCGGCGGCATGATTTCACGGAAATGTAATGCGCGACGCTTGGCGTTTCGGGAGATTTGCCGTATCTTTGTATGCTCAGCATCATACAAGGTATGCTGAGCATACAAGATAGGATGCGGTTCGGCAATGCTATATAATGCTCAACTGCCGTTGGCCTTTGTATGATGTCGCATTGTGCCATGCCATTGTGCTAAGGCACAAGTCATGCACAGCGCGACATCATAGAGAGCAAAACTGACGTTTTGCATATAGCATTGCGCTCACCTTTCACTATCTTTGTACAGGAATGGATACGTATTCCGAAAGGAGGGGATGGCTTGACGGTAAGGCGAGAGTACGTGTTTCGGGAAGTTTTGTATAAATGGAGAACAGGAGTGTATTCGGTATGAAAAGGGCGGTGCTGGTGCTGGCGTTTGCAACGGCTTGGACTGTGGGGTGCGGTGAGACCTTGCGGACGAAGACGTATGCGGAAAGCGTGCGTTCGCTGCAAGTGCTTGTGGACGGGCAGCCGCTGACATTGCCGTATATAGAACTAGGGACGGATCAGAGCGTGGCGATAAGTTTCGACGAGTTGTCGTATGATGCCAAGAGCTTCTATTACAGGATTGTGCATTGCAACGCGGACTGGACTCCGTCGTCGCTGTCGAGCATGGAGTATGTCGAGGGGTTTGACAATGGGATGATTACGGACTACGAGTATTCGCAGAACACGACTGCGAACTATATACACTATTCGTTCAGTGTGCCGAATGAGGATCTGAGCATAACGCTGTCGGGCAATTATGCAGTGGAGATAGCGCAGGACAATGATTTCGACAATCCTGTGGCGGTGGCGTGTTTCAGTGTGTATGAGCCGCTTGCGTCAGTGGAGGGCGATGTCACGGGCAATACGCTCAAGGAGCTCAACGGGAAGTATCAGCAGCTGGAGATAGTGGTGGATTATCGCGGGGTACAGATAAAGAACCCGATGAATGAACTGACGGTGACAGTGGAACAGAACGGGCGGCGGGACAATATGAGAGTGCTGGCACGGCCTACGTTCACGCAGGTCAACAGGCTGGTGTACCAGAATATGGCCGACCTGATTTTCGAGGGCGGAAACCAGTACAGGAGCGTGGATTTCTCGTCGCGCTACACGTACGGGGCGGGGATAGAGCGCATTTTCGCGGAAGACAATGTGTATCATGTAGTGATGACCCCTAATGTGTCGCGTATGATGAAAGGGGTGGAGATGGGTCAGGACGCTGACGGGGCGTATATCGTCAATGTGCAGGAGGGATATTATCCTGAGATAGAGGCCGACTATATGTGGGTGCATTTCTGGTTGCCGGCGGATGAGCCAATGTTGCAGGGGAGTGTCTACCTGATGGGCGACCTTGTGGAGAACCGCATGGACGTGTCGAGCCGCATGGACTATGATTTTGAAAACAGGGGATATTATAAAGACCTCTATCTGAAACAGGGTGGGTATAACTATATGTACGGCTATGTGCAGAAGGGTGCGGAGGAGATGACTCTCGTGCCTTTCGAGGGCAGCCACTGGCAGACGGAGAACCGTTATGTGGTGTGCGTGTACTGGCGGCCGTTCGGGGAGAGGTATGACCGCCTGATTTCGTACGGGGTTATTTATTCGGATTGAGGCATAGGTTTTGTGACTGTGGGTATAAGTTTTACTACTGTTATTGATTACATCGGTACGTTTGCCTTCGCCATATCGGGCATACGGCTGGCATCGGCTAAGAAGTTCGACTGGTTTGGGGCGTATGTTGTCGGGCTGGTGACTGCCGTCGGCGGCGGTACGCTGCGTGACCTTCTGCTGGATGTCACGCCGTTCTGGATGATGCAGGGCTCGTATCTGGTTGTTACGGCGTTCGCGCTGCTGTTCGTGATAATGTTCAGCAAGTATGTGGTGCACATGAACAACACGATATTCATTTTCGACGCTATCGGTCTCGGGCTGTTCACGGTGGTGGGGATAGAGAAGAGCCTCGATGCGGGCTTTCCGATGTGGGTGGCGATAATCATGGGTACGTTGACCGGCGCGGCAGGAGGTGTGCTGAGGGATACGCTCATCAATGAGGTGCCTCTGATTTTCCGTAGTGACATTTATGCGATAGCGTGCATTTTCGGAGGGGTGGTCTACTTCCTGTGCATGAAGGCCGGTATGCCCGGCACGCTGCTACAGATAGTGACGGCACTGGCGGTCATCGCGCTGCGTGTGGTTGCCGCGAAATATCATATAAGCCTGCCGACGCTGCGCGGCGAGCTGACGTTCGACAAGGAGGAGAGACACGGCCCGGACGGCGGTCACGCCTGAGGGATTTATATATTGCCTATGAATTATTTGAAGTTTGACAGGACGCTGATGGCCAACCTCGAGAAGTCACTGGCTATCGAGATGCTGAGGACAAACGACAGGGGGGCGTATGCCAGTACGACAATCGTGGACTGCAATACGCGGAAGTATCACGGTCTGCTGACTGTGCCGATACCGGAGATGGACGACGATAACCATGTGCTGCTGTCGTCGTGTGACGAGACAGTCGTGCAGCACGGGGCGGAGTTCAACCTCGGAGTACACAAGTACGGCTATAACTGCTTCTCGCCCAACGGCCACAAGTATATACGCGAATTTCATATAGATGCCGTCACGTCAACGATTTACCGTATAGGCGGAGTGATATTGAAGAAGGACAGGATATTGGAGAGCGGGGCGGACAGGATTCTTATCAGATATACACTGCTTGAGGCGCATTCGCCTACCGTGCTGCGCCTGAAACCGTTTCTCGCGTTCCGCAATGTCAATGAGCTTACGCACGAGAACGGCGCGGCGGACACTTCGTACCGGACGGTGGATGGAGGGATCGCGTGCCGTATGTACCCTGGTTATCCGGAGCTTGTGATGCAGATAAGCAAGAAGGCTGAGTTCGTATATCTCCCTGACTGGTACAGGGGGCTGAAATATCCCAAGGAACAGGAGCGCGGGTATGACTATGAGGAGGATCTGTTCGTGCCGGGCTATTTCGAATTGCCGATAAAGAAAGGAGAGCCGGTGATATTCGCCGCCGGGACGGAGCCAGTCAATGTCCGTAGCCTTAAAAGGCTGTACGACAGTGAGGCAGAGAAACGCATGGTGCGCTCAGACTTTTACAGTTGTCTGAAAAGCACCGCATTGCAGTTCTGCAACAGAAAAGATGACGGGTATTATGTGATAGCAGGCTACCCGTGGTTCAAGTACCGTGCGCGCGATGAGTTCGTCTCTCTGCCCGGGCTTACGTTGTCAACCGACAATGTGGAGATGTTTGAAAAGGTCATGCTCAACGGCACTAAGGCAGTGCAGGAGTTCCTGTCGGGCGGCAGTAACACGACGCGTCTTTATGACATGGATGTTCCCGATGTGCTGCTGTGGTACATCTGGGCAGTGCAGCAGTACGCCATAAAGGTCTCCACGAAACTTGCCGCAGAGAAGTACGGAGATACTGTGCTCGATGTGACGGACTTCATCAGGAGGCAGCGGCATCCGAACCTTTTCATGCACGACAGCGGGCTGCTTTATACGGACGGCAAGAGAGTCCCGGTGACATGGATGAACGCTATGGATAACGGACGCCCGGTCAATCCGCGCAGCGGATATATAGTGGAGATAAACGCCTTGTGGTTCAATGCATTGAAGTTCGCTTCGGAAGTGGCGGCGGTCAAAGGGCATGACAACATTTCCGACTTGCTCAACTATCAGTCAGAGATGCTGCGCCGTTCGTTCGTAGGGACATTCTGGAACGGGGATTACCTCTATGACTATGTGGACGGGGACTATCAGGACAGGGAGGTACGCCCTAACATGATATTCGCGGTGTCGTTGCCCTATTCGCCGCTTGAACGCGAACAGCAGCGGGCAGTGGTCGATATTGTGACGCGAGAGCTGCTTACCGTCAAGGGATTGCGCAGCCTCAGCCCCAAGAGCGGGATGTACCGCCCGGTATACGCCGGAGGCCCGCAGGAGCGTGACCGTATTTATCATAACGGCCCTGTATGGCCGTGGACTATCTCGGCATACGCCGAGGCGTATTATAAGGTGTACAGGATGAGCGGGCTGTCGTTTCTCGTGAGGGTGCTGGCCGGGTTTGAGCCTGAGATGTCGCAGTTGACGGTCGGCACATTGTCTGAACTGTATGAGGGCAACCCGCCTTTCAAGGGGCACGGCGCGATGAGCTTCGCCATGTCTGTGGCGGGCGTGCTGCGTGCGTACGACTTGGTACACAACGTCCTGAATGAAACGATGTCTGCCGGGACAGCCCGGCAGGAGGCAAAAGAAGAGGAGGAAGAGGAATGAAGGTGCTGATGTTCGGGTGGGAGTTCCCGCCGCATATACTCGGAGGCTTAGGCACGGCGAGTTACGGTCTGACGAAAGGTCTGGCCGCACAGGGTGATGTCGATATAACATTTGTAATCCCCAAACCGTGGGGCGACGAGGACCAGAGTTTCCTGAAAATAATAGGAGCGAACCATGTCCCGGTGGTGTGGCGCGATGTGGACTGGGGCTTTGTCAATGAGCGTGTCGGCAGTTATATGTCGCCGGAGGAATATTACCGTCTGCGTGACGGCATACGCTATGATTTCCGGCGCATAGGCACTGACGAGCTGGGCTGTATCAATTTCTCGGGTCGTTATCCCGACAACCTGATGGAGGAAATCTCGAACTACGAGGCCGTGGCGAGCGTGCTTGCGCACTCGCTGCAATATGATATAATCCATTCGCACGACTGGCTGACATATCCTGCGGGGATATTCGCGAAGCGCATATCCGGCCGTCCGCTGGTCATCCATGTACACGCTACTGACTATGACCGCAGCCGGGGCAACGTCAATCCGGAGGTCTACCGCATAGAGAAAGAGGGTATGGACGCGGCAGACAGGATAATCACTGTCTCAAACCTGACACGCGCCACAGTGATAGAGCGTTATCATCAAAATCCGGACAAGGTGATAACGGTACACAATGCTGTTGAGCCCCTCGACTTTCTGGACGAGATAGAGGTGAAGCCGCATAAGGACAAGGTCGTCACATTTCTTGGCCGCATCACTATGCAGAAAGGGCCGGAGTACTTTGTGGAGGTGGCGGACAAAGTGCTGGAGAAGACGCGTAAGGTGCGCTTTGTCATGGCCGGGAGCGGGGACATGATGAACCAGATGGTGACGCTCGTGGCACAGAAGGGGATAGCGGACCGCTTTCATTTCACCGGATTTCTGAAAGGCCGTCAGGTGTATGAGATGCTTGCCGCAAGCGATGTGTATATGATGCCGTCGGTATCGGAGCCGTTCGGCATATCGCCTCTCGAAGCCATGCAGTGCGGTACGCCGTGCGTCATCTCGAAGCAGTCGGGCTGTGCGGAGATACTTGACCACGCCATTAAGGCCGACTACTGGGATATAGACGCGATGGCCGACTACATACATGCCATAGTGGAGTATCCCGCGATGTACAAGACCCTCCGCGAGAACGGGCTTAAAGAGATTGCCGGGATACGCTGGGATGTGGCGGGCAGGAAGGTGCGCTGGATATACGATTCGCTGTTGAGGTGAATATGTGTATTCTGACTATCGGCAGGATGTGGTTCGCGATGTGATACTTTCAGCATGAAAAATGCGGTTTTCTTTCAGCATTCTTGCCGGAGGATGGCTAATGGATAGCTGAGAGATGGCTGGAGGATGGTTGTAAGGCTTGACAGTCAAACGGTTGGCGGCGAAGATTGGCATATATTGTGAGTGGGTGTCAGAGGAGCGAGGTATGTTTTGCCATTTTACGGTGTATGTGATGGACAGTGTGCAGGCCAGGCTGACCGAAGTACGTGCGTGTCCGAACCGGTATGCGGCACTGCTGCTCCGGATATGATAGCAGAATATGCCACGGCAGTTCATTACAATCAGTATGGGCGACCGAATCAGAATAGTATTTTAATAGACAACAAACGCATATATCATGAAAACTATAAACCTATGTTTCCGTGTACACCAGAGGATAAATCTGAAACGGTACCGTTTTTTTGAGATTGGCACGGACCATTACTACTATGACGACTATCAGAACGAGGCTAATATGCGCAGGGCTGCCGAGGCGTGCTACCTTGCCGCGAACAGGCTGTTCCTCGATATGATAGAGAGTTCGAACGGGAGGTTTAAGGTCTCATTTGCCATAACGGGGCTGGCGCTTGAGATGTTCGAGCAATATTTCCCGGAGGTGATAGAGAGTTTCCGCCGTCTGGCGGATACGGGCTGTGTGGAGTTCATATCGACACCATACGCACATTCACTCGCGTCGGTCTATGACGAGGATGAGTTTGTGCGGCAGGTGAAGTTCCATGCGGATAAGACGTACGACCTGTTTGGTCAGCGTCCTACGGTGTTTGCCAATTCGGCACTGACATATTCGGACGAGATAGGCGAGTGTGTGTCGAGGCTGGGGTATAGCGCCGTCATTGTTGAGGGGGCGAAGCACGTGATGGGATGGAAGAGCCCTCACTACATTTATAGCCATGCGCACGACCCGAAACTGAAACTCATAGTGAGGGACAGCAAGCTGAGCGACGATATATGTTACAGATTTTCACAGTGGAACTGGAATGAATACCCATTGACCGCCGATAAGTTCATAGGGTGGATAGACCAGTCGCCGGCCGAGGAGGAGGTTTTCAACATATCGATGGGCTATGAGGCTCTGGGTCTGCTCAATAACAGCCAGTCAGGCATATTCGACTTTTTCAGGGCGTTGCCGTCGTTCGCTTTCGAGAAGGGCATATCGTTCTCTCTGCCGTCAGAGGTACTGGTGAAACGGAAGTCTGTGGGAGCTCTCTCGGTCATGTATCCCATGTCGTGGACGGACGAGGAGAAAGACCTCTCTGCATGGACGGGTAACGAACTGCAACATGAGGCTTTGAGCAAGCTGTATAAACTCTCGGAGAGGGTGAGCCTGTGTTCAGACCTGACAATCAAGCTTGACTGGCTGCGGTTGCAGGATTCTGCCCACTTCTTTTTCATGGCGACGAGGCATTATGTGAATTCGATACAGGCGTTTCCTATGCCGTATGAGTCGCCTTACGAGGCGTTCATGAACTATATGAACGTGCTGGCCGATTTCATGGAGAGGGTTAAGGCTCAGTATCCTTCCTCGATAGAGGACGAGGAGCTTAACGCCCTGCTCAAGACCATACACAATCAGGAGCAGGAGATAGCACGGCTGAACGGGCTGCTGAAAAAGAGCAGACGGCGCACGGCGGAGAATGAGTGATGTGCCGCGCGGCATTGGCCGTATAAGTGCTAATGTATCTTAATGGAGCGGTGATGGAGATTGGCCATACTGTTGCCGTTGCTCTGATGCCGGACTTTAACGGACTGTGCATTAGGATATTCGATTGTCGGCAAGCGGTGCGGAAAAAAGTAGGCGTGATGCTTTGAGGTCAGGATAAAAGTTGTACCTTTGCAGTCGGGTAAGTCCTATACGACCAGCTCCCTTTGAATCCCCCCAGGGCTTGACCGCAGCAAGGGTAGAAGGTTGTAGCGGTGCGATGTAGATAGCTTACCCATCTCTGCCTCTTTAGCTCAGTTGGCCAGAGCACGTGATTTGTAATCTCGGGGTCGTTGGTTCGAATCCGACAAGAGGCTCGGAAGACGCGGGCGGCATATCAGAACGATATGCCGCCCGCGTCTTTTTGTGCTGGAGATACGGAGTCTGTGGCATGTAGTACGCATGGCCTGCGGATAAGGCGAGAGTACGTGTTTGATGGGATGAGGATGGCGTGAGGATAGGGCGAGGGTACGTGTTTGGATGTAGGACATGAGGTTTAGGGGGGATGTTTGAAAAATGATTGAAAAATGATGTACGCGTGGAGCATTTTGTTGTCTGATGATTTCGGGGTCTGAGCGGAAAATAGTACTTTTGTATATCGTATGGGGCTGTGTGCCGCGAGGCGCGGTGTAGTGAGTGGGGCTGGCGGACTAATGCCTGATTCCTGCGGTGTCATACAAAATAATGAAGTTGATTTTATGAGAATAGAGATAAACAGGCACGCCATGTACTATGGTCTGGTGATGGGTTGTGTCTTCGGGCTTAATTTTATATTGTCTACTATACCATCGATGTTCACTGCCGCGATGCAGGTGGCGGTTATCTGCATAATCCCGTTTGTGGCTTTCATGATGGTGAAGAACTGCCGCGACAGGGTGTGCGGAGGGTATATTCCCTATTGGGTGTCGGTGTGGTATGTGGTTCAGCTTTTCCTGTATGCCTCGATGATTTCCGCCGCTTTCAAGTTTGTATTTTTCAAGTTCATAAAGCCGGATTATCTGAGCAACCAGTTTCAGCTGTCGATGAATACGCTTGAGAAGCTGGGGCTTACGTCGGGGATGGAGGAGAGCGCGGTCTATGCGGTTCAGGAGCAGGCGACTGATGCCGTCACAATGTCGTTGCAGTCCATTTGGATCAATATAATTTTGGGGTTTGTTGTCGCGCTCATTGTTTCTGCCTTTGCGAAGAGGGAGAAAGGGGCGTTTGATAACGAATGACGTAACAGGAGAAACACAATAGTTATGGATATATCAGTTATAGTGCCGTTGTACAACGAGGAGGAGTCGCTCGTGGAACTGTATGAGTGGATAGAGCGGGTGATGAATGCCAACGGTTTGACATACGAGGTTATCTTCGTGAATGACGGCAGTACGGACGGGTCGTGGGGTGTCATACGCCGTTTGGCAGAGGAGCATAAGGAGGTGCATGCAATACGTTTCCGGCGCAATTACGGAAAATCGCCAGCATTGTATTGCGGGTTCGCCAAGGCTCAGGGCGATGTGGTCATCACGATGGATGCGGATTTGCAGGATTCGCCGGACGAGATACCGGAACTGTTCCGAATGGTGAAAGAGGAGGGGTATGACCTTGTATCAGGGTGGAAAAAGAAACGGTATGACAACGCCTTGACCAAGAACCTGCCGTCGAAGATATACAACGCCACTGCCCGCAGAGTGACTGGTCTGAAGCTGCATGACATGAACTGCGGTCTGAAAGCCTACCGTAAGGATGTTGTCAAAAGCATAGAGGTTTACGGGGAGATGCACCGTTATATCCCGTACCTTGCCAAGAATGCGGGCTTTTCCAAGATAGGCGAGAAGGTTGTGGTGCATCGCAAGAGGCAGTACGGAGTGTCGAAATTCGGGCTGGAGCGTTTCGTCAACGGCTATCTCGACCTGTTCTCGCTCTATTTTCTGAACAAGTTCGGCAAGCAGCCAATGCATTTCTTCGGCCTGTGGGGGTCTGTGATGATGCTTGTAGGCCTGATAGCGGTGATAGCTGTAGGTGTTACGAAGATTGTGGCGTTGTCAAACGGAGTCAAAGCCCCGCTTGTGACCGACTCCCCGTATTTCTATATCGCGCTGACCATGATGATTCTCGGTACTCAGATGTTCCTTTCCGGATTTGTCGGTGAGCTGGTGTCGCGGTCGAACACCGAACGGAACAATTATCACATAGCAGAGGAGATATGACCTGATGGAGACATTGCTTGAAATATTGAAATACACAGTGCCTTCTATAGTGATGATGGTCGGCGTAGTGGTCATGATGAACCATCTGTTCCGTCAGGAGGGTGAACGGCGGATGTTCGAGATGAGACGGCTGAACGTCAATGTCATTGTGCCGGCGAAGATGAGGGCATACGAGCGTCTTACCCTGTTCTTGGAACGCATCACGCCAGAGTCAATGTTCGGTCGGTTCGACATAAGCGGGCTGACCAATATCCAGCTGCAACAGATGCTGATACGCGCCGTGCGTGATGAGTTTGAACATAATGTATCGCAGCAGATATATGTGAGCAGCGAGGCGTGGGTGTTCGTAAGGAATGCGCGGGAATTTATGGTGCAGTTCATCAATTCGTGCGCCGTGCAATGTGAGCCTGACGGCGACTCCATGCAGCTTGCCAAGATGCTTCTTGAAAGGTATGCGTCGATGGAAAATGCCCCCGTGCAGCTTGCACTCGACCGTCTGCATCAGGAATTCAAAATGTTTTGACCATGAATATATTGGATGTCATAAAGGAGCGTTGCTCCGTGCGCAGCTTTTCCGCAAAGGCTGTCGAAAAAGATAAATTGGATTATGTGCTTGAAGCGGTGCGTATGGCACCATCGGCCGTCAACTATCAACCAATCAGATTCTATGTGGTTCAGAGTGAGCCTATGCTCGGTGAGATAAAGTCGTGCTACGGGCGCGAGTGGATAAACAGCACACCGATAGTGATAGTGGCCTGCGGTGACCACAATACGGGTTGGCACAGGGCAGACGGAAAAGATCATACGGACATAGATACGGCTATCGCAGTGGATCATCTGACGCTGGTAGCCACGGAGGCGGGGTTAGGCACTTGCTGGGTATGCAACTTCGATGCGGTGCGCTGTGCCTCTGTCTTGAATTTGCCCGAAGGGGTTGAGCCTGTGGCACTCGTGCCGCTCGGCTATCCATCGTCCGTATGCAGGACAGTGAAGAAGAGAAAGGAGATGGGCGAAATAATAACTTATTTGTAGCCACGTATATTGAAAACGGCAATTCTCATATCGTTTTTTATATTGTTACTCTGTTCATGCAGCAGCGGTGACGGATGCCGCCAGGATATGTATGTCTCGATGGAGGTCGAGAACTACGAGGCGGTATTTGACAGCACGGGAGACAATGCCACATTGCGTCAGCGTACATTGCCCCTTTCCATAGGAGGGGTAGGGGTGGACTCGATACTGTATGACAGTGTTTCGCTGTCGGAGTTCAATGTTCCGCTGAAAGTGTTCGACACCGTTTCGCAATTCAGGATAATGCGGACCGACACTGTGCTGCCGGCCGATACCCTGTCTGTATATCATGACAACAGCATGGAGTTTCTCTCGCTCGAATGCGGCTGTATCACATACCATACACTGCGTCGAGTGGAGACTACTACGCATATTATTGATTCAATAATTATCCTGAATGATGATGTGAAGACCTCTATTGAGTCTTCTGGTTCGAACCTCAGAATATATTTCCGCACGGATGACTGAACGGATGAGGATAAATATCTTGGCCTTGTTGGTGCTTGTCTCGGCGGTGATGCCTGTGCAGGCCGCAGAGAGGGAGAAAACCCCGTTCTTGCCTCCGCTGTTCAGGGGCGTGTCAGCGCATTTTGACCTTGCTTCGCCTATTATGGGATTAGCTGCCGGGAGCAATGTCCATAACTATGAGGCGATGGTAGATGTGAGTATCTATGACAGATTCTTTCCCTGTCTTGAGGTCGGATACACGAATGTTTCACATGCGGTGGATGAGAAATCGTATAAGGCTCAATCTCCGTTTTTCAGGCTCGGCATGAATATGAACCTGTTGAAAACCGTGAGAGACGGAAAGGCGCAGAACATACGTAATTATGCTTATGTTGGTGTGCGTTACGCGTTTGCGCCCATGACATATTCCATAGGCAATATCGTGATGAGCGATGGTTACTGGGGCGGTGAGACAGTCATTGATTATCCAGCCGAGACAGTCTATGCCGGATGGGCTGAGATTGTAGGCGGGGTGAGGATTGATTTCGTGGCAGGGTTTACCATGGGGTGGTCCGTGAGAATCAAGGCACTGATGCACACTTCCGCCGAGTCGAAAGATCTGTTGTGGTATGTGCCCGGTTTTGGGAAAAACAGTACAACCTCGTTTTCGTTCAGCTATACTGTGGGATATACGTTCCGTACTCCGGCTACAAAGAAGTTAATGAATATAGATAAGGATAAATGATTCGTAGAGTACTGCTGTTATATATAGTCATCGTTTTATGCCTGACGCTCAATGCGCTGAATGAGAAAATCCAGATGCGCGCAGCTTGGATTGCTACCGTGGCTAACATCGACTGGCCTTCGAGTCCGGACATCAGTGCCACGGAGCAAATGAAGGAGATGACGGATATGCTTGACAGCTTGCAGGCATTGAATATGAACGCTGTCATATTCCAGATACGCCCTACGGCAGATGCGTTCTATTATTCAGATTTTGAGCCATGGTCGCACTATCTGACTGGCCGTCAGGGAGAAGAGCCTGAGCCGTACTATGACCCGCTGGCATTTGTCGTTCATGAGGCGCACAGGCGTTGTATGCAAGTACACGTCTGGCTAAATCCGTACCGCACACTTAACGAGGATAACCTGTCGATACTCACGGAGAACCATCTGTATCACCGCCGTCCGGATATGTTTGTCAAGTATGGAGGCAAGTATTATTTCAATCCCGGGCTTGATGTGACGCGGGAATACCTGAATGATGTCGTGGCCGATATTGTCACACGCTATGACATTGATGCTATCCATTTCGATGATTATTTCTACCCTTATCGTATTGCAGGTCAGGAGTTTCCTGACAGTGAGACATTCCGCCGCTATCCGCGTGGCTTTACAGACAAGGATGCATGGCGGCGCAATAATGTTGATATGGTAATCAAGGAGTTGCAGCGCACAATCAAGAGCCGGAAGCCGTGGGTGGAGTTCGGTATCAGCCCATTCGGCGTATGGCGGAACAAGTCAGTTGACCCTATGGGTTCGGACACCCGTGCTGGGCAGACAAATTATGATGACCTGTATGCCGATGTGCTGAAATGGATGCGCGAGGGCGATATTGACTATGTGGTGCCGCAGCTCTATTGGGAGATTGGCAAGGCTGTTGCCGATTACAGAATATTGGCCGATTGGTGGGCTGACAATGCTTATAACTGTAATCTTTATATCGGAGTCAGCGCATCGAACCTCGGCATGATAAAGGGTGAGGCGTGGCACAGACCGAACGAGCTTTGCCGGCAGATGAGAATGAACGACACGATAGAGCGTATCGATGGTATAGTGTTCTACTCCTGTCGTCCATTCTTGCGTAACCCTCAGGGGATATGTGACAGCCTGACCACTACGTTTTTCAAATACCCGGCGCTGATACCATCGAATCCAATGCTTGGCGGCAAACCATCGCCTCAGCCGGACAGCTTGCGTATAGAGCGTTTCGGTGCACGTGACTACCTGATGTGGGATGAGGTGGACGGTGACGGCGGGGAGGCAGTGGCATATTATGTAGTCTATGCCTTTGACCGTGACCAGACTATTGATTTGTCGCTTTCAGAGAACATATTGTGCAAGACGATTGACAGCAGCGTTGATATTACGTCTGCTGGACTGGACAAATGGCGCGACTATACTTTTGTTGTAACGTCAGTGAATCGGTACAATATTGAAAGCGAGGGAGTTAATTATGTAGATTATTCATTTCAAGGCAGAAACTGATGTGCCGTGGACGGATTGATACGGGTATGAAATTTGTTGTTATAATTCCGGCGCGTTATGCGTCGACACGTTTTCCTGGTAAACCATTGGCCATGATAGGAGACAGACCTGTCATCTGGCATGTCTATGAACAGGCGCGAAAGGTTGTGGGCGATGTGGTGGTAGCGACGGACGATGAACGTATATACAATGCGGTCAAGGCTTTCGGCGGGAGGGTAGTGATGACATCGGACAAGCACCGCACTGGTACAGATCGCTGTTTTGAGGCGTTGAGGAAACTCGGCGGAGCTTATGATGTGGTGATAAATTTGCAGGGAGATGAGCCGTTCATTGATCCAAGTCAGATTACCGCGCTGATGCGTTGTTTTGAACGTGAGGAGACTGATATTGCCACACTCGTCAAGCCATATACTGCCGACACTGACCTGTGCGAACTGGAAAACCCAAATTCGCCGAAGGTGGTGCTGAACCTCAAAGGCCAGGCCATATATTTCTCTCGGTCTGTGATACCCTATGTGCGTTCCGCAAATAAAGCCGAATGGATGAAATGCCATGTATTTTATAAGCATATAGGCATATATGCCTATCGTGCCGGGGTCTTGGCTCGTATCACGGAGATGGATCAGACACAATTAGAGCTGGCAGAGTCGCTTGAACAGTTGCGTTGGATAGAGAACGGACTGTGCATACAGACTGCAGTGACTGATATCGAGACGTGCGGCATTGACACCGAGGCTGATTTGGAGAAAGCGCGTCGCATATATGAAGAGAGTAGAAAGTATAAATGATATAATGTGATTCCTATGAAATTCAAACGTGTGCTGTTGAAATTGAGCGGTGAGTCGCTTATGGGAGAGAAACAGTATGGCATAGATGACAAGCGTCTTGCCGAATATGCGGGACAGATTGCTGAAGCTGCCGCCACTGGAGTGCAGATCGGCATTGTGATAGGTGGAGGCAATATATTCCGGGGGTTGAGTGGTGCTGGACGCGGATTCGACAGGGTAAAAGGTGATCAGATGGGTATGCTTGCCACTGTAATTAACAGCCTTGCGCTGGCTTCCGCCCTTGAAAAGCATTCTGTCCGGGCTAAGGTATTCACGGCTGTGCGCATGGAGCCGATAGGGGAGTTCTACAACCGTGACAAGGCCATTGAGGTACTCGAACGTGGTGAAATTGCCATTTTCTCCGCAGGAACAGGCAATCCTTATTTTACTACAGACACAGGGTCTTCCCTGCGTGCCGTTGAGATTAAGGCGGATGTCATGCTGAAAGGTACTCGTGTGGACGGCATATATACCGCAGACCCGGAAAAAGACCCGTCAGCGGTGAAATACGATGAGATTACGTATGATGAGATATATGCCAAGGGGTTGAAAGTGATGGATTTGACGGCCACTGCCATGTGCAAAGAAAACAATATGCCTATTATCGTTTTCGACATGGATACGCTTGGAAATCTTAAAAAGGTACTGTCAGGAGAGATGATAGGGACTTTTGTCCACAACTGATAGTAGAGTAGCTTATTTGATTATATGCGTCAGGAGGTGTGATAAAACGTCTCCTGAGTTCTATTGTTTCTGCTTTTGATTGTGTATTAGCGTTTTGCCTTCGGGAAATGATGCCATTTTAACCCAAATTGGCCATTAGAATTTGAGCTGATTTCTATGTTTATGGCGAGTAGATTAATAAGCACTTTGCCGAAGGTATAGCGGGCTATGTCGAGGGAAAGTGCTTATTAAGATGCCGTCAAAAACAAGAAAGCTGCCAAATAGTTTGGTAAAAATGTGATCTCTACAAAACTCAAAAAACTCTATTGCATATCAAAAGGACCCGTGGTAAAAAGCGGGCTTTCGCAAACTCCTCAAAACGTTCTAATTACCGTTTTGGGTTTAACATGAAGTTGACAGTGTATGAGATATAAATTGTCGATCTTATTGTTAGTATGTGTCGCGGTATTTGGACTTTCCGGTTGTAAAGAGACGACGGCATACGGTGCTTGTCTTGCCGAACCTGACTATAGTCTGCCGGAAACTTGGTTTGAGGGTGGATGTGCTGACGGTAAGTTATACGATGTTTTCTATATAGTACCTACCTGTGTGTTTGATTGGACAGATACTGGTGATACGTGCCATTATATGGATGTGTACAATGAGTCGCATCGCCAAAGCGTTGATGCCCCTTTGCGGTTAGCAAAAGGTATATTTGCTGACGATGCCAATTTCTATGCCCCGTATTATAGGCAGATAACTATAGAGTCGTGGGCAGAGTGTGAGGATACCATAGAGACTCGTTTTCAACTCGCTTTCAAGGACATCAGGAATGCATTCAAATATTATATGCAGTATCTGAATGGCGGCCGTCCGTTTATACTTGCCGGGCATAGTCAGGGCGGCAAGGCTGTGATTGAATTGCTCAAACATGAAATGTGTGATGAATGGTACGGAAGAATGATAGCCGCGTATCCGCTGGGCTATCCTGTTAGGGAGCATGATGCCTCGCCCTATTTAGTCCCTGCATTTGATGCGTATAGTACTGGTGTATTTATCACTTTCAGTTCGGTTTCTTCTCCGGACAGGCTATCCCCACTTCTTTCTGGAAGTCTATATGCGATTAATCCGCTCAATTGGCGCGTGGACAGTGTATATGCCACGAAAGATGAACATCTCGGCAGTGTTTTCATTGCAGAGGACGGTAATGTCGTTGCTGAATATCCTCACTTGATTTCCGCATACATAGACAATACGACCAATGCTCTCGTTGTTTCGGGTATTGAGCCTGATGATTATTATGTACCGGAGTTGTCGGCTTTGTTTCCTGTCGGCAATTATCATGCGGTTGAACTGAATTTCTTTTATAGAAATCTACAGCAAAATGTAAAAGAGAGGGTGAGAACATTTTCCAACAGTAGTATTTAACGTCAGTTCGATATAACACTCATGTCCGTATTTCGGTATTTACTTCATACATATTTTCAGAGTGCTCAATACACCTTTCCTGACCACCATTTCCATTGTGTCCAAGCCTCGTCTGTAACCTATTGTAATACAGGGTATCCCGTTGCCTCCTCCTTGGCTCTCAGCTATCTCCTACTTATCCTCTCCTTAGCGATTCGACATTCTTGCATCAAATCTATGCAAAAACGTTCAAATCGTAAACCTTATCGTTACAATACACATTATACCCATCTGCCAATTCTGTACTCATCTGTGGAAAGTCGCTGACCAATATTGAACTAACGTCATAATGATAAGGGAGTTGTGCCTATGACACAACTCCCTTATCATTATGACGGATATTTATTTTTTATCCGAGACGTTCAAGTTGAACTGTGAAATGACGCATCAGTTCTGATTCCCAAACAATCTTGACTCCACGTTTGATTTCGTGACGGCGGTCATAGACGTTTTTCAGAGCTACGGCTATGACATCCATGTGGTTGTTCGTATAGACACGGCGCGGAACGCACAGGCGCAGCAAATCGAGGCCTCCAAAGCGGTTTTCGCGTGTAATCGGGTCACGGTCAGCAAGAATATAACCGATTTCGCATCCGCGTATACCGGCTTCGAGATAAAGCTCGATAGTCAGTGTCTGGGCTGGGAACTCCTCTTTCGGTATCTCTGTCAGTATTTTGTCTGCATCAACAAAGATAGCATGACCACCGACGGGACGCTGATAGGGTATTCCGAACTCATCAAGACGTTTTGCCAGATACTCTACTTGCTTGATGCGGGTCTCAAGGTTATCGAACTCAGTATTCTCATCAAGACCTACTGCAAGCGCTTCCATGTCACGACCATTCATTCCGCCGTAAGTCAGGTAACCCTCGAACGGTATGCAGAAACGCTTTGCTCCTTCATACCAGTCCTCATGGCGTGTAGCGATGAAACCGCCCATATTGACTATGCCATCTTTTTTAGCTGACATGGTCATGCCGTCGGCAAGGTCGAACATCTCGCGTGCGATTTCCTTGATAGTCTTGTTCTCATAGCCTTTTTCGCGTGTCTTGATGAAGTAGGCATTCTCGGCGAAACGTGCGGAGTCGAGGATTACGCGCTTGTGATATTTATCAGCGATAGCACGTACTTCGCGGAGATTCTGCATCGATACAGGCTGGCCTCCGGCAGTGTTGTTCGTGATGGTGACAATGATGAACGGCACTTTATCTGCATGTTCTGCGAGAGCCTTTTCAAGTTTCTTGGGGTCTACGTTTCCCTTGAAAGGTATTTCAAGCTGTGTGTTCTTAGCCTCGTCTATCGTGCAGTCGAGAGCTGTCGCCTTACGGCTCTCTATGTGACCTTTCGTGGTATCGAAATGAGAGTTGCCAGGTACTACATCGCCAGCCTTTACAAGGTGGCTGAACAGCACATTTTCAGCTGCGCGTCCCTGGTGTGTAGGTATCACATACTCGAAACCTGTTATACGGGTAATTGTGTCTTTCAGTCTGAAGAATGACCTTGCACCTGCGTAGCTTTCATCTCCCATCATCATTGCCGCCCACTGACGGTCACTCATGGCACCAGTCCCTGAGTCTGTGATGCAGTCGATGTAAACCTGCTCGGCTTTCAGTTGAAACACGTTGTAATGAGCCTCTTTGATCCATTGCTCACGTTCTGCGCGTGTGCTTTTGCGGATTGGCTCGACCATCTTGATTTTCCAAGATTCTGCAAATGGTAATTCCATAGTTGTGTTGTTTTTTTAGGGTATTAGCCCAATGTGTTTATAAAATGAATTTTATATTCACGCATACCCCATCACTCCGACAAGGCATATAGTACCTTATCATAGGAGGAAATGCATGAAAAACAAGTAGTTATTCGTCTTGCAAATATACGACTAATTATCCGTATTTCAATGTATTGTCGCGCTTAATTTTCAGCCGTTATTGAATGTTTCATTTTTCAATGAAAACGGTTGTTTCCCTTTCTGGCCTGTAACTTTTTCAGATAGTTCCTGTCACAAGTATAAGCACGAGCAGTGAGAGTATCGCATAAAGTTCCGGGAATACGGCGAGCACCATCGTTCCTCCGAATACATTATTGCCTGAGCCTATGGCTGCGATACCGTTTGCACATACCATAGCCTGCCGGATTGCCGAGATTAGGCCGACAAGGCCGAGTGCGAGACCTGCACCGAAAATGGCAGCTGCCTGAAAACCTGTCAGTTCTGGAACGAGAAAACCGCTCACAAGAAAGTATCCCACAAATCCGTACAGACCCTGAGTTGCAGGCAGTGCCGAAAGTGCTATGAACGAACCGAGGTTGCCCGGTGTCTTTTTAAGCGCACCGATGGATGCGCTGCCACAGATGGTAACGCCTATCGCACTTCCGACTCCAGACAGCCCTACCATCAAGGCTACTCCTACATAAGCTAAAACAATTGGTGTCATAATAGATGATTTGGTTTTTAAGTTGTTATTAATTTGTTTGTTGTATTTTTTGTCTGAATGGCTCGTATGCCTTGCCGCCGCCCTCGAATCCGGAGTTTTTGTAGAACTCGACGAATGTCAGTCGCAGAGGATGGACAAACGCGCCGATCATATTCAATGCAAAGTTAAGCGTATGTCCGAATAGCAGGATGAACAGTGTGACTATCCATCCGAGTACTGACGGTAATGCTTCACCGAATGTGAACGCCAATTGGTTGAACACGCTGCCTAATATGCTGCCAGTGAGACCCAACGCAAACAGGCGCACGTATGACAATGTGTCGCCCAGCAGGCCTGTCGCCGTGTTGTATGCAGCCCATAAGGATGAGCCTATATTGACGAAAAAGCCTTTTATTGGTGATTTGTAGCTGTCCGGCGAATTGTAGAAAACAATAAGTACAACACTTGCCGCTATCAGACCTATAAATATATAGGTCAGTGCGACTGGTAACTTTATTCCTGCCATTGGCAGAATGAATGTCACAGCAGAGCCTATCAGTCCGACAATCCAGGCCGTAGGAGCAAGTGCATATTTTACACCATGCTGCTTAATGATTTTAGCCACATTGAGGCTCATCCCTAAGAATATCTGTATCAAGCCTATTGCCAATGATACAACCATCATTGGTTCGAATCCGCCGAACGCTTCCTTGTAGTTCTTGCTTGTGAAGAACAATTGCTTTACATTGGCCAGCCACGGCCATGTCACGGAGTCAAGAGCTATGCCGAAGAATGAACCTGTCAGCAGTCCCGCAACCAATGTCATTACTCCGAGCCATTGGAACAGCGATGCGTATGGGCGCATCGGCTTTTTCAATTTCCCTTTCAGCGCTGTGGCCGCAATGAGGATAAGCAGCCCGTAGCCTCCGTCTCCGAGGCAAAGCCCGAAGAAAAGCATGAAAAACGGAGCAAGGAACGGTGTCAGGTCAAGTTCACTGTAATTCGGCAGCGAATATAGTTTTGTGATTGGTTCGAAAAGCTTAGAGTATCTGCTGTTTTTAAGTTTGACTGGTATCTCTTCTCCGAATTCCGGATCGGACACTTCATAATATACGCCTTTATTATTGAGAGCTTTGTCAAGTTCTTTTTCCGAATCGGCAGGACAATATCCTTCGAGAATCATGACTGTGCCTTCTGCCGCGTCCTCTGTGTTTAACTGCACATTGCTCAGGTCGATGGCTTCTTCTATTTGGAGAGCCAATCTCTTTAACGTCAATAAGTTCTCAGCAGTCCATGCTCTAAGGCTGTTTTCTTGTTCCGTAATTTTCTTGTTTACTGAATCTATTTCCAACTGTAGTTCAGAACTCGTCTTGCCTGTCGTTTTGAACGGGTCGGCATCAATGTCGATGTTCTCTTCCTTTGTGACGGTTACGAAATAGATTGTCGATGCAGTTTCTGATATTTTGAAGGCGTTAAACGTATCTGCCCATTCTGGCTGGTATTTCCTTTCGCTACAGCTGAAGAAGTTGACATATAGCCCGGCATCGCGTATCTGTTTCAAGCGTTCGAATGAAAACTCGCCCCATACTTCCATTTGTGTCATTTCGCGCGTTAGGTTTGCCACCTTAGTACGCAAGGCTTCTATAGCTTTCTGTTTCCCGTCGAATTCCGTTGCGACTTCAAGACCCTCCTCTATACTGGTATTACGCGCTGGCATCAATTCATGTTCGCCTTTCCCAAGAATGCTCTCAGCTTTCTCAATCGCTTTTTTGACATTTGCCGAAATTTGCATCTTGTTGCGCAGCTGGTCGTTATCCTTTACTCCATCATCTCTCTGGGCAATATGTACCACTCCCGCCTGTTTCAGAAAGTCGAGAAATTCTGCATACTGCTCATGGTATATCAGAAAGAGGTATTTCTTCATCTTTACTATCATGACGATACTCTTTTATGCGTTTTCCAATTCGGCTTCTCTTTCTTTTTTAGCCTTGACAATCTTTTGCGATGACTTGGAGAGGTTTTCCTCATCCTCCATGAAGCGTTTTATTTTTCGTATTGCGTCTTCATATCCTGGAATTTGTACTTTCTCGAAGAGGTTCACTTTTTGTGTGGTTTTCTTTCGGGCAAACTCCAGCAGGTTGAGCTTCTGTATGCAGAATTCCTGTTCGATGCCCACCTGTGCCAGTTCTTTCAGCTGTGTCAACCCATCGGCATACCACTTTGGCGAGTTGAACACGCTGAACGGTTTTGTTGAGTAAACCACCTCGTCAAGCACCGGAATCCTCACTCCGGCAACTTTCTTTACACTCATCTTTATATCTTCGACTTTCAGCAGCGATGTGTCGAACTCCCCCCACAGTGCCAATGTCTTATCGTATGCGTTGATGCGGGCTTCGAGTTCGTTGTCTATTTGCTCTATCTCCTTCTTGGCCTTTTTCACTTCAAGCCGCAGTGCGCTCTCTTTGTTCTTTATCGTTGGCAATGCGCGCACACGCATCTTGAGGTTCTTCTCCAGACCCTGAAGAGATGTCTTGTTATATTGGAATGTTATTGCCATGAAATTTGTCAATATTTAATCGTAATATTCTATTTCTCGGACTGTGATCGTATTGCCCATAGGCAGTATTCCGTCTAGATGTTCCGCCCTTTGTTCCGTCCAGTTGCCATGTTCGTCATATCTGTATGTGAACCGCCTGTGTCGCAGTACATTGCCGTTGTCGTTACGTACCAACTGGTACTCCGCTACATCACCGTTTTCATTATATAGATATGTGGTGGTGTAGGTTTTCTTTTCACCCATCTTTTCCTGTATGGTAGTACTGCTTATCTCTCTGCCCTCAGAGTCGTATTTATTGACTGTGGTGCATGCCTGTGTCGGCTTTTCACATTGCGGGTGTATGACGTTGTACGATGTCAGATGCCTGTGTTCGTCATAACTGTAATTACGGACGAGATTTGCCCCTTCGTCAGTGTAGACAAAGTCCATTTGTATCTGACGCTTTTCATAGTCGTAAGTGAACGTGGAGCGCGATAAGAACTGGCCTTTGAATCCCGTTTCATATATTTCTGCGATAAGTTTCTCATCGTTGTACGTATATAGACTCTTTTGGTATAGTGTGTCATAGAGTTTGGAATAATTCCTTGTCTCGACGCACAGACCTTGTTTGTCATATAGTGCAACACTCTTCTCGTCCCAGTCAGGTACACTGTCAATCACTGTACATGTAGTGATGCTTTTGACGTTGCCGTGCAAAGAACCTGTAAACGGGTCGTTTTGCCAATCCTTTTCGGGAAGGACAACCTTTCCGTTACAGCCGCACAGTATGAGTGCGGAGACTATACATGATGTGACCAATGTCCTGTTCATAGCATTACAGTTTTTAGCTTGTTCGGGCAAAGGGAATTACTTTCCCCAATACTTGTCTACAAACTCCTGTTTGATGTTCACCTCTTCGGGCTTGAAGTGCTTGCGGAACAGTGACCATGCCACATCGAGCATCTCCGTTGTGTCTATGTTCACGTCTATAGCGAGCAGCTTGTCCGAATAGTCCTTCGCGAATGCAAGTGTGCGCTCATCGTAGTCTGTCAGGTCGAAGCCGTTTTCGAGTTTTGTCTTCGCGTTTGCGGCATCGGCGTAAAGGCGTACAGCGGCGTTCATGACCTGCGGGTGGTCTTCGCGTGTCTTTTTCCCGGCCACGAGCTGTTTCAGTCGAGACAGCGAGCGGAACGGGTCGACAATAACCTTGCCTATATCAGAGTCCCTGCGCAGGAAGAGCTGACCCTCGGTGATATAACCGGTGTTGTCCGGTATGGCGTGCGTGATGTCGCCACCGGAGAGGGTAGTGACGGCAATGATTGTTATAGAACCCCCGTCTGGGAATTGTACGGCCTTCTCGTATATCTTCGCAAGGTCGGAATAGAGTGAGCCTGGCATGGAGTCTTTCGACGGTATCTGATCCATACGGTTTGACACTATAGCGAGCGCATCGGCGTATGAGGTCATATCCGTCAGCAGCACCAGCACCTTTTGGTTCTTCTCCACAGCGAAATATTCGGCGGCGGTCAGTGCCATATCCGGTATGAGCAGACGCTCCACGGGCGGGTTTTCGGTCGTATTGACGAAGCTGACTATACGGTCGAGCACTCCGGCATCGTTGAACACATTTTTGAAATAGAGGTAGTCGTCGTTCGTCAGTCCCATACCGCCGAGTATTATCTTGTCGGCCTTGGCGCGGAGTGCCACGTTGGCCATCACCTGATTGTACGGTTGGTCAGGGTCGGCAAAGAATGGTATTTTCTGGCCTGACACGAGCGTGTTGTTAAGGTCGATGCCCGCAATGCCTGTGGCAATGAGTTCGGACGGCTGTTTGCGGCGTACCGGGTTGACCGAAGGACCGCCTATCTCCACCTCAACGCCCTCTACTTCAGGACCTCCGTCTATCGGGTCGCCGAATGCGTTGAAGAAACGCCCGGCAAGCTGGTCGCTTACTTTCAGGCTTGGGGCTTTACCGAGGAATATTACCTCGGCGTTGGTCGGAATGCCTTCCGTGCCCTCGAACACCTGCAATGTTACCTCATCGCCCATTATTTTCACCACCTGAGCGAGTTTGCCGTCCACAGTCGCAAGTTCATCGTTGCCTACCCCTGTGGCTTTCAGCGAGCATGTTGCCTTGGTGATTTGGATTATCTTTGTGTATATCTTCTGAAATGCTTTAGTTGCCATGTCCTTACTTTATTTTTTGCGTTCGTCTAATATTGTGTTCAGTTCGGCAAGGTATTTGTCGAAATCCGCGCTCTTGTATTCCGCGTAGTTCATCTGCTTGCAGACGTTTATCACGCGCTTGAAGTACTCTGTCACCTCAAGGAAAGTGTCGAACTTATACTCTGTGTCGCATATTCTCATCACAAGGTCGAGCATGAACTTCTGGCGGTCGAGCGGACACATGGCGTCCACCTTGTCGAATGCGTCCTGCTGGAGTATCACGAAGTCTATCACCTCTGATTTCCAGAATGTCACGTGGTAGTCTACCGGTACGCCGTCGTCACCGAGGATGTTTATCTGTTCCTGTACCTCCTTGCCTCGCTGTAGGAGGGTCTTCATGCGGTTCACCTTACCCGTCCACTCGCCGTCGATGCGGGTCTTTATATACTCTTCAAATTCAGGGTATTCAATATATTTTGAATAGCTTTCTATCGGGTTCACCGCCGGGTAACGCTTCCTGTCTGCACGGCTCTGTTCGAGGGCGTAGAAGCAGCGCGCCGCTTTCTTAGTACCCTCTGTGACCGGCTCTTTTAGGTTACCGCCGGCAGGTGACACTGTGCCTATGAATGTGATGGAGCCTGTCGCGCCGTTTTTCAGGTAGACGAACCCGGCGCGGCTGTAGAACGCCCCGATTATTGCCGACAGATCCATCGGGAATGCGTCCTGTCCCGGCAGCTCTTCCATACGGTTACTCATCTCCCTCAGTGCCTGTGCCCAGCGCGATGTTGAGTCGGCCATTAGCAGCACTTTCAGCCCCATGGCGCGATAGTACTCCGCAATGGTCATGGCTGTGTAGACCGATGCTTCACGCGATGCGACCGGCATATTCGATGTGTTGGCCACTATTATTGTGCGTTCCATCAGCTTGCGCCCTGTGTGCGGGTCTTCCAGCTCTGGGAACTCTGTGAAGATTTCCACCACTTCGTTGGCACGTTCGCCGCATGCCGCCATAATTACTATGTCGGCCTCGGCCTGTTTCGATATGGCGTGCTGTAGCACGGTTTTGCCTGTGCCGAATGGGCCGGGTATGAACCCTGTGCCGCCCTCGACTATCGGGTTAACGGTGTCTATCGTTCTCACTCCCGTCTCCAGCAGCTTGAACGGGCGCGGCTTCTCGCGGTGTACGTTTATAGCCCGTTTCACTGGCCACTTCTGTACCATTGTGATATTGTGGTCGTTGCCTTCCGCATCGGTGATGACGGCAATCGTGTCGTTTATCTTGTATTGCCCTGCTGCGGCAACTGATTTGACGGTGTATTCGCCCTTCATGACGAACGGTACCATGATTTTGTGCGGTTGATGGTTCTCGTCCACTTCGCCGAGCCACGATGCCGCCTCAACCTTGTCGCCAGCCTTTGCCAATGGCTTGAAATCCCACAACTTATCTTCATCGAGAGGGTAGTTGTACTCTCCGCGTTTCAGAAATACGCCTGTCAGTTTGTCAAGGTCGTTCTGCAAGCCGTCATAGTTGCGCGACAGCAGGCCCGGGCCCAGCGTCACTTCGAGCATATGGCCCGTGAACTCCACATCATTGCCCACTTTCAGGCCGCGCGTGCTCTCGAATACCTGCACGAACACATTTTCTCTGTTCACTTTCAGCACCTCGGCCATCAGCCTTGTGTCGCCTATTGTGATATAGCATATCTCGTTCTGCGCCACCGGCCCGTCTACCTCTACGGTCACGAGGTTGGAAATTATACCTTTTACCTTTCCTTTTGTTGGCATAATATATTAGTTTTCTGATTATTATTTCTCTCTTATCCGGCGAACTCTATGCCTTTTTTCATCTCCTGTAACAGCCTTTTGAACGCGCTTTTTCCTTTCTCGGTGTCAAGCCCGTCCCAGCGGTGTACCATCTCGCATTTCAGCCAGAAACTCAGCACTTTCTCTATCGAGAAATGCTCGAAAAACGTCTGCTCGTCTATCCACTGCCATTTGATTGCGTCTATCCGCCGTTCTCTTTCCATGAGGTCTGTCATCTCGGCTATGGAGGCTATCTCATCGTAGTCGTCGAACACGCCTTTCAGTCCGAAGTCTCTGGCGTTGGGATTCTTGCGGATGGCCTCCGCCACTTCGTTATGTCCTACGGTTGCGCTCTTGATGTCCCATCCGTGTTTGCGGCAGGTGTACGCCGTCAGTATGTTGTTGAGGTTCAGGCTGAACTCGAACCATCTGGAGACGAACTTGTTGCGGCATTTCATGCCGTAGTCGTAGTAGAGCGTGGCGAGCAGCTCCTCCTTGTATGCTGTCTCCTCTCCGCCTTGTTTTTCGTCGTGCGTGCGGTGGTAGTATTCGGCGATGTATGGCACGATGCGCGGCTCATGCTCCTCCATGAATTCAGTGCCGTTCTCCATCGTGTCTACCACTTCCTCCCAATCCTCTTTTGTTAGATTGCCGAGAGGGTTCATCTCCGCTGTCTTGTCTGCAAGAAACGCCGTGAGATTCTCGTTGTCATGGCGCATCCGCAGCAGTTTCAGCAGCCGCCTGTCGCTGTCTGACAGCAGTTCTTCAAGCTCCTCCAGTAGCACGTCCATTTGAGGTGCGTCCTTGGCGTTGTCCGGAGTGATGTCCGGCAGTCCCGCTATAAAGCTATAATAGTTCATAAATAATGTCCGTTTAATGAGTGAGAGCCTCTGGGTATGCCCCGCAAAGGCAAAGCGATGAAGGCTTGCATGAAACGCCTCTTGCGTTCCCCGCCCGTTGCCCCATCAGAACAGCATCTCTACCAGTTTCGGACGCAGGAACTCCTTGAAATACTCCACGAACTCCTCTTCACCGAACGTAACCTTATATCCGCCCTCGGCCGGGATTATTTCAAACTCGCTCTTTATGCCTTTCACCTCGTTGATTTTCACCCCTTTGTCGAGCAGAGCCTTCGCGTTTGCCGCGAAATACTCCTCAAGCTCCTTGGCGTTCTTGGCGTTGATTTCCACCCTGCCCTCTTTTGCCCATTCGGCGGTGAAGTCTGCGATGATTTTCTGCATGAAAGCCTTGTCCGCCGTGGCTGCCTTGACCGATTCTCGCACCAGTTTGTCGCATATCAGGTCAGTCACCTCCGTCTTCAGGGCGTTCACTGCCTGCTGCGCGAACAGTTTCAGTTCGGCCTTGGTGTTCTCTTCTATTTTGGCCGACCTTCTCTCTGCGTCTGCTATCAGCGCGTCGGCGGTCATCTTGGCACCTTTCACCATCTTGTCCCCGTCCGCTTCTGCCTTGGCTATGATGGCTGCGGCCTCTTTCTTGCCTTTCTCCACACCCTCTGTGTAGATTTTGTCTGTAAGTTCTTGCAGTTTGGCATCCATATACATATCTCGTGTTTTTGTTTGTTGTCTTGTGTCAATACCTCTTTCTCTCACCGTTCACACTGATGTCCGGGTCATGGCTCTTTCCCCGTGTAGCGGACTCTCGGAGTTCTCGTCCTATTCCGTCTTGTCTGACGGGTCTCTATATAAATTACATTCAAATTTCGTGCCATATTTTTGTGTCATAGTCAGATGACTGTCTGCTGATACGCAGATGTTTAGTTACTGTCTGACAGTGCTTCTGACGTTTGCCGTCCTGCGGTTTTCGCCTGTTTCCCGTCATCCCGCAGGCTCGTTTTGTCGCTTTGGCTTTTGTCTGTAGAGGCGGCTGTATTGCGCCGTAAAGTTAGGATTTTATCGCTACAACATCAAACTTGGCGCAATAAATTTCGTTAATCCCAAATCGGTCATTAGGCTTTGTGCTGATTTCCATGTTTATGGCGAGTAGATTTTTACGCACTTTCCCATTCGTTGTTTATATATAGTGTATAGTCATCATGTCATTAGGATATGTCGGTATAAAGCGCGGCAGAGGCATGTTCTCTTTCTCGTGCCTCTGCGTACATGGCGTATGCCGTCTCTCCAAGATGCAAACACTGATAGCTGTTTTCCAGTTCATATTCTCGCCCCGCTCCATCCTAAGTTCCCTCCCAGTTGCCCGTACATTCTCTCCGCACATTCTGCCGTGAATTAAGGTTAAAAACACGTACTCTCGCCTTATCCTCCAGCCACCTTCTCCTTATCATTTCCCAATGAATGCCATGCTTCATCCTCTTCCCGTCCATATTCTCGCCTCGCCCCATCTTAAGTTCCCTCCCTGTTGCCTATACATTCCCTCCGCACATCCAGTTGTGAATTAAGATTAAAAACACGTACTCTCGCCTTATCCTCCAGCCACCTTCCCCTTATCATTTCCCAATGAATGCCATGCTTCATCCTCTTCCCGTTCATATTCTCGCCCCGCCCCATCCTAAGTTTCCTCCCAGTTGCCCAAACATTCCCTCTGCACATTCTGCTGTGAATTAAGGTTAAAAACACGTACTCTCACCTTATCTTCCAGCTACCTTCTCCTTATCATTACCCTCACAATCCTTCTCTTGCTTGCAGCCGGTTGCCGTACTGTCAGTTTCTGATGTTGACTGGCTGATATTGCCGCCAGAAACTGGAAAGCGTCCAAAGAGTATGACCGAATGTTCTTTGGGTTAAAATGAAGGAGAAAAGTTTGTCGGATATGGATTTTTGACTAATTTTGTAGAAGATAGGATGCGGTTTCGGGAATAGGATGCTGACGTATGTACTGTACCCGGCGGAGAGGGTAGTGTGGCATAGCGTTGCAGTACAGGACGGGAGAAACGGTACGCGCATCGAACACGATTTGCTTATAAGAATAACAGGATAATGGAAGAGACTGACAGACCGAGGATAGCTATCATGGGCGGTGGCAGCTGGGCCACGGCCATAGCTAAGATTGTGATGAAGACGCAGCCCGAAATAGTGTGGTACATGCGCCGTCAGGATCAGATTGACGAGTTTTTGCGCGTGGGGCATAACCCTTCGTATCTCTCGTCGGTCATGTTCGACACTGAGAAAATACGCTTCACAAGCAAGATAAACGTGGCGGTGGACAGTGCGGACATTCTGGTTTTCGCCACACCGTCGCCTTTCTTCAAGTCGCACATGAAAAAGCTGCGCCGGAGGATTGACGGGAAAATCATAGTATCGGCCATCAAGGGCATAGTGCCGGACGAGAACCTCGTGCTCTCCGAGTATTTCAATAAGGTCTACGGCGTGCCGTTCGGACAGATAGCCGTACTGAGCGGCCCCTGCCATGCCGAGGAGGTGGCGCTGGAGCGCACGTCGTACCTGACTGTGGCCAGCGCGGACAGGGATTTGGCGCGTAACGTATCCATGTTCTTGCAGAACGACTTCATACGCACCTGCACGTCGGACGATGTGCGCGGCGTGGAGTACTCGTCGGTGATGAAGAACATTTACGCCATAGCCGCCGGCATTTGCCACGGACTGAAGTATGGCGACAACTTCCAGGCCGTGCTGGTGAGCAACGCCATACAGGAAATGAACCGCTTCTGCAATGCCGTCTACCCGTTCCATCGCAATGTGCAGGACTCGGTCTATCTCGGCGACCTGCTTGTGACCGCATACTCCAAGTTCTCGCGCAACCGCACGTTCGGCACGATGATAGGCAAAGGCTATTCCGTCAAGACCGCACAGGTAGAGATGGAGATGATAGCCGAAGGCTATTACGGCACAAAGTGCATACACGAGATTAATGAAAACTACCGCGTGAATATGCCGATACTCGACGCGGTCTATGCCATACTCTACGAGCGGCAGTCGCCAATGATAGTGATGCGTGCGCTTACCGAGCAGCTTATGTGAGACGGCATTTTCAGTATTACGATAAAAACAGGTAGAAGATAGATTATGAGAAAGGATATCAGTTTGGATTTGGGTAAGGCGACTGCCTTCGCTCCTGAAGCGACGCTTGGGGCGTTCGCTGCGAGGACGGCGGAGTGCAACGACGCACTTCATAACGGCACAGGCCGTGGCAGCGATTTCCTCGGCTGGCTCAACCTGCCGAAGTCGCTTACAGACGCGCAGCTGTCCGAAATAGAGGAGAGCGCGAGGGTTTTGCGCGAGAATTGCGAGATAGTGGTGGTCATAGGCATCGGGGGCAGCTATCTCGGCGCGAAAGCCGTGATTGACGCGCTCTCCGGTTCGTTCGACTGGCTGGAGAAAGACAGGAAAAACCCCGTGGTACTCTATGCCGGGCAGAACATAGGTGAGGACTACATCTTTGAGCTTCAGCAGCTTCTGCGCGGGCGCCGCTTTGGCATAATCTGCATATCGAAGTCCGGCACGACCACAGAGCCTGCTCTCGCCTTCCGTCTGCTGAAAACCCAGCTCGAGGAGCAGCAGGGCGTTGATGCGGCGCGGCGGCTCATAGTCTGTGTTACCGACAGAAGCCGTGGCGCGCTCCGTACACTTGCCACACAGGAGGGTTACAGGACATTCGTCATAGAGGACAATGTCGGCGGACGCTATTCAGTGCTGACCCCAGTGGGGTTGCTGCCCATTGCCGTGGCCGGGTTCGACATCCGTGCGCTCATTGCCGGCGCAGCACGTATGCAGGAGCTTTGCGCTGACAGCGTACCCTATGAGGAGAACCTTGCGGCTCAGTATGCCGCCGTGCGCAATGCGCTCTATGCTGGCGGAAAGAAAATCGAGATACTTGTCAACTTCCATCCTCGGCTGCACTACTTCTCGGAGTGGTGGAAACAGCTCTACGGCGAGAGTGAGGGCAAGGAGCATAAGGGTATTTTCCCTGCATCGGTTGACTTCACGACTGACCTCCACTCCATGGGACAATGGATTCAGGACGGTGAGCGCACCGTCTTCGAGACCGTCATAAGCGTGGAGAAGATGAGGCACGAGGTGCGTATCCCTGCGAACGATGCTAATCTCGACGGACTCAACTTCCTTTCTGGCCGTCGTGTGGACGAAGTGAACAAGATGGCCGAACTCGGCACTATGATAGCCCATGTCGATGGCGGAGTGCCGAACTTGAAGATAGTGATGCCTGAATTGGACGAGTACTGCCTCGGACAGCTGATATATTTCTTCGAGAAAGCCTGCGGCATAAGCGGCTATCTGCTTGGCATCAACCCGTTCGACCAGCCCGGTGTCGAGGCTTACAAGAAAAACATGTTCGCTCTCCTCGGCAAGCCCGGCTACGAGAAAGAGACGGACGCGATAAAAAAGAGATTGTGACCGATGGCCGCACCGTTGTCTCCGTATTGCAGGACACCGGCCGTCGTAAGAATGTGGAATAACTAAAGTATGTCGGATATAAAGTTCTCGATCATAGTCCCTGTGTACAACCGCCCTGACGAGATGGACGAGTTGCTATGTAGTCTGGAATGTCAGGAGGACAAGGATTTTGAAGTGATAGTCATGGAAGAGCCGTCGCAAAATCAGTGCGGTAGCGTATGCCTGAAATATAGGGAGAGAGGACTGGATGTCAAGCACTTTACATTGCATACTGGCAGGAGCGAAAGACGCAATGAGGGGATGCGGCGGGCCGGAGGGAACTATTTCCTCTTGTTCGATTCGGACTGCATACTGCCTCCACACTATATAAAGACCGTCCGCAGAGCTTTGACTGACAGCTATGTTGATTGTTTCGGCGGCCCTGATGCCGCTGACGGGACGTTCTTAGACATACAGATGGCGGTCAACTATTCGATGACCTCCTTTATGACGACTGGCGGCATAAGGGGGGGAATGAAGAACGTGGACAAGTTTCTCCCGAGGGCATTCAACATGGGTTTTTCCCGTGAGGTATTCGCGAAGACAGAAGGTTACCGGGAGATGATAGGAGAGGACATAGATTTGAGCCTGCGCATAAAGGAGGCCGGATTTTCGGTACGGCTCATCAAAGAGGCGTTTGTGTACCACAAGCGGAGGTTAGACCTGCGCAAGTTCTATCGTCAGGTCAATACGTTCGGCAAGGCGCGGGTGTTGCTTGCCCGCTTGCATCCCGGGTCGCTGAAGGTGGCTCATCTGTTCCCGGCTTGCTTTGCTGTTGGGAATATGTTGCTTGTGCTGCTTGCCGCGTTCACGTGCCAATGGTTGTGGCTGCTGCCTCTCATAGTCTATGTGGTGGCGATATTCACCGAATCGTATGTGAAGAATAGGCGCTTTCGTGTGGCTGCGCTTTCTGTGCTCACGAGCTACGCGCAGATGTTCGGCTATGGCTTGGGCTTTATGGACGAGCTCTTCACTCACAAGGCATCAAAGGTGGCCGCCGAACAGATGTACAGGCAGTAATCTTTAGTATTAACTATATTAATGATAGAGAAGAGAGATGAAAGTGGTTATTCTCGCCGGAGGCTTAGGCACTCGTCTGAGTGAAGCTACTTCAGTTGTACCCAAGCCTATGGTAGAGGTGGGCGGAAAACCTATACTGTGGCATATAATGAAGATATACAGTCACTATGGGTTTAACGAGTTTGTCATCTGTTGTGGCTATAAGCAGTATGTCATAAAGGAGTATTTCGCCAACTATTTCCGCCATAACTGTGACATGACTGTGGATTTGTCCGACAATAGCGTAGAGGTGCTTGACAACCATTCCGAGAATTGGAAGGTAACCATGATAGATACAGGGCTGGACACTCTGACCGGTGGGCGCATCAAGAGAGTTGAAAAGTACATCGGCCATAATGCTTTCCTCCTTACTTACGGCGATGGTGTCGGCGATGTGGACATTCCCGCCACGATAGAGGCTCACCGCAAGGCTGGCAAGTATTTGACGATGACCACTTATCAGCCAAGCGGAAAGTTAGGTGTGGTGGATATGGATGATGACGGCACTGTGATAGACTTCTTGGAGAAGCCTAAGGCTGGAGGATCGTGGATTAACGCCGGGTTTTTCGTATGTGAGCCTGAGGTGTTCGGATTTCTGGGTGGTGATAATGAGATGTTCGAGCGTGAGCCTATGCAGCGGCTTCTCGCGTTGCGCCAGATGAACGCCTACAGGCATACCGGATTCTGGAAGCCGATGGACACTCTGCGTGACAATAAGGAACTGAATGATATGTGGAACAGCGGCGTCGCGCCGTGGAAAGTATGGTAGGAGAGACAGATATGTTCAACGGTGTGTTTCGGGGCAAGAAGGTGTTGGTAACTGGCAATACCGGTTTCAAAGGCTCTTGGTTGACTGCATGGTTGCTTATGTGTGGTGCGGAAGTCTATGGCTATTCGATAGATGTGCCGACAGAGCCCGCCATGTTTGACGTGCTGGGGCTGCGTGAGAGGATACACCACAGGTTCGGCGATATTAGGGACAGGAAGATGTTCCGCGATTATCTCCGTGAAGTGAAGCCCGACTTCATATTCCATCTCGCTGCGCAGGCCATAGTGTCTGCGTCGTATGCCGAACCGTTTGATACTGTGACCACAAATGTTGTCGGCACTGCATCGGTGCTTGATGCCGTGAGAAGCGCGGATTGGAATCTTACCGTGGTGATGATAACGAGTGACAAGGCTTATGACAATGTGGAGTGGATATGGGGATACAGGGAGAATGATGCTTTAGGCGGTAAAGATGTATATTCCGGCTCTAAAGGTGCGGCCGAATGTGTCATAAAGTCATATTGGCATTCGTTCATAAGCCGTATGGACAATGTGAAGCTTGGCGTTGCACGTGCGGGTAATGTGATAGGAGGGGGCGACTGGAGTGCGGACAGGATAGTCGTTGATACGATAAAGGCGTTCTCCTCCGGCTGTCCGGTAGAGATTCGCAGTCCTCAGTCCACACGCCCTTGGCAGCATGTGCTTGAGCCGCTTAGCGGATATATGCGTCTGGCGCAGTCACTGACTGAAGGGTGCGGAGTGAACGGCGAGGCGTTTAATTTCGGGCCGAGGGCAGAACAGACCAAGACTGTGTTGCAGCTTGTGCGCGACATAGCGGAGAAGTGGGGCATGAACCCTGACGAGGCGGTGAGAGTGACAGGCCATATACCGTTCGCGGAGGCGAAACTGCTCAAACTGAATTGCGACAAGGCACTGGCCTTCCTGCAATGGCACTCGACGCTTGCCTATGAACAGACAGTGGATTTGATAACAGAGTGGTATAGTGCATATTATCATGGCTGTGAAGATATGTTCGCGCTTACGGAAAAGCAGATAAGACGTTATGTCCGTGCCGCTGAGGAGCAGATGATTGCATGGACAATATAAGTGTTGATGTAATATGGAGGGAGTATTTGTCACGGAACTGAAGCATATAGAGACACCTAAAGGAGATGTTTTCCATGCCATGAAGGCTACCGACAAAGGTTATTGCGGTTTCGGTGAGGCATATTTTTCTGAAGTGATATGCGGTGAGCGCAAAGGCTGGAAACGGCACAACAGGATGACTCTTAATCTTGTGGTAATCAAAGGGTCTATAAGGTTTATACTTTACGATGACAGGGTCGGAAGCAAGACACATGGAGAGTTTGAGGAATGGACGCTCTCGCCTGTGGGTCATTATGCACGGCTGACCGTTGCTCCCGGAGTGTGGATGGCGTTCGAGGGTGTCGCTGAGGGGCGTTCCCTGTTGTTGGACATAATTCCTGAGCCGCATGATCCTGAGGAGGCTGACCATAAGGAGCTCGGTGAGATAATTTATGATAGAAAGTTATGAGGATATTGGTTACAGGTGCGACTGGATATATAGGCAGACGGGTTGTCTCCGCCGTGTGTGCTGACGGCAGGCACGAGGTGTTGACTCTTAACCGTGATGTGGAGAAGGCAACATCCTTGATGCCCTATGTAAATTGCATCCATGCAGATAGCTTGGATGTTGATGCTGTAAGGCGCTTCGCCCCGGAGATAGTGTTCCATTTTGCCACGATGTCCACGAGCCGTAACGATACGGAGATAATAGACCCGATGATTGCAGCCAATATAACTTACGGTGTTCGTTTGCTGGATATGCTTATGCGGATAGGCTCAATAAAGCTGTTCGTTAATGTTGGGTCGTTTGCCGAGTATCGCTTGGGTACGGAAAAAGTGAAGGATGCCTATCTGTATACTGCTACAAAGTCGGCGTTCAGGCATTTTGTCGATTATTATGCCGACTTGTGCGGATTCCGTTATATTACCGCTGTGCCGTACACTGTGTATGGCGGTAAGGATACTGCGAAGAAGTTGATAGATTATATTGTGGAGTCCCTTTCGGCAGCAGTTCCTGTGAAGATGACCAAAGGTGAGCAGGTGTTGGATTTTGTCCATGTGTGTGATGTGGTGGAGTTTTTCCGCATAGTGGCAGAGCGTTATGATGAGGTTTTTGCCTTGCCACAAGGGACGGAGTTCCATCTCGGGACTGGTGTCGGGACACGTGTGCGCGATGTTGCCGAAATGGTGGAAAAGGCGTTCGGCGCAAGGTGTAACATAGAGTGGGGCGGTCTGCCTTACAGGCCGCTGGATGTGATGTACGCAGTTGCGCCTGTGGGCAGGAACAGTGAGACGGTAGGCTGGCGGGCAAAGATGTCTTTGGCCGAAGGCGTAAAGGTGATGGCAGAAAAATACTGCTGAGTGGAGTGTAATAAGTGATAACCAAAGTATAGATAAAGAGATAAAGCTGTGTATTATGAATATCCAATGGGTTAAGAAGAATGTGTTGCCTCATGTGGTGGCGTTAGTCACGTTCTATTTGTTGACGATAGTATATTTTTCTCCTGTATTCTTTGAAAATAAGGATTTGATGCAAGGGGATGTGACGAGTTATATAGGCTGGGGAAATGATGTCAGACAGTATTATGACGCAACGGGAGAGTATTGTTACTGGTCTAATGCCATGTTTGGCGGAATGCCGTCCAACTATGCTTTCCCTTCGGAGACAAACAATATTTTCGACAAGATAGACAGTTTGTTTAAAGGATTCTTAGCTCCTAACACAGCAGGGGCTTTTTTTGTTTATCTGATAGGCTTTTATTGTTTTATGTTGGCAATCGGATGTTCGCCGGTATTGAGCGTCATAGGTGCAATAGCATATTCGTTTGCTTCATATAATTTGATTATAATTGATGCCGGGCACGTGAGTAAGGCGTATGTAATGGCAACGATGGCACCAGTCATAGGCGGGGTTATTCTCTGTTATAGAGGTAAATATCTGGCTGGAATATTGATGACTTTGATTTTTACGGGCTTGAATGTCTTTTGGAATCATCAACAGATAAGCTATTACTTGATAATCATGCTCTTCGTCTTGGCCGTAGTCTATTTGATATATGCCGTTAAGGAGCATACGCTGCCGTCGTATTTCAAGAGTTCTGCGGTATTGGTGATTGTCGCGTTGCTTGCGGCTGCTCCGGCTGTCGATAAGCTGTTGCCTACGATGGACTATTCTAAGGAGTCTATGCGCGGTGGGGCAGTGCTGAAGTCAAACGCTGACGGAGAGAAAGAGTCAACGGGTTTGGATATAGATTATGCCTATCAATGGAGCTATGGTAAGATGGAGACCATGACTCTGTTGATTCCGAATTTTTACGGGGCAAGTTCGCACTATAACATAGGTCGCGAGTCTCAAGTGTATGATGTACTGAAGCAGACAGGCCAGGGTGAGCAGTTTTGTCGCTATGCGCCGATGTACTGGGGTGATCAGCCGTTTACTTCAGGTCCGGTTTATGTGGGTGCGATAGTTTGTTTTCTGTTCGTTTTGGGATTGATAGTTGTTAAAGGGAAGGAAAAGTGGTGGCTATTGGCGGTAACGGTTATCGCGCTTATTTTGTCATGGGGACGTAATTTCGCCGTAGTAAATGATTTTCTGTTCCATTATCTGCCGTTGTATAATAAGTTTCGGACACCATCTATGGCATTGGTGATTGCCGAGGTTTCAATGGTGACTTTGGCAATGTTGGCCGTGAAACAGATGATGGAGGACGAAGACAGACGGAAATATGTCAGACCGTTGTATATTTCGGCTGGAGTCGTTGGGGGC
>JADIMV010000021.1 GCA_017694515.1 Candidatus Aphodosoma intestinipullorum
GTTCCTCACCGAAAAGATCCAGCCGTGGATGGCGGCATTCCTGTTCCGCATCTATCCATTTACGACCTTTCATTATGAGAGAATCTATCTCTCCTTGATGACGCGCTATACCTATAGTGGTAAGCTCATTCATCTTGCCGTTGACCTTTTCAACGACTATGACACCTACATTGCCTGATGGGTATTTCTTCTTACGTATAAACATATTTTTTGAACCGTGTCACCCTAAAATGGGTGACACAAAATTACAAAATATTGTTTATCAGCAAATTATAATATTGAGGTTTTTTGAGTGACGAAGTCAGGAAAAAATAAAGTGCCATATAACAATATCTCAAAATATGAACGCCTGACAGATTGATGGTCTGTCAGGCGTTCATATTATATACATGAGATTCATTCATGAAATTCATTCCTCATCATAGGGCAATGCTCTATATATACCTCAGTTCGGCATATCACTCATGGCTGTATTCCGGCATTATCCCGTACACATTTTCATAGTGTTTAATACACGACCCTTTCCCCTACCACCATTCCCATTGTGTCCATATTCCGTCTGTAACTTCCTGTAATACAGAGCATCCTGTTACCCTCTCCTTAGCTCTCAGCTATCTCTCCCTATCCTCTCCTTAGCGATTCGACATTCTTGCATCAAAGATGTACAAAAACGTTCAAATCGTAAACCCAATCGTCATAATATACATTATACCCATTCGTCAAACCCTGTGCCAATCCGCTCAAAACCGCAGGCTTGTATCGTACTCACGAATATAATCACACCGAAACCTCGCCTTTGATATGCGGATGAGGGTCATAACCCTCTATCGAGAAATCCTCGTAATGGAAATCGAAAATGCTTTTCACATCCGGATTTATTCTCAATGTCGGCAGCGGGCGCGGTTCGCGAGTAAGTTGCAAATGTACCTGCTCCTGATGGTTGTTATATATATGCGCATCGCCCAACGTATGCACAAATGTGCCGGGTTCAAGACCGGTCACCTGCGCCATCATATGCAACAGCAACGCGTATGACGCTATATTGAACGGCACACCGAGAAATATGTCCGCACTGCGCTGGTAGAGTTGCAGAGACAGTTTACCCTCCGCCACATAGAACTGAAAGAAAGCATGGCACGGCGGCAGGTTCATATTGTCCAAATCCGCCACATTCCACGAACTGACTATTATCCTGCGCGAATCGGGATTGCACCTTATCATCTCCACGGCTTCGCTTATCTGGTCTATCGCACCTCCGTTATAATCCGGCCACGAACGCCATTGATAACCGTATATGTGACCCAAGCTGCCGTCCTCATCTGCCCATTCATCCCAGATGCGCACGCCGTGGTCGTGAAGATATTTCACATTCGTATCCCCTTTAAGAAACCACAGCAGCTCATATATGATAGATTTCGTATGCAGTTTTTTAGTCGTGAGCAGAGGGAAACCGTCACTCATCTCGAAACGCATCTGATGGCCGAATATACTCCGCGTACCCGTACCGGTACGGTCGCTTTTCTGCACACCTTCACTCTCCACTCTCCTCAACAGGTCAAGATACTGTTTCATAACTATGTCAATATAGATTATATGTGGTCTTCAATACCTTAAATTCCGTACGCCGGTTAAGCTGGTTGCATACCTCCTGCTGCTCTTCCGGCAAGGTTTCTATAAATTCCGGGGTCAGCACATCTCCCGTTTTAAGGAAATCGTACTGCTTCTCTACCGCATCGTCCACCACCACAGGCATAGTCTCACCATAGCCCACAGGCGTGACCCTCTCCTTGTCAATTCCGGCGGCAATCAGATAGTCCACTACTGACTGCGCCCGCTTCTGAGACAATATCCGGTTAGCCACATCGCTGCCCACCATGTCAGTGTGTGCGGAAATCTCTATCGTGATGTTCGGGTTGTCATTGAGCATCTTGATTAGCTCATTCAGTCCTTCCTCCGAATCTGGTGTGAGCGTCCACTTGGCGAACTCATAAAATATGTTGTCCATCTTGACCGACTTGTTGACCGAAGCAAGGACAAAGTTATTTTCATATATTTTACTGTCTGTCAAGTCGTTCGTCTCCAATTTATACGACGAGTTGAGATACCCCCGGTGTGATGCCATCATCACGTATCTCACATCACGGCTCAAGTTTATCCTGTAACTGCCGTTCTTCTGGCTGCGTATCTTCACTATGTCGCCATTATCACCGACAAGCCTTATGGTACTCTCTCCGAGCGGTTCACCCTCAAAATCAGTGACAAGCCCCTCTATCGCATATACCAGCGGCGGCAATTCCACCCGGTAAATGCGGTCGATGAACTTCCTCTGCTTACGGTTCGAGGAGAAATAACCGTTGCCGCTGCTGCCTTCGAATGTTATACCGAAATCATCCTCGTAAGAATTGATTGGCTCTCTCATATTCTCCACTTTCCACAGTCCGAGAGAGTCGCGTGTTGCCATGAATATATCGAGACCGCCGTAACCCGGCAGGCCGTCCGATGAGAAAAACAGCGTGCCGTCCGCTCTGACGTATGGAAAAACCTCATCACCGGAAGTATTGATTGATGCCCCTAAATTTTCAGGTACAGTCCATTTGCCATCCTCCAATGTAGACATCCACAAATCCTTGCCGCCGTACCCGCCGGGAGCGTCGCTCGCGAAATAGAGCATCGTGCCGTCCGGAGAAATGGCCGGATGACCCACCGTTACCGTACTGTCCGCAAACAGGTTCACGAGTGTCGGCTCTGCCCACTCGCCTCCTGCCCTCTGCGACTGCAATATCTGTCCTGCCACATTATCATCCTCACAACGGGTGAAATACATCGTCTTACCGTCCGTGGTAAATGACGTCACACCCTCATCTTCCGCCGAATTGACCGCGCCCTCCACAGGTTTCAGTTCCTCCCACTTGCCGGAATTGTTCTTACGCGCCGTATAGACATCATTGTTTGTCACGCCCGTGATTGCGCTTGTCCTGCGGTTTGTCTTGTTCTCGCGGTTGGACGTTATGTAGATATTTGACCCGTCCCCTACCAGCATTGGGCAGAAATCCGAGTTCCGTCTGCTGTTGAACTCCTTGGCTGCGGTGACTTTATATCGCGACTTGACCTTTTTCCACTCCGCTATGCTGTCCATCGCGCTCAGCCCATTAAGAGCCTCCACGTCATACGGCTTCCACTTCAGGTACTCCTCATACCGCTTCGCCGCGTCCTTATATCGTCCGCACCCGTGCAGCGACTTCGCAAGATTGAGATACACCGTCGAGTCCGGATACTTGTACCTGATGGCCGAAGTGTACGTCCTCACCGCCCTCTGGTGATTATTCATTATCCTGTAGCACTCCCCCATCTTGAAGTTCACCTCCGCCCTCCAGCTCTTGTTTTTCATCGGTATACGCCTCTGGTTCTTGCGGTACAGCTCCGATGCGCTGTAATACTCCCCCTGCTCATACTGCTTGTCGGCCTTCCTCAGCCGCGCCTTCACATTGCACGACATGAACGAGAGCGACAACGCCGCCATCAGCAATATGTACACTATACGCCTAAGCATAATCACCGCACCGCTTCTCTTACATCTTGACACTCAACCGTCTCACATTCCCGTCAGCATCGGTCACTATATAGTCCGTCTCCGACACCTGTACAGGGTTATTCACCTCAGTATTGCATATCTTGTACATCCACTTTACACAATCCATACCTATGCACATTACACCGCCGTCGTCAGTTCCAGAAACCACCGGCAATCCTCTCCTGAGACGTGCCTTTGTCTCAACTGATATCCACGGAGACCAATCCACATCGTCATACGACACCGTCTTGCCTTCCTCATTCCTCACTGTATAAGACTTCGCGTTTGCATATATTTCCTCTTTCTTCTCCTCGTCCAACCTCTCGACAAACGACCCGTCATTTCCATCCAACAGATAATATACCAACTCACCTTTTTCATTCTTAATGTAGAAAAGCGCATTCCCTTCATCCGTATAGCCAGCACCTACTGCCACTCCGTCCGCCTCATCATATCTCCACAGCACAGCCCCGTCTTTCAGGCTCAACGCCATCATCCGCCCCTCGCCGCCTCCGGCAAATACAGTATCGCCTTTAACTGCAGGCCGCGACATCACCGGCCCGCCAGCATTCGCACGCCACAGCACTTCTCCCTTATTGTCCACACAATACACATTGCCGTCTCCCGACCCGAACAATATGCGCCCCTCTTTCTCCGTCACACCGCCGCAGATTCTCCCGCCGGTCTTCACACTCCACATCTCTTTGCCTTTGTCTAACGAATACGCGTGCAGCACACCCTTGTCATCCCCGAAATACACATTAGTCCCATCCGTCGCCGGACTGCCGTATATAGCGTAGCCCACATTCCGCTTCCACCGCTCCTTAACCCCCTTATACGCAGCATTGCAGCTGTAGTCTGGCCTCGGGAACAGCTTCTCGTCGCCCTCCACATACAGCTTGTCCTCTATCTTCAGAATGCTCCAGTACTGCGGCACATACCCAACTCTCTTGTCGCTCACATAAAGCGAGTCGCCGCAAATCTCATACATCGTATATGCCGTCTTGCCCTCTTCATCCCTCTGCACCGAGCGGTTGATTACGCCCGTGATACCGTCATAATTACCTATCATGTTCCTATGGTAATGGCCCCCTATGAAAGCCTGTACATTATGCCTCCTCACCACGTCCGTCAAGTCGAACCAGTTGTCCACATCGCCCGTCTTGAGCGGATGGTGTGCGAAAATATACACAGGCGATTTCCTGCCTATATTCTTCAGCTGCCTCCTCATCCACTCTATATCCTGCACAGCCACGTGCCCGTCGTTCCTCCACAGCGATGCTGCCGTGTTTATCCCAAGGAACAGATACCCGTTGAATTGCAGTCGGAACTTGTCGTCGCCGAACACCCGCCTGAAGTCCTCTCCTCCCGTCATCGACCAGCGCATATCGTGATTGCCCGGTATCACATAATAACGGCAATTCAACCCGTTCAGTATATTCTTCGCGTGCATAAGCGACTCATAATCACCCTTGTCCGACACATCGCCCACCACTACGACAAACGCTATGCCGGGGTTATTGTTCACATCGTTCACCACACTCCGCAAATCCGCCGCGCTCTTCTCGTTCTCTATCGAGATATGCGGGTCTGCGAAAACCGCAAACGAAAACGAGCAGGCCGGCTTATCCGTTATCACTTGGCTCTCAAACTCCTGTCCGCACACAGCAACCCACGCCGTCAGTGCAAGAACCGCGCTCAGCAACACCTTTTTCATCATATTACCAAACATATATTCTGACATAATACCATCTTTTCATATCCCGCACTGCCATTATCCGGATGAAACGCCACAAGCCCATTCACACTGTGCATTCCTTTTTCCGTTGGCAATGGGAATCTGACGTTTTAACTTTTATTCTCACACACTGTAATTCTCAATATTACACTATTGAGTAAAAATCGCCTCATCTGACTGTACATCTCCCGACATCATAACCATCTCATTCCCAGAACTCTGCGATAGGCTTTAGCCATCTCCCCGCTACCCCTCAGCCAGCCTCCAGCCAGCCATTCGTTACATTCGCGTCTTTTACGGACAAAAAGTTGCGGAAATGCAACCCGCGTCAGGAGAATTTATTACATTACGCCGCCCGCGTCCGTGTACACATTCACAATACCTGTCGGTCAGAACGGCCGCGCCGCTACGTTACCCGCCCGCCTATATCTTCATCCTCCGGCACGTTGTCCCGTAGAACGCGTTCTCACCCGTATACGTCACGCTCCGTGGTATCAGCACCGAAGTCAGCTTCGTACAGTTGGCGAACGCATAATCGGCTATCTTCGTGACCGAAGCGGGGATTCTCACCTCGCCCGTCCTGCCGGGCGGGCACATGATAAGTTCCGTCATATCAGCACTGTACAATATCCCGTCCTCGCTTCTGTACTTCGCGTTATCCTTGTGTACCACTATATCGGTCAGCCGTTCGCAGTCCTCAAACACATCGCGCCCCAGCTCAGCCAGCTTCTCGCCGAAACTTATCTTCACCATATTCTTGCAGCCGCGAAAAGCGTAGTCGTCCACCTTCTCCACATTCTTCATACCCGTGATTTCCGATATGAACTGGCAGTTCTCAAACGCACGCCGCCCCACTGTCTTCACGCCGCCGCCCACCGTCACTTCACCGCCTCTGCCTGACGGGCAGCGCAACATCGCTGTTTTCTGCTTGTCATACAAGCCCGATGCGTCTGCCGCATACACCTCATTCAGCTCACCGCACCTGATGCGCAGCAGATAATCCATATCGATGAGAGCCGACACATCGAAATCACTCACATTCACCCCTATGACTATCTCGTCTATCTTGCTGCACCCGGCAAATGCCCGTCCCTCGACCGTCTTCACGCTGTTAGGCAACTCGATGACACCCTCGAACCCGCAATTGGAAAACACCGAATAGTGCAGCGTATCGATACTGCCCGGCAGTATAAAGGTCTCCCGCTGCCTTTTCTCCGGAGCTTTGGGGGCAAAATATTTCAGACTGGAACAGTAAGCGAATGCCCCGTCGTCCATACGCGCCAGCTTGTTCCCGCACAGCACCGTATCTATATATTCGCTTCCGGCGAATGCCCCGAAACCTATGCTCATCTTCGCATCGGAAATCACAACCTTATCAAGACTGTCACAGTTGGCGAATGCGCTCGCTCCGACAGACACCATAGTCTTGGGGAATGTCAATGTACCCTCGATGGCGCAGTTCTGGAACGCCCCGTCCATCACCGTATTGAGACTCTCCGGTAAGGTGACTTCCCTCAAGCCTGTACAGTCATAAAACGCGTCGCGCCCGATGACCTGCACCGTGTTCGGCAATACCAGCGTCTTGACATTCTTGTTGCCCGTCGCGAAGTTGGCCGCTATTATCGTAGTGCCTTCCCTGACAGTCAGTGTGTCGCCTACTGTCCCGTACACATACATGGCAATGTCGTTCATATAAGTCACCCCATCCGCTCGGTTCGCGCTCTCCCACTTCGACTCCGCAAATGCCTCATTGTCTATCACGAGACCACCGTATGGGTTGATTTCAACAGATTCCAGTTCGCGGCATCGGTAGAACACGTGCCTCTGTATGTCAGTGATGGAGTTGGGCAGACTGACGCTCCTGACATTTGTATATGCGAAAAGGTTTTCCGGCAAAACCTCGACCAGAGGGTCTATGTTGACCGACAATGTGTCGGCCGTGTTACGGAACACTCCCAATGACGACCCGGCAAAGGTACAGTACCTCGCCTTATAATCCACCGATGACAGCCGGCGGCAATCGCCGAACGCCCCCGTACCTATATACTCCACTTTCAGCGGAATTGTGACACCCGTCAGTGCCGTACCGAAAAACGCCTGATAGCCAATGTGCCTCAGTTCGTCCGGCATGACCAGACTGTCGAGCGCGTAACACTCCTTGAAAGCATAATCCGATATCACCTCCAGTCTACTGTTAAGGTTCACTTTACGCAGGTTGCCGCACTCGGCAAACGCCCCTGTCCCGATGTTGCGCGTGCCGCTGCCCGTTGTGACGCTCTCCAGTGCGCTGCACTTGGCGAAAGCGTCGGCGGATATGCTGTACGCCGAATCGGGCAGGCTGACTGTCGGCAGACTGCGGCAGCTCCAGAAAGCTTTCTCCCCGATAACCCTCACTCCAGGTGACAGCGTAAGGTTTTCCAATGACGAACATCCCGCGAATGCCTGATTGTCTATGACCGTACTGTCGCCCATAATGCTGAGCTTATGCAGGAAAGTACACCCCTCGAAAGCGCTTTTGCCTATATACGATATGGCCTGAGACAGATTGATTTCCGAGACATTCTCCAGGCGATAGCACGCCCAGTTGCCTATATGCTCTATCTCGTCGCCGAACCAGATACGCCTCAACTCGTGACACCCGTTGAATACCCTGTTTCCCAAATACCACACAGACTCCAAATCTATGTTATACAGGCTCGTACATCCGCTGAAAGCATAGTCGCCCACATATTTCCTTCTGCTGCCCAAATCCAAGTCAGTCAGCGATGAGCACCCGTTGAATGCACGCTCCCCGACATACTCCACACCATCAGGCAGAGAGATGCTTTCCAGCCTGACACATCCATCAAATGCATATACGCCGAGACTGTCCGACTTCACGGGCAGCTTAAGCTCCACGAGGTTCGGGCATTTCGCACATACACCGTCAGGTATCTTCACCAGCTCATCAGGCAAATCCAGCTTATAAAGCCCGTCGCACTTATAAAAAACACCCTCACCGAGATATGTGACCGTATTAGGTATCGAGACCTCAACCAGACTGCCGCACTTGGAGAAACAATACGCGTCTATGGCGCGTATATTCCTGTTGAACTTTATGTCCTCCAGTGCGCCGCATCCCGAAAAGGCGAACGGTCCTATCGAGTCGAGGTCTGTCGGCAAATCCACGTTCGGCAGTGTCCAGCATCCGGTGAAGGCATTCTTGCCGATGACTCTCTCCTCAGCGCAGAAGTCTATACGCACGGCATCCTTGAATCCCATGAAACAATAGGGAGATATGTAGCGTGTTCCCTCCTTGATGACTATGTTCTTCACCCCGCTCCGCACACCCTTGTACGCATAGGCCGTATGATTAATATAGACTATTCCTTCCGGTTGGTCTTTCAGCCACTGCGTCTCCTCAAATGCATATTCATTAATTACCTCTACCGTAGAAGGCAGTTCTATCCTGTCTATAGACTTGCAGTTGTAGAGGAGATATGCAGGTATGTTCTTGACCTTTTTGCCGAAATGGACAAAACTCAACTGTTTCAAGTCGGAGAGTGCTGTGCGTATGCACCGGTTTTTCTTATCGTAGTATGTCCCGGCCGATGAACAGTCTATCGCATCATAATACACATCCTTGATATTGTCACTATTCATCAGCACATCGAAGCCCAGCTTCTTTAGCTGCTCAGGGAAACGGAAAAAAAGAAGGCGGGTACATTTGGTAAATGCAAAATCGCCTATCGAAGTGACATTCTTGCTCATATACAGCGAGTCCATATATGAACAGTTTGAAAATGCCCTGTTGCCTATTGAGGTAATATTGTCATGTATGTTTATGTATTGCAGGCCGCTCCATGCAAAAGTGAAGTCCTCTATGCGCGTGACCGCCTCCGGTATCTCGAATTGCGTCAGCGACGCACATCCGGCAAATGCCCCCTTGCCTATGTATCTTATATTACTGTGCTCATTGAAATACACCGTATGTAGCGTACTGCACCACGCCATTGCCTCCTCACCGATACCCCGGACTATATAAACATGCTTGTCATACTCTATGGTGAACGGCAGATGCAGATTGACAAGACCCGGATAGTTGTTGCGTGACTTATCACTGTATGTAAGTTCAACGGAGTCTTCTGCCACCACATTGAAATACAGCGTATTGCCCTTATATTTCACAGCTATGTCCGCACCTCTCGCAACCGCACAACCGCACATGAGCAACATCAGGGGCAGCATCTGCCTCATAATGCGGTACATATATCGGCGAAAAACAGTCATGATATCATACGGTTAATAGTTCACATCCCCTATTGACACTCCAGTTGGGCTGTAGCTTTGAGAAACTCGGTCTCCCTTATGCGGAAATTTATCCTCGCGTCAATAAGGTCACTGTACGCCATCTGCCACTGCGATTGCGCATCGAGCAGATTGACTATCGTCTCCAGTTCCACCTGATAGCGGTCGGTAGATATACGCAGGTTTTCTTTCGCCTGGTCAAGAGCCTCTTCCGACATCTTTATCTGCGTGAAAGCATCCTGCATATTCAGTGTCGCCTGCTTGATTTCCAGTTCCATCAGCCGCTTGTTCTTCTCCATCTCCAGCATGGATATGTTCTTGTCTATCTTGGCACTCTTGATTTTCTGGCTGCCCTCCCACCATTGCGTCAGGGGAATATTGACCGTAGCCATCACAGCGGGTATCTCATAAGGCAAATCCGGGGTGTTCAGTATTTCCACTCCGCCTATCACAGAATAAGTGGCGGCCAAACCTACCGTTGGCAGATATTCTCCTACCGTCAGACGCACCTGCCCCTCCTTCATCATTATCATCTTCTTCATCAGCCTGTATTCTAATCGGTCATACACAGCCGAATCGGAAGCCAATGGCACATATTCCGGTGTCTGTACAACGGTATCTGTCGGGACTATCTGAACCAGATAATCCAACCCTACCATCCGGCATAAGGCCATACGGCAAAGCTCAGCCCCGCTGCGTGCCTGCTGTAACTGCATCCGCACCTGGTTATGCTGTACCTGTACTTTCATCAGGTCATTGCGGTTTATCATATCCACATCCTCGACATTGGTCAAAAGCCGCTCTACTTCCGTCAGCAGATTGTCATATATCGAAGCAAGTTTAACTTTCTCCCTGACAGAGACATACATCCAGTACATCTTGTCCGCCTCGAGCAATGTCTCGTTCTTCTTCATCTGAAGGTTGTCTTGCGCCATTCCCACGCCCATTTTGGCGAGCCGGTTGCCTGTCACGACACGCCCTCCTGCAAACACCGGCTGCATAAGCGTCAGCCCGGCCATATATACGCCCTTCAGACTGATGTTCATCGGCTCCCACGCATCGATTATATCATTGCGCAACTGGCCAAGACCCTTGTTGATTGGGTCGAGAAGTATCTCGGGTATGCGCTCATCTGTTATTTCAAGCGGCGGTATGACCCCTTCAATGCTGTTCATGACGTTTATATCCTTGAACACATACATCACCCCTCCGGTCGCAGACATCTTCGGAAAATACATGGATGTAAGGGCGTTCTTTTCTGCTTGAGCCTTGTCCACCGTAAGTTCGGCTATCTTTATGTCTTCACTTGTGCGCAAGGCCATCGCCCGACACGAATCCAATGACAACATCAGCGGCGAAGCCACATCTGCCGTATCCGCATTGGCATATAAGCCCGAACAGGCTGCACATAATAATATGACGAACAAATATCGCTTCATGTCAAGACTGTTTTATTTTGAAGAACAACGCATATATAATGGGCAGTATCACCAACGTGATTATAGTGCCCACAAGCAGACCGCACATGACCGTCACCGCCAGTGCACCGTACATCGGGTCAGGCAGAAGCGGTATCATACCAAGTATGGTCGTGAGCGAGGCCATCATGACCGGACGTATCCTGCTGACAGTAGCCTTAATCACAGCATCGTATGCCACGACGCCGCTCTTCATCTGCACGTCTATCTCGTCAATCAGCACTATCGAGTTCTTAATCAGCATTCCCGCCATACCTATCGTGCCGACAATCGCCACAAAGGAGAAAGGCTGGTCGAATATGAGCAGCCCCGGTACTATGCCTATCGCCGCCAAGGGCAGGCACAAGAGCACTATCAACGTCTTCCTTATATTGTTGAACAACAGCACCAGAACAAACACTATCAGAACTGCCGCCAAGGGCAACAGATTAATAATGTTCGTCAATGCCATCTTACTCAAGTCATACTCACCAACCCATCTCATGCTGTAGCCTTCCGGCAACTCTATATTCTCGATTTCATCGAGCATATAGCTGCGCGCATCCGACGGGCTTGACCACTCCACCGGGTCACACTGCGCCTCTATCGCCCGGTGACCGTTTGTATGGTATATGACTGCCTCCTCAAAAGCGAGATCTATGCCGTCCACCACTTGGCTCATCGGCACGGAACTTACCACTTTCTTCTGCAAATCGGCTGTGGTCTGAGTTCCGAACACCACGTCAGAGACATCTTTCTCATCTATTGCACCGATATTGGGTATCATATTCCACACAGGGAGATTATCCAGATACGTTATTCTCGACCCGTCGGCATTCCGCAGTTTCAGATATATCGGATACGCCGCATCGCCTTTCCATAAATTGCCTATCGGCATACCGTCTGTTGCCGCAAGGAACGTATTGCTTATATCTGTCCTCGATGTTCCGATGGCACGGGCTGCATCCTCGGCATAATGAGCGACAAGTGTCTTCGACGGCGGGTCTTGCGCACTCTGAATGCTGCGCTGCACTACAAACGGATTTCTCCTCATGACATCCTCCGCCTTCTCCTCCAATTGCCGCAGTACGTTCATATCTGGTCCGGTAAACTCTACCTCTACCGTATGCGAAGCCATGATTGACAGATTATACATGCGGAACCGGGTCATAGCATCAGGATAAGCCTCGCTCAGATAATCCTCTATCTTTGAGCGCATCTTTTTCATCGTCTTGAAGTCGTCAAACTCGACAATGAATTCCGCATAGTTATCCCCCGTCTGATTAAACGGCCTCACAAGGCAATAACGTATCGGAGTCATGCCGTGGCTCGCGGTTACGGCTCTAATCCCCTCCATTTGCAGCAGCGTATCGGAAATATCTTTCATGTCCGCCAGCACATCCTTGACCGCCACATCCTTACGCGGGATAGTATACTCTATTATGCCCTGATTATAGTTGAAATCAGGGAAGAATGTCATATTCACATATTTGAAGCCGAAAAGAGCCACTCCAAGCAACACCGCCGCCACCGTAACAGTTGTCACTTTCTTGTCCATCATGATGTGCAGCAACTTCTCCATCTTCTTGTAAAACGGGCGGTCAAATGGAGAAGTGGGAGCCTTGCTCAGTTTCCTGATAGGAAGCATGAATGACGAGAAAATCGGCACTTGGGTCAATGCGAACACCCATGACAGCAACAGCGATATGCACAGGACAAGAAACAGATCCCCGACATATACTCCCGCCGTATCTGGCGACAGATACACGGGCAAAAACGTTATGACCGCTATCGATGTCGCGCCGAGCAATGGCATGGCCGTCTTCTTCGCTGTATTGAACAACGCATATCGGACTCCTTTCTTCATTTGCAGGTCGACTATTATGCCGTCCTGCACCACTATGGCGTTGTCCACCAGCATTCCCATTGCCACTATAAATGCTCCCAACGATATACGCTGAAGTGTCCCGTCAAGCATATACAGTATCGGGAATGTAGCCAATACCGTCAATACCAGGCCTATGCCTATGATGACACCGCTCCTGAAGCCCATAGTGAACATCAGCACAAGCACAACGACCAGCACCGACTCCACAAGGTTTATCATAAAGCCGTCGATTGCCTCCGACACCTTGTCCGGCTGGAAAAATATCTTATCCATCGTCACCCCGACAGGTATCATGCCCATCAGCTCATCCAGTCGGGCTTCCACGCGCTCCCCGACATCTATCACATTGCAGTCGCTCTCCATCGAAATGGCAAGCCCCAATGCCTCCACTCCGTTATACATCATGGAGAAACGGGCAGGCTCAGCCTCTCCCCAACTGACATTCGCAATATCGCTCAGCTTCATCTGGTCATCCTCGAAGCCGTTTATGGTCATATTCCGTATGTCATCTATCGATGTGACCCTCCCGTCCACATTTATCCTCAGACTGCTGCCCTGCTGCTCATACGAGCCTCCATACACGGGCGACAACTGACTGTTTACAGCCATTAGCACCTGCACCGGATACACGCCCAACTGCGCCAGTTTTTCCGGGACAAGCTCTATATTTACCACAGGCGGCTGATAGCCTATAACCTCTATTCTCTTGACTCCTTCTACTACCAACAGCTCTTTCTTGATGTAATTGGCGTACTTGTTCAATTCGGCCTTAGAAAATCCCTCCCCCCTCACAGCATAGAACATCCCGTACACATCACTGAAATCATCCATCACCATCGGAGCCATACACCCGGAAGGCAGTTGGGACACAGCTCCGTTCACCTTCCTCCTCAGCACATCCCAATACTGTGTTATCTCGTCTTCCGGCACAGTAAATGACAACGTAACCGAAATCTGCGACGTGTTTGCAGCCGATGTCGATTTTATAAGGGCAATATTGTCTATCGTCCTGATTTCGTTCTCCAGCACATTAGTGACCTGCTCCTCCACCTCCTCCGCCGATGCGCCGGGATAGATTGTGACCACCATTGCCTGCATCACCACTATCTCCGGGTCTTCCAGCTTCGCTATCTTTATAAACGCATATACGCCGCCGAACACCAGTGCCGCCACCAACGTCCAGTAAAACACCCTGTACTTATATGCCAACTCAGATATATGCATACGCCTCTGATCTTATTGTCAACACATCGCCCTTCACTCCATAATCGGGGACGAGAGCCGCACCTTATCCCCTTCACGCAACATAGAGACTCCCGCCGTGACAAGTATCTCGTCACCTGCAAGCCCGCCGGTCACGACCACATTGCCATCTTCGGAAAGCCCCGCCGTCGCTATTTCCTTGCGGCCTACTGTCATAGTGGCCGTATCCACGCACCACACTGACGGCTGCCCTTCGTGGGAGAATACGGAACTCATCGGCACAGTCATGACATCCGCATCTGATGCCGTCCTGTAATACAGGCTTATCTCGACCACCATGCCGGGTGCGAGCCTACGGCTGTACTCCGGAGCCAGATCGAACCTCACCTTGTAAAGTTGGCTGTTGTTCGCTTTTGGCGATATATACGAAATGTCAAGGGGTATGGAATCTTTCATAATAGCCGAATACGCGACCATGCGCACAAACCTGTCCCGCTTCACGAACAGCGAGGACGAGATGTACCCCTCTATCTGTAACTCATTCGTATTGATTATGCTCACCACTCCCGACACAGGCGTGACCGTCATGTTCGGGGCATAACTGACAGTCTGCACCGTACCTGATATCGGCGCGTACAGCTTGCTGTCTGCCAACTGGTTCTGTGTCGTCTCATACAGTGACGTGACAGTTTGCAGCCCCGATATCGCCTTCTCATACTCGTTCTTGGCCACGCTCTTACGCTTGTAAAGCTCCTCCACGCGTCCTACCTCCGCAGCAACCTGTTCATATTTGCTTTTCGCCGCCTCCGATGCCTCCTCTATATCGCGGGTGTCCAGTTCGGCAAGCAGCTGCCCTTTCTCCACATGCTCCCCCTCCCGGACATAGATACTCTTGATGACTCCCGTCCTCCTGAACGACGGATGTGCCTCCATCCCTGCACTTACTGTGCCTGACAAGGAAGTGCGCTCCATCGGCACTGACATCTCCACCCTGCCGGTCTTGACCGGACGGATCAGCGTACCGTCACTCTTGTCAGTGGCACAAGAGACCAACGACAGCACCAAAACCATCGATATGACTGTAAAACATCTGCTATAACTCATAATATAAACTCATACTTATATCAAAACCATACTTTCCTTCGCCCATGCTGTAGCATCAAGATAACGGCAGAGCAGAGCCATGCAGAAAAACATCCTGCCTTTGTAGAACAAAGGTAGGAATATTTCATGTCATTATAACGGGCGACATGATATAAATATTGTTATTTTCATCGCCTTAACCCTCCCGCTGCACGGCGCATACAAAAAAGGGTTGCCAGCCGCATCGGCATGGCAACCCTCTCTCAGGTTCAGAAACTGTTTTGATTTTGCCGTCTATATGGATTGTGATGGACAGCAGTGGCATACTCAGTTATCATGACTGAAGTAATAGCGGGCTATTTCAATGGCATGATGACTGAATAGGGCTGGATGGATGCACAATACATAGACGAATATATATTTGAACTCTCCTTTTCAATAGCTGAAAACTGTATATGTGGAGAATCAAGACAGTTTCTCATATTCTGTACATCGGAAAATCCGCGCTCCTACCCTTACTCGAACAGCTTGTTGAAATCCTCCACCGACACCTCTGTCTCGGTCACCTTCACACTGTTCCTCACCACCGCGAACACCTTCTCCTCCAGAGCCTTTTCGGCCATGTTCTGCGCCGCGTTCTCTTTCTTCAGCATATCCTTGGCGAAATTGTCAAGCACATCGTCTGGCACGCTCGTCATGCCGTATTGCGCAAACTGTATCTGCGCCATCCTGCGTGCATACGCCTCAATATCCGATGCCTCGACTTTCAGGTCATTCGCTTTCGCTATCTTATTCTTCGCGAGATACCACTTCAAGTCCTCTACCATCAGGCCGAACTCCTTATCCACGGTCTCTTCCGTCATCTTATCGTTCGTGGCGAGAACCCAGCGTTTCAGGAACGCCTCCGGCAGCTCTACCTTCTCCATTTTCTTGACAATGAGAGCCTTCGCATCGATGCCGAACTTATAGTCGCTGTCTATCTTATACGAACTCTTTATGCCCTCGGCCACCTTCTTGCGGAACTCCTCCTCCGATGTCACCTTGCCCTCGCCATACACTTTGTCGAACAGTGTCTGGTCCACAGGCGACTCCTCGAAGTGCGTGATTGACTTAATCTCGAATGAGAAATCCGCCGTCACGTCCTTCGCCTTCTCCTTGGATATCTTAAGCATCGAAGCCACCTCGGCCTCATTCGCGAACGCCTTCTGCGGGTTGAACGTCACGACGCTCCCCTTCTTCGCTCCGACGAACGCCTTCTTCTGCTCCTCTTCCTTGATATACGCGGGGCTGACCATAGCGTCCTCCACCTTTATCCCCTCCTCATTCACACTGCCGTCGGCGTTGAGTTCCAGCATACTGCCCTTCACGACATCCTTCTCTGTCACCTCCTCCGTCTGCTTGTAGCTGCCGAAACGGCCCGCATAGTTCTTCACATGGTCGTCTATCATCT
>JADIMV010000123.1 GCA_017694515.1 Candidatus Aphodosoma intestinipullorum
GCTCTGTCTTGTTCGGTACTTTTGAAGTCTTGGAAGTAGGTCTTTGGGGTAATAAAAAAAGCTACAAATCAATGACTTGTAGCTTTTTGTCCGTTTACTGACCATTTCTGTCCAGTATGTTCAGCGGAAAGAGAGGGATTCGAACCCCCGGTACCTCTCAGTACGGCGGTTTTCAAGACCGCTGCAATCGACCACTCTGCCATCTTTCCATAATGTCCCGTCCTTACAGGACAGCCGTTCCCCTTCGGAAAAGCGGTGCAAAGTTATGAGTTTTTGCCCGATTTTCCAAACATCGGTATACGTTTTCTGCTTGTCGGGCATTAATAGCATGATAATCAACGCTATAATAACTACATATATACGGACGTCAGGCGGCCGGACACTCCTTTCTCCCCTCGTCTGCCACGCATTGCGTACCGGCACTCACCCTCTCGCCGTCTTAATAAAACATAAAACATGACATTCCTGCCACTTTTCTCCATCATCTGCTGCAACATTTCATGTCGCCGCCGCATCATATCTCTGTAACATGAAATCTTTATTCTATTCTGCGGTGATAAACAGTGTGGTGAAAACGGTGGGGTATGTGGCAGTCATCGTCTCCATGTTCCTGGGAGTGGTCATCATGTCAGGCGGTTGCGCTGCTGACAATGTTCCGATGACGGATGACGATATATACAGTACGATTGCATACTACAGGCCGGACGAGGCGGGGAACTGCCGCTTCCTGACTGACGACAGTCTCAGCCTTTTTGCCGACCCGGCATGGGAGGGCGACGCACAGCTTAACGGGACAAGCCGCTATCTGCTGTATTTTCACATAATGGACAATGCGGGCGATACCCTCACCGTAGACTTGATGGACGTGCAGGAGGTGTATGTGTCGGACATACTCATGGGGCAAGTCGCTAAAGACATCCTGTCCGATTGCGATGCGGCGACAGCCGATGCTTTCTGGTGTTCGGGTAAATATTTGAACATGATGTACTTCTCCGAAGTATGCGGCTCCGGGCAGTGCGGGTTCGAGGCGATATGTCCGGACACTACAATGGCGGATGCCGGCGCAGAAGTGCTCGATATGTATATAACCTACCGTTCTGCGGGGCGCGGCGGCAGCTGTACAGGCGCTTGTTCGTTCGATATGGACTCTGTGCTTGAGGTCTACCCTCATGTCCGCACATTCAGGGTAATGATGAAGGACATGGATGTGCAGTACGTCGACATAGTGCGTCCTGAGGAGAACGGCGCGGCACGCGACATCATGCCTGTCAGAATGTGACGGGGAAATTGAAAGATAATATTTGTTGCTTAGATCATAGATTGACATTGTTGGATGGGAAAGGGAGGGGATGAAAGTTCCCTTCCTTTTTCTTTTCATGACAGCCGCTGCAAGTCCGCAAAAATTGCTATCTTTGTAGAAGATAGGATGCGCCTCGGCGCGTTGATTCCCGGGCGCATCAGGACTGTAGATTGTAATGCTTAATATTTGTCATATATGAAGTTTTTTATCGACACGGCCAACTTGGATCAGATCAGGGAGGCCAATGATTTGGGTATCCTTGATGGTGTGACTACCAACCCGTCCCTTATGGCGAAAGAGGGTGTCAAGGGTGAAAAAGAAATATTCCAGCGTTATGCTGACATCTGTGACATAGTTAAGGGTGGCAGTGTCAGTGCCGAAGTCTTTGCCACAGACTATGAGGGTATGCTGCGCGAAGGTGAGGTTCTGGCGGCCATCAATCCGCAGATTACAGTCAAATTGCCTTGCACTAAGGACGGTATAAAGGCTGTGAAGTATTTCTCTTCTAAGGGCGTGGCCACAAACTGCACGCTTGTCTTCTCTGTCGGCCAGGCTCTGTTGGCCGCAAAGGCGGGCGCGACATACGTGTCGCCGTTCGTTGGCCGTCTGGATGACATTTGTTCCGATGGAGTGGGGCTCGTGGCCGACATAGTGAGCGTATTCCGCACTTATGGATATAAGACTCAGGTGCTTGCCGCATCCATACGCCATACCCAGCACATCATCGAGTGCCTCCATGCCGGGGCCGATGTGGCCACTTGTCCGCTCAGCGCGATATTGGGACTGCTGAACCATCCGCTGACAGACAAGGGGCTTGCCACATTTGTCAAGGATGCTGAGAAGATGAAATGATTTCATTGCTGGAGTATGCCAATACAAGAAACGTCCGTCCTCTTTTCGGGAACGGGCGTTTTTTGTGGGCAGGCACAAATGTGCAGGCTGGTCGGGACTGTGAAAAAATTTCGCGGCGCGTGTGTGTTGGTTATATAACTTTTAGTAACTTTGGGGGGTCTATTGCGGAGTGTGTCCGGACTGTCCCAGCCGCTTGTGCGGCACCGCCTTCTCATGGAAGACGACAGGTCTGACAGATATCTAAGTAAGGACGTAATGCTGTGAAAATAAAGTGATTATCAAATAGAACCTTAATCTTGATTTATGAAAAGACTTTTATCTTCATTTGTCCTCATCTTTCTTGCGGGGCTTGCGGTTTTCGCGGAGTCTGTCTCCATACCCAATCCCCAAGGGGTGGAAATATGGTATAACATCGACGAGAAAAACGGTGTGGCCGAGGTGACTTTCAAAGGGAAGACATACGGCGAAGTGGCCGATGAGTATTCCGGTACTCTTATAATCCCCGAAGAGGTCACATACAATGGCGATACATACACCGTCTCGTCCATCGGCGGCAATGCCTTTGCTGATTGCAAGAACCTGACGGGCATCACTATCCCGGAGAAGGTCACGCGCATAGGCGGTCATGCCTTCCGTGGATGTGTCTCCCTCTCGCAGGTCAATTTCAATGCTATAAACTGTGTGGACGCGGCTGAGCAGAAGGGCGGCAAGACTTATGCCGCGTTCGAGGACTGCAAATCTATCACGAACCTCAATTTCGGTGACAAGGTGGTCTATATCCCCGATTATGCCTTCTGGGGCTGTTCGGGCATAAAGGAGATTACCATTCCCGAGAATGTCAAGAAGATAGGCGGCGGTGCGTTTTATGATTGTACGGGAATAACGAAGATAGTGTTCAACGCGGCGAACTGCCTTTCTGCGGCGAGCAACCTGAACGGCAAGAACGTCCCGGCGTTCATGAACACGTCGGTCTCCGTAGTCGAGATAGGTCCTCTCGTGACCTCCATCCCCGATTATGCTTTCTTCGGATGTAAAGGGTTGTCTACCATAACGATACCTGAGAGTGTCACGCGTATTGGAGGCGGTGCGTTCAGGGAGTGCCCGAACCTCACGTCGGTCAATTTCAACGCGGTTCACTGCTCCACATCGTTCTCCACATCGGGCGAGTCGGTGCTGCCGGCGTTCGGCAATCCGTCAATCACCACTGTGGTGTTTGGGAACAAGGTGGAAGAAGTGCCTAGCTATCTTTTCTGGGGGTGCAAGGGTCTGACTAACGTGACATTCACGGAGAACATCAAATCGATAGGCAATGCGGCGTTCTATGACTGCATCAGTTTGCAGAGTGTGGAGATTCCCTCCGGCGTGACAAGCATTGGAGGCCACGCTTTTAAGGGGTGTTCCAATCTTGCTACTGTCAATTTCGGCGCAGTCTACTGCACGAATGCCGCTACGATGGAGAAAGGACAGCTGCAGCCGGCGTTCGAGAATGCCTCGATAACCACTGTCGTGTTTGCCGAGGACGTGAAGAACATACCTGACAATGCGTTTGCCAACTGTTCGGGTCTGGTGAACATCACGCTTTCGGACGCATTGCAGACCATAGGCGAGAACGCGTTTCTTAACTGTACTTCATTGAAAACCATTACTATACCTAAAAATGTGACTTCGATAGGTGGCCGTGCGTTCGCTGGGTGTGACAATCTTAATACTGTGCATTTCGATGCTGTGCGCTGCACCGGTGCGAGCAAGGTAGAGGGTACGCTGCACATTCCGGCGTTCCTCAAATGTGCTGCGCTGGAGGATATCATATTCGGGGACAGTGTTGAGATTATTCCTGATTATCTGCTGTCCGGTTGCGAAAACCTGAAGCGGCTGACCATCCCTGCAAATGTGACCACAATAGGCGGACATTCGTTTGACGACTGTGCGAATCTCGATGTGATAAACTTCAATGCGGCCGCATGCACCAATCTGACCACAGCGGAGGAGGGCGGTGCTGTGTCTGCGTTCGGTACACAGTCAGTCACCACAGTCAATATAGGCAACGCAGTGAAAATAATTCCCGACAGGGCATTTCTCGGATGCCGCCGTCTCTCGGTGCTGAACCTGCCGGAGAGCGTGGAGCGCATAGGAAATATGGCGTTTGCCGACTGCTCAGCCCTGAAAAAGGTGGTCATCCCGGAAAATGTGGTCTCTATCGGCGGCGATGCGTTCCGTGGCTGTACAAGCCTTGAATCGGTGGTGTTCAACGCGGTGAAATGCACCAATGTGATGCAGATGGTTGACGGCGTGGTAGTTCCCGCATTCAATAATGAGGATATAGAGTCGGTGTCGTTCGGCAGCAAGGTTGAGACCATACCCGACTATCTGTTCTACGGCTGTTCGGGCATATCGAAGCTGAATATTCCGAAGAATGTTACAAGGATAGGCGCATTTGCGTTCTACAACTGTGCCGCGCTTTCCGAACTGACCATTCCTGAAAATGTGACCAACATCGGCGGCGGCGCGTTCGGCGAATGCAAGCGTCTCGAGACGGTCAACTATAACGCCATACGTTGTACAAATGCGATGACGGTCACGGAGGACAGCATAATTCCTGCGTTCAACTGCCCGTCTATCAAGAATATAATAATCAACAAGAAGGTTGAGAGCCTGCCCGAATATCTCTTCTACGGCTCTACGAACCTGAAAAGCCTGCTCATCCCGAAAGGGGTCACGAGCATCGGCGGTAATGCGTTCGGCAACTGCCTTTCCCTTAAGGAGATAGAGTTCTATGCGCTTAACTGCGTCAGCACATCGACTGTCATGGGCGACTCTGTCGTGACGGCGTTCAACAACTGCCCGGCGGTAATGACTGTCACCCTTGACGAGAAGCTGGAGGCCATACCGGACTACGCTTTTTATGGATTTAAGGGCATGAAGAGAATTACCATACCGGAAAAGGTCACAAAGATAGGCGATTACGCATTCTACGGTTGTGAACTCTTGCCGCGTGTGAATCTCTCGGAGAAGGTGACTTCTATAGGAAAATACGCTTTCTACGGTTCCGGTATCAGCACTATGACCCTTTCGCCTTCCATTACTGAGATAGGCGAGTGCGCATTTGCGGGGTGCAAGAAGCTGGGTAATATAAATGTCAAGAAGGGCAACGAGTATTATGTCTCTGTGGGCGGTGCGCTCTATGACAAGGGGAAGACTGTGCTGATGCAGTATCCCACGACACGCCAGAACCCCAAGTTCGTTGTCGAAAAGACGGTGACGCATATAGATTCGGAGGCTTTTGCGGGCATAACCGGCGTTTCGGAGGTAGTTCTGCCTGAGGGGGTGGTCTCAATGGGAGCAGATGTGTTCAAGGGGAGTAAGAACATCAGGCGGATAGTGATTGATGCTGTCAATCCGCCGTCTCTTGACGGGCCTCTCTGCGATGAGACATCGCTCAATTGTACTCTGAAAGTGCCGGAGGGCAGCGTGCAGGCTTACCTGACCAATGCGTTCTGGAAGATATTCACCACAATCACCGAGTATTGACGGCTTGATTTGCGCGACAATAAAAAGGCAGGGCTTTTTCAAGTCCTGCCTTTTTATTTGAAGGCCGCCGCCGTGGCAAAACCGTGAACGGTCAGCACTCGGGCGTACAGCCGGATCTTCTTTACCTTATCCTCCTTACTGTAAAATTACCGTTTGTCTGTAAAAACAAGAAAGGGCAGCCTCGCGGCTACCTCAATCTTTTTTATTAACCTTAAATCTAATACCATGAAAAACACATTGCAAAGGTAGTGCATTTATTCTATTTTGAACAATATTTCGACCATAAAAAATAGCGGTTTCTTTATATTTAACTTTTATAGCAGTAAAGGTGTGTGTTTAGTGTATTTATAGTATATGTAATTGTTAAATGCTGCCCTGCGAAAGGGTTGCTATTAAACAAAAAACGTTGTTGCGACAGCCGCTTTTCTAATGATGTATGCCGTAGGCGGGGCTGTGTTGTCAGCTTTTTTCCATGGATAATTATGCTGTGCGTTATTTTGCTGATAGCGTAAGTTGTGCTAACTTTGCGGGCAGTTTCGGACGGAATGTGGAGGTGACGGACTTCACTGTATGAGCGGAATGGCGTTTTTGCAGGATGGCCGTATTGTCTGCAATTCCGTGTCCGGTTCGTGTTTTTTATTGAGATCACTAAGATGTATGGTGTCCTGTCGCCCTGTTCTGGGTGCAGGATGAAAAGGGAATCAGGTGAGAATCCTGAACAGACTCGCTGCTGTATGCGTTTAAGGACGGTCTGCCCGGATATGTGGCGGTTGGTGCGCAACCGCCTGTCCGGGGTGACGGGTGTCCCGGCTACAGAAAACCTTTGCCACTGACCGACGGGTCGGGAAGGCTCTGTCTGCCGCGCAAGTCAGAAGACCTGCCATATATCCGTTTTCAGAAGCTTTCGAGAAATGGAGCGGATGAGATTTCGATGCCTCATGCGTGCTGTGGCTTTATGCCTGAGTGTATGACGGCGCGTATTTCCCGGTTTAGCGTAAGGTGGTTCAGCGGACGGGCTGTATGTCTCATGAATGTGTCCGTTGCCGTATGGCAGTGTTGCCGTCGCTTTCTTGTGTCTGTTCCCTCGTGCTGTCTGTTGGTCAAAGAGGTACGGGTTGCTGATGAGATTAGTAGTTTTCATATTTGCAGTTTTGGCTTGTGTTGTGCCGCACACGGCGTATCCTGCCGTGATGGCGGACACTCTGGCTGTGCGCGACAGCGTGACGGAGATTGACGAGGTGGTCATCATGGAACGCCGCAATGTACGCGGACTGCGCTCCACTGCCCCGTTGCAGGTGGTGTCGCGGCAGGCCATGATGAAAATGAATGTGTTTCAGGTGTCGGATGCCGTGAAACATTTCGGCGGAGTCACGGTGAAGGACTATGGCGGCATAGGCGGGCTGAAGACTGTCTCGGTGCGCAGCCTCGGCGCGGCGCATACGGCGGTGAGCTATGATGGGATTACAATAAGCGACTGCCAGACGGGACAGATAGACATAGGCCGTTTTTCTCTTGACAATGTGGAGAGCGTCTCGCTGTGGAGCGGTCAGAGCGACGATATATTCATGCCCGCACGTCAGATGGGGGCGGCATCGCTGCTCGACATCCGTTCGTCAGTGCCGGAGTTTGTCGGGAAGCCGGTGAACGGCCGTGTGGCGTTGAAAGGCGGGTCGTTCGGGCTGGTCAATCCCTCTCTCTATGTCGAGGGGCGGCTGAGCGGGAAGCTCTCGGCTACATTCAGCGGCGAATGGATGGGCGCGGACGGTCAGTATCCCTATCTGCTCGAATACGGCGAGAGCGGCCGGGACAGCAGTTCGATGGAGGTGAGGCGCAATACGGATGTGCAGAACCTGCGTCTCGAAGGCGCGCTCTTCGGGCGTGACTCTGTGCAGGGCGGTCATGTGAAACTCTACTATTTCCAGTCGGAGCGCGGATTGCCCGGCGCGACGATATTCTATAATACGGCGGGATTTTCGAGCCAGAGGCTATGGGAGAGGACGCTGTTCGCACAGGGGCACTACGAGAGGCGCATCGCGCGGCGGTGGACTGTCCAGGCGAACGCCAAATATAATTACAGCTATTCGCGCTATCTCGACCCTACCGCCCTCAATGTGGAGGGGAAGCAGGAGGACATATACCGTCAGCAGGAGTTCTATGCTTCGTTTGCGGCTGTATGCCGTGTGTTGCCCGGCCTGTCGTTCAGCGCGGCAACGGACGGGGCGGCCAATACGCTGACCTCGAATGAACGTGATTTCGCCAATCCGGTCAGGTTCACGTGGTTGACCTCGCTTGCCGGGAAATATGTGAACGACTATGTGCTGGCTACGGCGAGCATCCTGATGACTTCGGTCAATGATGTCGTGGAGCGCGGCGAGGCGGCGGAGAGCCGCTGGCGGTTCTCCCCGTATGCGAGTGTGTCGGTCAAGCCGTGGCGCACGGCGGATTTCCGCATCAGGCTCTTCTATAAGAATGTGTTCCGTATGCCGACGTTCAATGACCTCTATTACAGTAAGGTGGGAGAGGTGACGCTGCGCCCCGAGGTGACGGACCAGTTCAATGTGGGACTGACGTACCGCACGGCGGTAGGGAGGGTAGTGCCGTCATTGTCGCTGACGTGCGACGTGTACCACAATTCGGTGAAGGACAAGATTGTGGCTTACCCCACGAAGAACATATACCAGTGGAGCATGGTCAACTACGGCCGAGTGTCGATTGACGGACTGGATTTTACGGGCGAGGTTGATTTCGCGCTCTATAAGGGCATACGGCTTACGTTTGGCGCGACATATACATACTGTATGGCGCTCGATGTGACTGACCCGGACAGCCGTACGTACAAGAACCAGATACCGTACACGCCGCGTATGTCGGGGTCAGGGAGAGCTTCGCTGGAGACGCCGTGGTTTTATCTGGCCTATTCGCTCGTGTGGAGCGGCGCACGCTATTCGTTGGCGCAGAACTATGCGGAGAACCGTCTGCCGGGCTATGCCGACCACAGCCTCTCGGCGGGGCATGACTTTAAGTTGCCGTTGGGCGTGCTGGGCATCAGTGCTGAGTGCCTCAACCTGACGGGCAAGAACTATGCCGTGGTGCGCTATTTTCCCATGCCGGGGCGCAGCTGGCGTGCTACGGTGAACTGGAAGTTCTGACGTTGAGCGGGCAGCGGGAGTGTATAATGGTGCGCGGGACGATGAGGTTTCATTTTGCGGACGATTTGCACACATAAGGCGGAAAAATGCTTTATCGCTGGCTGGAGGATAGGGAGGGGCTTGCTGTGAGGTAGCCGGATGACGGGAAGATGCACTGTATGCCAGATAGTTATACTGTTATGCGCGTATGTACTGACAGTGGGTGTCTGAGATTGTAATGGAGGTATTGGTGCGTTATGATGGGTGAGACCCATGCCGTAGGGGAGAGTTGATGAGATGAAATAGTTTAACCAAATAATAGACAAAGTGATTATGAAGAAGTTTTTATGGGTGCTGATGTTATCGGCACTGGTGTTTGGGGGTTGCGAGATAGAGGATAAGGACCGCGACCCGAATGGTGAGACCGGCGAGAAAGATCTGACCTCGATGCTCGTGCTGTGCGAGGGGACATACAATCAGAACAATAGTACGCTGGCGCGTTATACCTTCACGGATGACAAGCTGGAGACTGACTATTTCCGTGCGCAGAACGGGCGCGGACTCGGCGACACGTCGAACGACATGAAGCGTTACGGCGGGAAGGTCTACGTAGTGGTGAACGTGTCGAGTACACTTGAGATAATCGATGCCGCCACGGGCAAGTCGCTGAAACATATAGAGATGAAGAACGGTGAGACCGCGCGTCAGCCGCGCAATGTGGCGTTCGATGGCGGCAAGGCGTTTGTCTGCTGTTTCGATGGGACGGTGGTGCGTGTCGACACCGCGTCGATGGAGGTTGACGGCATCGTGGAGTGCGGCCTGAACCCGGAGGATCTCTGTGTGGCCAAGGGCAAACTCTATGTGAGCAACTCGGGCGGCCTGAATTACGAGAACGGCTATGACAACACGCTCTCTGTGGTCAGCCTTCAGGATTTCACGGAGATGAAGCGGATTACAGTCGGCACTAACCCCGGCACTGTGAGGGCTGACGCGCAGGGCAATGTGTGGGTGCTGACCAAGGGCGACTATGCCGAGGAGAAAGGCTCGATGCATAAGATTGATACGGAGAATGACACGGTGGCGCAGTCGTTCCCGGAGCTTGCGGCATCTGATTTCACGATATCCGGCAACACGATGTATGTCTACAATTATGACTATACGACTCAGGATTACTGGATAAAGCTGGTGGACTGCACTTCGGGTGAGGTGACCAACGGGCAGTTTGTGGCCGACAATACAGAGATTGTACTGCCGTATTCGATAACGGTCAATGAGGCGAACGGCGATGTGTATATCACCGATGCGATTGACAATATGACGGCTGGCGATGTCATCTGTTTCAACAAGGAGGGCAAGTTCAGATACCGCGTCAAGGAGGTTGGCATAGGGCCTAACAGCATAGTGCTGATGTGATGCGCGCGTAGTGTAGTGGAATAAAGGCCGGTGCAATTCATCTTGTGAATTGTGCCGGCCTTGCTGTTTTTACGGCCTTGTCGGTCTGCCGTAAGTCTTGCCGCCATGGGTCATTCCTGCTTCCCGCGCCCTGCTGTCTTGTCCTCGACTGTGATTTTGTGCAGGCGGTATGTCGAGGGCGACATCCCGGTATGCTTCTTGAAGAAATGGTGCATTGAGTCGCACGACGGGAACGAGAATTCTATACTTATCTCTTTGAGGCTTAGCGATGTGTGCAGTAGTTCGCGCTTGATTTCCTGCAAAAGGTAGGAGTCGAGCCACTGCTTGACGCTCATGCCTTTCTGTTGTTTCACTATCCGGTTGAGGTGCTTGGGCGATATGTTGAGGGCCGAGGCGTAGTAGCTGGTAGGGTTGTTCTCCCTGATGTGCCGCGCCGCCATGGAGGAGAAGCGGTCGAACATATTTTCGACGGTAGTCTTGCCGAGCGGCAGTTCCACGTATGGCAACTTCTTGTTTATCAGGTTGTACATATCGAGCATATAGCTGTACAGTATGTTGAATATTATGTCCTTCTGGAACAGGTTGAACTTCTCGGCCATTTTCAGTTCCATCAGGTCGAAGTAGCGTATCGCCTCATCTATGGCCTCCGGGGTCATGGGTATGTTGGGGTGCTGTTTCAGGTAGTCAGACATGGCGTTGGGGAAACGCGATGTTATGTCGTACATAAAACTCTCCTTTATCACTCCGTAGCACACTGAGAAATCCTCCGTCACGCTTTCTATGCAGACATAGCTGCCCGGGACGATGCAGAGTATCTCCCCCTTGGCGAATGTGTGGACAGCGGTCGAGAAGGCGAGGCGCGCGCTGCCGTCGAGGCATACGGCTATCATGCAGGGGCTGTAGCGCGTCAGTTCGTGTGGCAGTGGCAGCGTGTGCGTGTGCCGCTTTACTTCAAAATCGGTATCGGCCGGCTGTCCGAAGTAGGCCGATATGTTGCTCTGTGATATTCTGCGTGTCATAGGCATATTAAGGTTAAAGCCAGATTCTCGCTTTTTTCCCACTCTGTCGGTGCTGTCCGGGGCAAAAAAACGCCCCTCATGTGCGCATTTGTCTTTTTAATGCGTGAAACAGTCTGACATCAGTTTGATTATACCACTACCTTTGCGGCGCATAAGCGTAAGGGAACAACCTCCGGACGCTTATGCGGGTATTTTCATGGTTGACTAATAAGTAGTTATTTTTTATAAAGTGTTTTTTGTGTACGGCTGTTATCGTGATGATAGCGGCCGTTTTTTATGTCAGGAACGAGCGCACGGCCTTCGCTATGTTCTCCTGCGCCACATCGCGGCGCATGGCTATCACGTCGGGCATGGAGCGCGGCGTGACCTCGATGACTGTGATGCGTCCGTCCTCCCCCATGTGTCCATCGCCGTCCACACGTCCTCCGAGCACGAGCACCGGGCGGTCTGTCGCTGATATGATGCCGGAAATGACCTTGCCCATCGAGGACTGCCTGTCCACTCTCCCTTCTCCGGTGATTATCAGGTCTGCATCGGCCGCATGGCCTCTGAAACCTACCTGTTCCATCACAAGTTCCACTCCCCGCACCATCTTCACCGACAGGAAAACATGGAGTGCGCCTCCCATGCCTCCCGCTGCGCCCGCACCGGGCAACTGGCCTATCTCCGTTCCGAAATCGCGGCTGACTATGCTTGCTATATGCCTCAGTCCGTGGTCGAGGGCATCGACAGCCTCCTCTGTAGCCCCCTTTTGCGGGGCGTAGACGTATGCCGCCCCGTTCTCCCCGTAGAAGGGGTTGTTCACGTCGCACGCGGCTGTTACGGCCGTCCCGCTGATGGTCTCGCGCAGCTTTGTGGTGTCGAACCTTGCGGTGCGTATCATATCCTTACCGGCGAAGCCGTCGGGCATCAGCCGCCCCTCCGTGTCGTATATCTTCAGCCCGAGAGCCTGCATTGCGCCCAGCCCTGCATCGCTTGTCGCGCTGCCCCCGATTGTGACCAGTATGTTGCGCAGGCCGCGTTCTGTCGCGTGGCGTATCATCTCCCCTGTGCCGTATGACGTGGTAATCAGCGGGTCGCGCTCTTCCGGCGTGAGGGTTGCCAGTCCCGACGCGGCTGCCATCTCTATTATGGCGCGGTCGCCGATGACCCCATATTCCGCCTTGATGGGGCGCATCAGCGGGTCATGCACCGTGCATTCTATCATTTTTCCCCGTGAGGCATAGACCAGCGTCCTCAGCGTCCCCTCGCCCCCGTCTGCCATGGGCAGCTTCACGACTTCGCACTGCGGCAATATGTCAGCCACAGCCTCTTCAACCGCTTCCGCCACCTGCATCGAGGAGAGCGATCCCTTGAACGAGTCCGACGCTACCACTATTTTCCTGTAATTCTTCATTCAGACCTGTCAGAGTTTATAATGCATCCTGTCTTCGTGCAACAAAGATAGCGAAAGTCGAACACAAAAGCGGCAAACCTGTTTGGCTGCTTTTGTTGAGACGCATCCTATCTTGTCTCGT
>JADIMV010000124.1 GCA_017694515.1 Candidatus Aphodosoma intestinipullorum
GCAAAATTAAGTAACTTTGCATTGGCTGATGTGCATTGTTGCATCACCGCACGATGCGGAAAGCCGTACAGAAAGAACCCGAAACACAGTTCTCATGAAAACCCGTTCTGCCATGCGGCTGCATATCTCTATCCACGAACTGTTCTATTGCGGACAATAGGACAAGCAACTCCATTCTGCTTAGGAAAAACGCCTGATATACAAACATTTTTATTCTGACAATCCAAGCAAATACATATACGGTTATGAATTTCGTAGAAGAACTCAGGTGGCGTGGCATGCTGCACGACATGATGCCCGGCACGGAAGAACAACTGAACAAAGAGATGACAACAGCATACATCGGCTTCGACCCGACAGCCGACTCCCTGCACATCGGACACCTGTGCAGCGTGATGATTTTGCGCCACTTCCAGCGGTGCGGTCACAAGCCCCTTGCGCTCATCGGAGGCGCGACAGGAATGATCGGCGACCCCTCAGGCAAGTCTGCCGAGCGCAATCTCCTCGATGAGGAAACACTCCGCCACAATCAGGAATGTATAAAGAAACAGCTCAGCAAGTTCCTCGACTTCGGCAGCGATGCGCCAAACGCCGCAGAGATGGTAAACAACTATGACTGGATGAAAGATTTCTCGTTCCTCGATTTCGCACGACAGATAGGTAAGCTCATCACCGTCAACTACATGATGGCAAAGGACTCTGTGAAGAAACGCCTCAACGGGGAATTCTCCGAAGGTATGTCGTTCACCGAATTTACATACCAGCTCATACAGGGCTACGACTATGTGTACCTCAACCGGCACAAGAACTGCAAACTTCAGATGGGCGGCTCTGACCAGTGGGGCAACATCACGACAGGCACGGAGCTGATACGCCGCATGGGCGGGGGCGAGGCGTTCGCCCTCACATCGCCGCTCATTACAAAAGCCGACGGCGGAAAGTTCGGCAAGACCGAGAGCGGAAACGTATGGCTCGACCCGCGCTACACTTCGCCTTACAAGTTCTATCAGTTCTGGCTCAATGTGAGCGATGCCGATGCCGCGCGCTACATAAAGATATTCACCGCCATCTCGCGCGAGGAATGCGAAGCCCTCACCGCAGAGCATGAGGCTGCGCCTCACCTGCGCCTCTTGCAGAAACGCCTTGCCAAGGACGTGACCACCATGGTTCACTCTGCCGAGGCATATGAGGCCGCTGTAAAGGCATCGGAAATACTCTTTGGCAACGCTACTGCCGATGCGCTGCGCTCAATAGACGAGGAGACGTTGCTCTCCGTCTTCGAGGGCGTGCCGCAGTTCGAGATAGCGCGTTCTGAGATAGAAGCCGGCATACAGCCTCTGACCCTCATGGCCGAACGTTGCCCCATCTTCCCATCCAAGGGCGAGGCACGCAAGACCATACAGGCTGGCGGCGTGAGCATAAACAAAGTGAAGCTCTCCGCACCCGATGCCATAATCAATGCCGATTCCCTGCTCAACGGCAAATACCTGCTTGTTCAGAAAGGCAAGAAAAACTACTACCTCATCAAGTGTATGTAAACCAATAGAGGAAAAGACGTGAGACGGCCGCGAAAAATTTCGCGGCCGTCTCTTCTATTATATTCATTATCACTCCTTCCGTTTCTCAGCCTGCGCATACGCCTGCACTATGCGCTGCACCAGCCTGTGCCTCACTATGTCGTTCCGGTCAAACTCCACCTTGGCTATTCCCTTCACTCCGTCAAGCACGTGTAGAGCGTCTATCAACCCCGACCTCTGGCTCAAAGGCAGATCTATCTGGGTCACATCGCCCGTGACTATCATCTTCGAGCCGAAGCCCAGCCGCGTCAGGAACATTTTTATCTGCGGCACAGTGGTGTTCTGCGCCTCGTCGAGTATCACCACCGCGTCGCTCAGAGTGCGCCCGCGCATGAAGGCGAGCGGGGCTATCTGTATCGTGCCGTTGGCCATATAGTCTGCCAGTTTCGACATCGGTATCATATCCTGTAGCGCATCGTACAGCGGTTGCAGATACGGGTCTATCTTCTCTTTCATGTCGCCCGGCAGAAAACCGAGTTTCTCCCCCGCCTCCACAGCCGGACGGCTCAGTATTATTCTTCTTACCTCCTTGTTCTTCAATGCCTTGACGGCAAGTGCTATGGCTGTATATGTCTTGCCTGACCCCGCCGGCCCTATGGCGAACATCAGGTCGTTCTCCTCGTACTCCTTGACCAGCCTCTGCTGGTTGGCCGTCCGCGCAATGATACTCTTGCCGCCAACACCGTGGAGTATCAGATGCTCATGCCCCGACGGCTCAACTATCTCGTTGCCCTTAATCACCTCCATGACGTGTTCCTCAGTCAGCGTATTGGTCTTCACTGCATACTCTGCAAGTTTCTCCACGATGGAAAGCAGTTGCAGCACAGCCTCTTCCGCCCCCGATATCTTCACGGTGTGACCCCGCGCCGCTATTTTCATCGACGGATGCATATCCTTGAGCAGCCTCATGTTGGCGTTGTTCACCCCGTAGAACACCACTGTGTCGAGGCTCTCGGGCAGCTCTATCACCTTCTCAAACATGTTCTCATGCTAACTTCTAAGAAGTGGAAAATCAAACTTCTGAATACAAAATAAGGAAACGCGCCTCCGGCGTGGAGACACGTTTCCCTTCTCTGTCAATATGTCAAAAGCCGCGCCCTTACCAAGCGAACAACGGGTATTTGACCATTATCTCGTTCACCTCCTTGCGAACTGCTGCTATCACAGCCTCATCCTCCGGAGCGGAGAGCACGCGGTCTATGAAGTCCACTATCACAGGCATCATATCCTCCTTCACACCACGCGTCGTGATGGCCGGAGTACCGAAACGCAGACCCGATGTCTGGAACGGCGAACGTGTGTCGAACGGTACCATGTTCTTGTTCGTCGTGATGTCCGCAGCCACGAGAGCCTTCTCGGCCACTTTACCCGTCAGTTCTGGGAACTTGGTTCTCAGGTCAAGCAGCATCGAGTGGTTGTCCGTACCGCCCGAGACAATCTTGTAACCCTTGTCCATGAATGCCTTTGCCAGGCACGATGCGTTGAGTTTCACCTGTTTCTGATACTCCACATACTCCGGCTGTAACGCCTCGCCGAATGCCACTGCCTTTGCCGCTATCACATGCTCCAGCGGGCCGCCCTGTATGCCGGGGAACACCGCAGAGTCAAGCAGCGCGGACATCATCTTTATCTCACCCTTCGGAGTCTTCTTGCCCCACGGGTTCGGGAAATCCTCACCCATCATGATGACACCGCCGCGAGGGCCGCGAAGAGTCTTGTGCGTAGTCGAGGTCACGATATGCGCATACTTCACCGGGTTCTCCAGAAGCCCAGCCGCGATAAGACCTGCCGGGTGAGCCATGTCCACCATGAAGATTGCGCCTATCTCGTCGGCCACCTTCCTGATGCGGGCGTAGTCCCACTCGCGGCTGTATGCAGACGCTCCCGCGATGATGAGTTTCGGATGCTCCGCACGTGCCACTCTTTCGAGCTGGTCGTAGTCCACACGTCCGTCCTCCTCGCGCACGTTGTACTCGAGAGCCTTATAGTTGATACCCGACATATTCACCGGCGAACCGTGTGAAAGGTGACCGCCGTGCGAAAGGTTAAGGCCGAGGAACTTGTCGCCCACATTCAGACACGCGAAGAACACCGCCATGTTGGCCTGTGCGCCCGAGTGCGGCTGAACGTTTGCCCACTTCGCGCCGAATATCTGTTTCAGGCGGTCTATGGCTATCTGCTCCGACTGGTCCACAACCTCGCAGCCGCCGTAGTATCGCTTGCCGGGATAACCCTCGGCATATTTGTTTGTCATCACTGACCCCATCGCCTGCATCACCTGTTCGCTGACGAAGTTCTCCGATGCTATCAGCTCTATCCCCTTCAGCTGACGCTGTCTCTCCTTTTCGATCAAGTCGAAAATCACATTGTCTCTTTTCATGTAATGTTCAGATAATTATTAAGGTTATTAATATTCTGATTGATAATACTTTTCATCACAGTTAATCCCGCGCCTCACTTCTTCTTCCTCACGCTCCAGCCGAACCTGCCTATCTCCTCTCCCAGCTTGTAATAATGCCCGTGGCTGTACGCCATCAGCTTCGCGTCCGACAGGCGGAACCCCCCCGTCTCCTTGTCTATATACCTCTCGTCCGCCAGCACATTCACCACCTCAGCAATAAACATATCGTGGCTGCCCAGCGGCACAATCTCCTTCACCCTGCACTCTATCGACAGCGGCGACTCCGCCACTATCGGTGCTTCCACCATCTCCGCCCGTCGTGGCGTAAGGCCCATCTCCTCGAACTTATTATAGTCCCGGCCGCTCTTCACGCCAACCCAGTCCGTCGCGAACGCCATATCCTCCGTCGTCAGGTTGATGACAAACGCCCCGTTCCTCTTGATTATATCGTATGAATGCCTCTCCGGGCGCACCGATATATAGCACATCGCGGGTGTCGAGCATATAGTCCCCACCCACGCCACAGTCAGCACATTATACTCCTCCTCCGTCGCGCCGCACGACACCATCACCGCCGGCAGCGGGTAAATCATCGTCCCCGGCTTCCAGCTCTGCTTCTTGTATTCACCATCCATATCCCGCCGTATAAATAGCTGTTCAAAATTAATTGTAAGTAGCTGTTCAAAATTAATTGCATATCTCTTGCGAGCTATTTTTGCAGCTATTTTCCTGCCGTGAAAACGGGAGCATAGCGGGCTATGTGACCGTTAAGCGACAGGAAAAGACAGTGAAAGTCGAATACAAAAGTGGCAAACTTGTTTGGCTGCTTTTGTTGAGACGCATCCTGCCTTGTGTGCGGCAGCACACAAAGAGCGCAAAAGATAGTGAAAGGTGAGAGCAAAAGCATCAAGCTTGCTTGATTGATTTTGCCGAACCGCATCCTATCTTCGTGCAAGCAAAGAGACGCAAGAGATGCAAAGCGTTTACCATATTGTTTATTTACCTATTCCAAATGATCAAGTAGCGTTTAATTTTGAACTGCTACTTATATCTCTCGCCGGCCATCTTCCATCCCGCACATCGTCGCCGTCAGCCCATGCACCCCGGCATCCCGAGCCACACCTCCCCATATCACCTTCTCCATCTCTCACCCTTCAAAAACGCCGCGCCTAATCCACTACAAAATTAACGCTTTATTCTGACAGCACCAAACCCCCGCCCCTCTTTTTTCCTCCGCAGCCTCCAATGTAAATTTAGGTTAAAAAAACGTACTCTCGCCCAAGCCGTAAGC
>JADIMV010000125.1 GCA_017694515.1 Candidatus Aphodosoma intestinipullorum
TCCACTACCCCCTCCTGTCTATCATTTTCACCACCCGTCAAGCACCTGACTTCCAAGAAATTCAGTAGCCTTTAGCCATCTCGCAGCTATCTCCCCGCCACCCTCTCCTTAGCCATCAGCCACATTCTCGCCTTTTTTCTCCTGAAAGTGTCAGAATCGCAAACCGTATCCGGGAAATTCATTATATTCCGCACCCATTGTACGCGCACCCACTCCCATTGCCTGTATTGTAGCACACCCCAGCGATAAAAGCCAAAAACGGGGACAAAACGTCTGTCTCCCTTTTGCTCTTCAAACGAAATTTATTACTTTTGCACATGAAACGTATTTTGTGCAAGTCCGGACGGCGGCACATACACCGACAGTCAAACCTAACATGACAATTTGCCTATGATACCATTGATAGAACCAGTAGACAGGCGGCTGATTAAGGCCGAGCTTAACGACCGCACATTTCTGCGCCGCACACAGAAAGCCGGCAACGAAATATATATCATCAATCCGCAGACAGCCCCCCACGCATTGCTGGAGCTTGGGCGTGTACGCGAACTGACGTTCCGCGCCACCGGGGCAGGCAGCGGAAAGGATGTGGATCTCGACCACTTCGACCTCGAAGACCCCGCCTGCTATCAGCTCATGGTGTGGGATCCGGACAATGAGGAAATCATAGGCGCATACCGTTTTACCCTATGGGCAAAAGCCACATTCCATCCGAACGGCCAGCCCTATGTGAACACTGAGCACCTCTTCCACTTCTCTGACAAATTCATCCGCAACTATATGCCCTACACCATCGAGATGGCACGCGCATTCATACAGCCCCAGTACCAGAGCGTAAAGGGCGGTGTGAAAAGCCTCTATGCCCTCGACAACATCTGGGACGGCATAGGCGGCCTCGTGGCAATATCGCCCGACGTGAAGTATCTCGCCGGGAAAGTCTCCATATACAGTACAAGCCCTGAAATGTCCCGCAAGGCGATGATTTTCTTCCTCGACAAGTTCTTCGGCGACCGCGAGGGACTGCTCACAGGGAAAGGCGCGGAGACCTTCACAGACGAGGAGAAGACATATTTCAACGGACTGTTCAACGCCGACACAGAGAAGGAAAACTACAAGATACTCAGCTCATACGTCAAGTCGCTTGGCGACTATGTGCCGCCGCTCATCCACTCATACATAGAGCTTTCGAGTTCCATGAAGACATTCGGCACTGTGTTCGACCCCAGCTTCGGCGACGTATATGACACCGCCATGATTATCACCCTTGCCGATGTCTACGAGAAAAAGTGGAAACGGTATGTCGAATCTTACAAAAAGGAATCCCGGTAGTAAGGCATAAGATTATGGAGGATATTATTCCGCCCGTTGACAGAAGCCTGCTTCTGAAGGAACTGACAAGGGAGCGTTTTCTGCGGCATACCAATAAGGCGGGCAACGACATATATGTCGTCACGGCGCACAACGCGCCCAACGTCATGCGCGAGATTGGCCGCCTGCGCGAAATGGCATTCCGCGATGCCGGAGGCGGCACAGGCTTCGAGGCTGACATAGACCGCTACGACACGATGCAGGAACCGTGCCGTCAGCTTATCGTATGGAATCCTGACGCTGAGGAGATAATCGGCGGCTACCGCTACATACTCGGCAACGATGTCCGGCTTAATGCCGATGGCCAGCCGGACATAGCCACGGCTCACCTGTTCCGCTTCTCGGACAAGTTCCTTCGCGACTACCTGCCCCACACTCTCGAACTCGGACGCTCTTTCATCCAGCCTAAATACCAGAGCATCAAAGGCGGAGCGAAAAGCCTCTACGCCCTTGATAACATCTGGGACGGACTCGGCGCACTGACGGTCAGACACCCCGAAATACAATATTTCTTCGGCAAAGTGACCATGTACCCGTCGTTCGGTAGCCTCGGCCGCGACATGATACTGCATTTCCTCAACCGCCACTTCGGAGACCGGGAGAATCTTGTTACCCCTATCACGCCACTCGAGCCGGACAAAGAGAACCTGCGCCGTATAGAAAGCCTGTTCCCGCACTCAGACATGAAGGACAACTACAAGATACTCAACCACGAAATACGCGCACTCGGACAGAACATCCCGCCGCTTGTCAACGCCTACATGAACCTCTCCGGTACAATGAAGGTTTTCGGCACAGCCATAAACGATGAGTTCGGCTATGTGGAAGAGACAGGCATCCTTGTGACAGTCAGCGACATATACAGCGACAAACGCGAACGCCATATTGAGACATACGCCGCCGACATAAAGGGTGACCTCCAGTTCGACCGCTTCGGCATATCGTGAACCACAACGCCTGACACCGTACTATGAAAGAGATAATAGCGCCGGTCAACCCGGAACTGATAGAGAAAGAACTGACCGGGGAGCGGTTCTTGCGGCACACCAACAAGGCGGACAACCGTATATATGTCGTCACGGCACACGATGCGCCGCATACCATGCGCGAGATTGGCCGCCTGCGCGAAATGGCGTTCCGTCAGGGCGGCGGCGGAAGCGGCAACGAGATGGACACAGACCGCTTCGACTTCATGGATGAACCTTACCGCCAGCTAATAGTATGGAATCCCGACGGACGCGAAATCATTGGCGGCTACCGTTTCATCGAAGGCCGCGACGCTTCACTTCGTCCGGACGGGCAGCCGGACATCGCTTCGGAACACATATTCCGCTTCTCCGAGACATTCATGCATGACTACTTGCCCTGTACGCTCGAACTCGGACGCGCATTTGTACAGCCAAAATACCAGAGTATCAAGGGCGGCATCAAAAGCATTTTCGCCCTCGACAACCTTTGGGACGGCATTGGCGCACTCGTTGCGCAACGACCCCATGTAAAATACCTCTTCGGCAAAGTGACCATCTACTCCAAGACCGACCCCGAAGCGCGCAAGGCTATGATTTTCTATCTCAACCACTTTTTCCGCGACAGACAGGGGCTGCTCATCCCGAAGAAAGAAGAGACAGTGACCGGAACTGACACTGCGCGGCTGCTTTCCCTGATGGGAGCGGACAGCTCCTACAAAAAGGGCTTCACATGGCTCAACGGCTATGTGCGCGAACGCGGTGACTGCATCCCCCCGCTGATACACGCCTATATAGAACTCTCACCGAGCATGACTACATTCGGCACTGTCTTTGACCCCGATTTCGGCGACATATATGACACCGGCCTGATGATAACGCTCTCCGATGTCTATCAGATAAAGAAAGAACGCTACATAGAGACATACCTGCGAAACAGCGCGTGCAACACACCGCGCAACTTCGTATAGCTCCACGGGCGTGGCACAAAAAAACCTCGCCGGAACAGACCGGCGAGGGTAAACTGTATCTACGTCACTTCTCTGCGCAACCGTTTCAGAAGAGCCAGCCCACGCGGATGGCCGGTGTCACTGTAAAGCCCACGGAAGTCAGCCCGGAATGGTTTTTCGTATTTCCACTGTCATACGAGCTGACGCGAGATGAGGTGATGCCGAAGCCAAGCTCCGCGCCGAGATAAAGACCCTTGCACAGATATACATCGAAACCCGTTACCGCATTCAGGACAAAACCGGCGTTCACCTCAGAATCCGAATCGCTTTGCCCATCCGTTTTCATTGCTGTATTGTTAGCATTGAGCAGCAGGCCAACCTCCGCACCCACGTAGGGAGAAACGCGCTCAGTCCCTTTGAAGTGGTACTCGAAGCCCGGCACAAGAGAGAATGTCGTGTAGCTTTCGCTGCTCCTCGTCTTGTAGGTGCTGCTGCCTGATGTCGTCTGGCTCACATCGTTGTATATATCCGAATTCAGACCCAGCTGCATCCTGAATGCCCAATGGCCACCAGTAAATACTCTCACCTTTGCACCATACGACGGGATGGATATACTGCTGCCGTCAATAGTCGGGTCTCCAGTCAGATTATCATACCCGATAGAGAATGACATCGGGGAGAAGAACACCTCTGTAGCCACTTTCAGCGTATCTGGCTTAAACTTTTTCTGCTGGGCATAGGCCATAAACGGGATGATGGCCAATATGGCCACTAAGAACACTGATTTTTTCATAGAAATACGCGAGTTCGGGATAAGAAAAGGAAGGAAAAAGTTGGTAATCCCGCCGTTATTTTGTATCTTCACAGTTGAAAATCAAAACGTTACAAAACACACAAGCGATGATTACCAGGGACAAAGTTACGGAAATCTTCTGTATTATTGATGAGTTTGACAAGAATCTGAGTGACGAACTGTCGGAAAACCTGCGCCTGC
>JADIMV010000126.1 GCA_017694515.1 Candidatus Aphodosoma intestinipullorum
GTAGTATTGTAAACGACAGTAGCGACGACCCCCCGTAGCTGAAAAACGGCAACGGTATCCCTATCACAGGCGCAAGCCCCAGCACCATGCCGACATTTATCATCAGATGGAAAGTGAATATGCCCACCACGCAGTAGCCGTACACGCGGACAAACCTATCCTGCTGCCTCTCAGCCAGCGTGATAAGGCGGTTTAGGAAAATCAGGTAGACTATCAGCACCCCCGCGCTGCCAGCAAAACCCCACTCCTCGCCGACGGTACAGAAAATGAAGTCCGTGTCCTGCTCCGGCACATATTTCAGCTTAGTCTGCGTCCCCTGCATGAACCCCTTACCCGTAAGCCCCCCCGACCCTATGGCTATGCGTGCTTGGTTCGTATTATAACTGATGCCCGTCGGGTCATCGGCCATGCCAAGAAGCACCATTATTCTCATCTGCTGATGCGGCTGTAGCACTTTATCGAATATATAACCGGCAGAAAAACAGTAGCCTGAGAAACCGACAAGGAAACACAGTGCCAACACATACGACCTGCGCCATCTCATGACTGCCAGCACAGCCATATAGATTGCTGCGACCGCCACCACGCCCACCTCCACATAAACAGGATTAAACCTCACGCCAAACAGGTACAACACAACCGTCACCGCAGCGACAGCCGCCGCCCCGACCAGCATATACAGCACACACCGGCGATCCCGCGTATATCTCCACGTGAATATAAGGAAAAGTGCGAATGTGATTGTCAATCCGAGGAACAGCCCGAGCTGCGCACCCTCCACTCCGGCCACATCCGCCCCCGACAGTTTTATCACCGTGACGAACAGCACCACGGCGCACACCCCGAGGGCAGGAACTATGCCCGGCAGACCTTCACGGTACAGCATTATCACGAACGACAGATACACAAGTGCCGACCCTGTCTCTTTCTGCATTATGATTATCAGCAACGGCAGAAGTACCATGCCCGCAGCCTTCATATAATTCCTTGCCCCTTGCAGCCTGAAGTGCGGTTGGCTCATCAGTTTCGCGAGGCCGAGTGCCGTGATGAACTTGGCAAATTCCGCCGGCTGTATGCTGAATGGCCCGAGTGGCAGCCACGAGCGCGACCCCTTGATGTCCGGCGCGACAAACACCGTGACCACCAGTGCCAATATGGCTAGCCAATAGAGCTGATAGGCGAATATGCCGTAATAGCGGCTTGACGAGAGAAATATGACGACAGCCACTGCAATGCTTATGCATATCCACACGAACTGCATCCCCGACCTGTACGACATATCGAATATCGACGACTGGTTCTCGCCGACACTCGCGCCGTAGATGTTCAGCCACCCGAACAGCACCAGCACCAGATAGAGCAGCACGCTCCACTTGTCTATATACCTTATCGCGCTAAAATTTCTTGACATACGGGTCTATCACTGACGTTTTCATCCTCTCTTCCAATGCCTTGCGTTCCACATGGCCTTTCAGGTACTGCTCTATGCAGAGCGAAGCTATCGGGCTTGCCCACACAGAACCGAACCCGGCGTTTTCTATGACAACGGCTATCGCTATCCTCGGCTCATCCTTCGGCGCGAAGCCGAAAAATATAGAGTGGGGCTTGCCTTGGCTGTTGTCCGTCGTACCGGTCTTGCCGCACATCTCCACGTCGGGTATTTTGTAGAAACGCCCCGTGCCGTATTCGCACACGCGCCACATCCCCTCACGCACGGCCTCGAAATGCCGCGCATCTATCGTCGTTTCATGTCGGTGTGCCTTCATCGAGTCGTTCCTGTTCAGGTGCGGAGTGATATAATATCCGCCGTTGGCAATGACAGCTGCGGCGTTTGCCAGTTGCAGCGGTGTCACAACCACCTCGCCTTGGCCTATGGCGTTCGACCTTATGGTCAATGCCCTCCATCCCCGTTCGCCGTACCACTTGTTGTATGTCTTGATTGTCGGCACTCCCCCGTCCGACTGCTCCGCTATGTCCGTGTCCTCAAACTTCGGGCCGAGTCCGAAACTCAGTATATGCTCCCGCCACACTTCATACTGCGCCTTGAAGTTCTCGTTGCCTTCCCCGTAACCGTTCATCTCGAGCAAATCCCTGTACGCCTGCCAGAAATACGGGTTGCAGCTCTGCTCTATCGCGTTGCCGAGCGACACGGGAGAGCCGTGATGGTGCGTGCATTTGATAGGCACTGACCCCGGCCCGTTGCACGGATAGCGCGTCTCCGTGGTGATTGCCCCCTCTTGCAGGCACACTAAAGCCTGCAAGGTCTTGAACGTTGACCCGGGCGAATACGTTCCCTGCGTAGCTCTGTTCAGCAGCGGTTTGGTATCATCGTTGAGCAGTATGGGATAATACTTCGACCTCAGCCGGCCGACCATGTGCGACGGGTTCCACGCCGGGCTTGAGGCCATGGCGAGTATCTCCCCGGTCTCCGGCTCTATCGCCACTATGCTGCCCGTCTTGCCTTGCAATAAGTCCTCCGCGAGCATCTGCAAGTCGATGTCTATCGTCGTGATGAGGTTCTTCCCCGCCACTGGCATACGGTCCTCCGCCCCGTCCTTATACCGTCCCTTTATGCGTCCGCGTGCATCGCGCAGCAGTATCTCGACCCCGTTCTCGCCGCGCAGTTCTCGCTCATACGACCGCTCTATCCCGCTCACCCCGGCATAGTCGCCCTGCCGGTAATACGGGTCTCTGTCTATCATCCTCTGCGACACCTCGCCGATTGCCCCCATCACGTGCGCCGCATACGGGTAATTGTAGTTCCGCAGCGTACGGCTCTGTACTGAAAATCCGGGGAACTTGCGCAGTTGCTCCTGCAACACTGCATATTCCACTGGCGACAGCTGTGTCATGAACCGCTGCGGTGTCAGCTGCGAATAGCCGGGGTTTTTCCTGAGGTTCTTGATTTCCTCCATACGCTCCTCGAACTGCTCCACAGTCATCCCAACAAGGGCGCACAGCTCCGCCGTATCCAAGGGGTTGCCCTCACGTGCAGCGTCGCGCATCTCTTTGACTGTCACCATGAGGTCATACGTTGGTTGGTTGTAGACGAGCAGTTTTCCGTTGCGGTCATATATCAGCCCGCGCGGGGCATACAGTGTCTTGCGGTAGAACGCATTGCCTTCGGCTATGTCCTTGTAGTCGCCCGACAGTTGAAGCGTCAGCAGCCGCACGATGAAGACCAGCACTATGAGAGCCAGCACTCCGCGCACCGCTATACTCCTGTTCTTGTATTGGTCCCTGAGCATAGGCCGTTACTTTTTAAGCCGTTCTACCGCTATGATTATCAGCGATGTGACCGCCCCGCTTGCCACAGCCTTCAACAGAGCCATACCGAGGAAATGAAGCGAGAACGCTGAAAGGGCGAATAAGGTGAAGTGATGTATGAAGACCAATGTGACAGCGTATTTCACAAAGCTGCCGCCTATATATTTCAGCGCGGGTGCATACTTCTCCTGTTCCTCCTGCGATGCGTACAGGCTCAGCACATACGGGCGCAGGAACGCCGTGAGCGTAGTTGCCGCCGCGTGTATGCCTAATGTCCCGGAAAACAGGTCCATCACTATGCCGAGGCCGAAACCCGTCCACAGCAGTGCGCTCCTTCCAGTCTTCATCGGCAGCATAAGGATAAAGTACACGTATATGTAGATATTGACAATACCCGCTATGCAGATATTGTTGAACAGCACGGCCTGCAAAAGCACAAGCGTCACCAGATGAAGCGCATATGACAGCCTACTCGTCATGTTCTATCGTTTTTTCGAGTTCCGACAGTTCGGCTCTGTTCTTGTAGACGGCCACCATCACATATTCTATCGAGTGGAAATCCACCCCTAACCTCACGTCCACCTTGCAGAAAGGGTCATTCTCCCCGCCATACACCTTGCTGACACTGCCTATGTAAATCCCCGCCGGGAATATGGCCGAATATCCGCTTGTGACTATCGAGTCGCCTACCTCCGGCTTCACGTGTCCGGGTATCTCCTCCATCTGTGCCACTGCCGTATTGCGCCCGTTCCACACGAGTGACCCCAACTGGTTGTCCGCTTTTGTCTTCGCGCTGATGCGCTGTATGGGGTTGATGACCGGTATAACCACAGCAAAATTGTCGCTCACTCTCTGTACTACTCCGACCACACCGTCAGGCGACACCACACCCATGTCCGGCTCTACCCCCTGCTCCGCTCCCTTGTCTATGATGATATAGTTCTGCACATGGTAGACGCTGTTGTACACCACCTTGGCCTCGATATACCGCAAGTCGGGATGCCGCCTCGACATGATTAGGGTGTCGTGCGTCAGATGCGCCACCTGCTCCTTCAGTGCCTCTATCTCGTTGCGCAGCCCGGCATTCTCCCGTGCCAGCGCGTCGTTCACCTCCCGCAGCCCGAAATAGTCGCCCACAGCCCCCGTGACGGAGTATATCCGCGCCATGACAGCTGTCGCGTGCCTGAAAAACACGCTCTTCTGAAACTCATTCGCGTTTACTATGAGCACAAACGCCGCCGCTTCCAGCAGCACGAACTGGAAGAACACTATATGCCTCACAAAAAACGCTATGATTTTATTCATCTCTCAATTCCATTATCCCGTAAGCCGTACTGCCGCCCGTCTCCTCACCTCGTGTACATCGGCTTCTCCGCTCCGCATCTGCACATCCGCACCATCCAAAACCGCCATCAACCTTCAGACAACCATTCCCATTGTCTACACCTCACCGCCCTTAACCACTTGTATTTCAAGGTAATTACCCATCTTCTCCTTAGCCCGCAGCTATCTCCTCCTTATCCTCTCCTTAGCGGTTCGCCCTTTTCGCGCCTTATTCGTTCAGATTGTTGCAAAAACCGCACCCCATCGTGCCAATAGTCTTTTCGACCACCCGACCCACCTCGGGGCATCAGCTCGCACGCCTCGCGCCGCCCTTTCTCCCATATTACAGAAAAAGGGACAAAACCCGATGCTTTCCCATCAAATCGTGTCCCCTGTCAGTCTCCGTTCTCATCTGCCTGACCGTCACCGCAGCAGGAACTGGAACTTGTCCACATTCTTCAGCGCGATGCCCGTACCCCTCGCCACTGCGCGCAGCGGGTCGTCAGCCACATGGAACTGTATCTGTATCTTGTCCGTCAGCCTCTTGGCAAGCCCTTTGAGCAATGCACCGCCGCCCGCCAGATATATGCCCTTGTTCACAAGGTCTGCATACAGCTCCGGCGGAGTCTCCTCCAATGCCGCCAGTATCGCCGCCTCTATCTTGGCTATCGACTTCTCTAAACAGTGTGCTATCTCCTGATACGACACCGGCACCTCCATAGGCAATGCCGTTATCCTGTTCGGCCCGCGTACCACATAGTCCTCCGGTCCCTCCTCGCCGAGGTCCGTCAGTGCCGACCCGACGCTCTTCTTTATGTTCTCCGCCGTGGTCTCGCCAACCTTGATGTTGTGCTGGCGGTTCATGTAGTCCATGATGTCCGAAGTGAACTCATCCCCGGCAATGCGTATCGACTTGTCCGTCACGATGCCGCCGAGTGAAATGACGGCTATCTCCGTCGTGCCGCCGCCTATGTCCACCACCATGTTCCCCTCCGGGGCTTCCACGTCAAGACCTATGCCGAGTGCCGCCGCCATCGGCTCATATATCATGTACACATCCCTGCCGCCCGCGTGTTCCGACGAGTCCCGCACAGCCCTCATCTCCACCTCTGTGCTGCCCGACGGGATGCCGACCACCATCCTCAGCGACGGCGAAAACAGATGGTTCTTGTTCGGTATCATCTTTATCAGACCGCGTATCATCTTCTCCGCCGCGTCGAAATCCGCTATCACACCGTCCCTCAGCGGCCTGACCGTCCTTATGTGCGAATTGGTCTTGCCCTGCATCTGGTGCGCCTTCTCCCCTATCGCCACCACCTTCTCCGACCGCGTGTCTAATGCCACTATCGACGGCTGGTCCACTACAATCTTGTCATTATGTATGATGACCGTGTTCGCCGTACCGAGGTCTATCGCTATCTCTTGTGTCAATGAAAACAAACCCATACTTCTAACCCGCTTCTATATATTTGAATATCACAACATTGTACCGCCACTTGCGGTCTCTCCTCACTTTTGCAAAATTAAGGAAATAAATTTATATGCCCCTTATGCCTTGCCCCCTTTTTTGAAGAATTTTTTCAGCACCGGAATCTCGCTCAGCGGCAGGTCTTTCTTCACTAAATACACGGCAAACACGCCCAGCAATGCCGTCCTGTAGATCAGGTTCGCCCACATCGCCCCGAAGTCCACCGCGCTCCCCGCAGCCCACAATGCCGCCGTCAGAAGCACATACACACCTATCTCCTTCAGCGGATAATTCACCGGGTAATACTTCTGCCCGAGGAAATACGACACCGCCGTCATCACCGCATAGCACACCAGCGACGCATACACGCACGCCCAATAGCTGTACTTCGGCACGAACGCCACGTTAAGCCCCACCGTTATCACCAATCCCAGCGCGGAGATATACGCCCCGTACCTCGTCCTGTCCGTCAGCTTGTACCACAGCGACAGGTTGTACAGCACACCTTGGAACAGATACGTGATTAGCACCACCGGTATAATCGCCAGCCCCTTCCTGTACTCCGGCGCGACAACATATTGCAGCACATCCATGTAGAACACCATCCCGAGGAAAATCCCCAGTGCCGTGATGACATAGTACTTCATCGCGTCCGCATAGCTCTCCTTGCAGTCCGCGCTCCCGTGCTTCGCGAACACGAACGGCTCATACGCGAACTTGAACGCGTAGGTGAACATCATCATCACCATCGCCACCTTGAAGCACGCCCCGTACACCCCAAGCTCCTCCATCGCGTCCGGCTCCGTATACAGCCTGCGGAAAATCATCTTGTCCACCGTCTGGTCCATGATGCCTGCTATCCCGAACAGCAGCAGCGGCAGGCTGTACCTCAGCATCCTCCTCAGCAGCTGCATATCGAACGCCCACCGCCCAACAAACACGTGCGGCAGCAGTGCCAGCGTCACAATCCCCGACGAGATGAGGTTGCTCACAAACACATACCCCACCCCGTAGCCCGGCTCATAGAACCATGCCACCCACTCCGGATTCTCCGCATAAATCCTCGGGCATACCACAAGAAAGAATATGTTCATCGCTATATTGACGAAGATATTCAGCAGCTTCAGCAGCGCGAACGTCACAGCCCTGTTCTTGTACCTTAGATACGAGAACGGGATGCTGTCGAACGCGTCCAGAGCCACCGTCACCCCCATCATAGCAATCCACTCCGGATGCGCCCCGTAGCCCATCGCCCCCGCAATCGGTACTTGCAGCACGCACACCGCCACAGCAAACACCGTCGAAGTCACAGCCAGCGAAGTCAGCGTCGTGCTGTACACCCTGTTCGTCCGCTCCTCCTCCGCCTTGTCCGCCCCCGCGAAGCGGAAAAAACCCGTCTCCATCCCGTAGGTAAGGATGATGATGACCAATGCCGTCCACGCATAGATCTCCGTCACCACCCCATACTCCCCCGAACTCGTCAGCACATAGCTGTACAGCGGCACAAGACACCAGTTCAGAAACTTCCCCACGATACTGCTCAGCCCGTAAATCACAGTCTCCTGAGCCAACTTCTTAAGACCCGACATATATCAACACCAATCACATTATACAATTCACCTTATGAGACTTCAGCAAAAACCCGTTTCGCGCCACGCAACCTGTTTGGATACACAATAGAGCATTTGGGGTCTTACAGAACTCTCCCT
>JADIMV010000127.1 GCA_017694515.1 Candidatus Aphodosoma intestinipullorum
GGAATGCGTACCTTTGCGTGGCGAGCAACCGTAAAATACTTTTGAGATATGGGAATGACAAGATTCTGGAGGGCGGCCATAGCGGCCGTAATGCTGTCGGCGGCGGTGCTGCCGCTGAAGCCGCTGTGCGCTGCGGAGGATAATGCAGGAAGTGGCATATGTGTGGAATTATATGAGGACGTGGTGCCGGATGATGGGATTGTGACGGAAGGGTATTGCGGCCCGACGGGACGGGAGAAGAGCGTGCGCTGGAGAATAGAGGGCGACACGCTGAGACTATGGAGCGATGGGGAACTGAAAGAAAAGGATAATGTTGCGTACTATGAAAAAGAGTATGCGGCTGTAGTTCATATGAAAGACTGCTGCCGGAGGATGGGAGTGCATAATCTTGTGGTAGAGGAGAGGACGACGAGTATAGGGGGATATATACTTAATTTTTTTGAGGAGATAAGTAGCGTGAAACTGCCAAAGAGCTTGAGAAGGATAGATAATGGCGCGTTTTGGGCGTGCGATTTGAAGAGATTATATTACCGGACAGCCTTGAGGAAATAGGGAGGAATGCTTTTGCATGGTGTCAGTATGTGAAACATATAACGATACCGGAGAGTGTGGTTAAGATAGGTAAGGGGGCGTTTGCCGGTATGTGTGCGTTGGAGAGCGCGGATGTGAGAGTCCCGTGGATAGAATGGAGACGCTACGGCAAAGCAATGATGCTGATTGACAAAAGACGGGACGAACTGCTGCTGTGTACAGGCGGGGAATATGTGAAGATACCCCGTGAGGTGAAGAGCATAGGGGAATATGCGTGTGCCGGTAACAAAGAGTTGAAGAGGGTGAAGTTCCATAACGGGTTGGAGTGTGTAGGAGAGGGAGCATTCAGTAATTGCATCGGGCTGGAAGAGGTGACTGTGGCCGGAGTGGAGGAGCTGGGTGGGGTTTTCTATGGATGTGACAATCTCAGGAAAGTGAAACTGAACAGAGGACTGAAGAAGCTGGAGGGTACGTTCTATGCCTGCCGGTCATTGACGGATGTGAATTTCCTGCCGGAGGGACTGATGGAGATAGGAGAAAGTACGTTCTCCAACTGCTGGAATGTGAAGAAGGTAACAGTGCCAGACAGTGTGAGAATTATCGGAGATGAGGCGTTTGCGTATTGTGAGGCATTGGAGAACGTGAAGTTTGGCAGGTATCTTGACACGATCGGTGAGGAGGCTTTTGCCGAGTGCAGCAGTCTGAGGCGGATTGACTTGCCGGAGAACATTAAGGTGGTGGATGACAAGGCTTTTTATAAGTGTACGAATATGCAGGAGGTAAGGTCGGAAGCTGAGCATATCGATTTCATCTCTGAGGTGTTTGGACAATGTGAAAGACTAAAGAGGGTGATACTGCCTAATAGTGGTGTAGGTGGACTTTCTTTTTTGGGATGCGACAGCATAGAGGTGATTGATATTGGAGGTGAACTTGATGATGACGGGGTGGGGACGTATGACGGGGTGTACTATATGCAGAATATACGCCGTATTCCTAAAGTTGCTTGCGTGTATTTGTTGCCTGGAGGAAAGCGCGGCGTATGGAGGATGCCGGAGAACTGGTGGGTTGAGATGTCATATTATGAATTGCTGAAAGCGGTGAGACAGTTCGATAGCATAGTATGCCCCGGAGAGCATATGCCTATATTGAATGATTACAATCCTTATTACGGAGGCCATGAGAGGTTTAAGGAGGCTCTGCACGATGGAAGAGCGGATGGGAAGAGCTGTGTGCTTGTAGTGAGGAAGGAGATGCGGGAGAAGCTTTTGCAGAAGAGAAAGGAGGACGAGATGGACGTATGGAGTATGTTTGACGAGATAGTGGAACTGAAAGACGAATGATATGAGGGACTTTGCGGCGATAGATTTTGAGACGGCGAACTGGAACAGGGAGAGTGTGTGCAGTGTGGGAGTGGTGATTGTGCGGGAGGGGAAGGAGGCTGGCCGATTTTACAGCCTGATACGTCCTACGCCTAATTTCTACAGCAGGCGGTGTACTGAGGTGCATGGGCTTACACGTGAGGATACGGACGGGGAGAGACTTTTCCCGGATGTATGGCGGGAGGTTGCACCGCTGATTGAGGGGCTGCCGTTAGTGGCGCATAACAGTGTGTTTGACGAGGGGTGTCTGAAAGCGGTGTTCAAGGTGTATGGATTAGATTATCCGAATTATGAATTCCATTGCACGTGCAGGGCTTCGCGGCGGATGTTCGGACGAGAGCTTCCGAACCATCAGCTCCAGACTGTGGCCGCACGGTGCGGGTATGACCTGACACTGCACCACAATGCACTGGCGGACGCGGAGGCGTGTGCGGTGATTGCGATGGAGATATTGTGAGGAGCGGGCTTGGCGGTACGGGGATTTTGTGTAACTTTGCAGTCATGGCTGTGAGGTGAGCTTGACGGCAGGGTGAGGATAAGGCGAGGGTACGTGTTCCGGAGGGCAAGGATGGCTTGCGGATGGCTCGAAAGTACGTGTTTCGTATCATTGTATGTGTGCGTTGTGCGTTTTGGACTGTATGGCACTGTGGTGAGAGAGGTATTGGTGGAATGATTTGTATAATAACTTTAGATAGAGAGTGAGAAATGGGGGAACAGGAACGGGAGATTAATCTGTTTGATTTCATAATCATCTGCTGGCGGGCGGTGAAGCGTTTTTTCAGGAATATCGGTGTTACGCTGCTCCGGATGTTCCGTTTGTCAGTGCAGTATATATGGATAACATTGCTGTTTGTCATACTGGGCTGTATTGCTGGGTATATATGGACGCGTCCGTTTGCCACTACATATAAGGGTGAGTGTACGGTGACGTTTACCGAGGATATGAGGCCGAGGATTAAAGAGGGGTTTGCCATGATGCAGAACACATTGCCTCAGACGCTTGTAGCGGACTATGGCTTCCCCGAAGAGGCGATGGATAATTTCAAGGAGCTGAAGACGTATAATGTCATAGACCAGAAGCCGGACTCGGTGGCTGATTTTGCCGATTATAAAGGCAGTATCGCTCCCGATGATACGATGAATGTGGTGATGCCCGACCGGCTCAGACTGCGGGTCTATGCCAAGGGGGCGACGGACTTCAATTCCCTGAGAGTGCCGATGCAGAGGTTTTTCCATACGCTGCCGATGATGGAGGAGGCCGACAGTATGTACAAGCAGCTGGACAGAAGCCGTCTGGCCATATATGAGAGGGAACTGGAGAGGATGGACTCGCTGCTGAATTATGACTATTTCGAGAAGACGAAGCAGATGACCCTGACGAAGGACTGGTATGTCATAGTGACCGAGAAGGAGCGCGAACCGCTGCACGGCTATGTGTTTCAGCTTATGAGAAAGCGTGACCATAAAAAGATGCAGGTGGAAAGCAACAAGGATATTATAAACTTCGAGGGCGGTTTTGTGGTACACGCGATGAACCCGTTGTGGAAATTTGCAATCGGGGTGTTGGGCGGCTATGTGCTTTCCGTACTGGTTGCGCTGGCGGTCAAGTACAGACGCAGTATAGCGGAGTATATGGGAAAACGATAGTGTAACGGGAGGCCGCTGTAGGACTACAGTTTGCTTTTGATTGGTAAGTAGCAGTTCAAAATTAAACGCTACTTTATTGCTTGGAATAAGTAAAGAAAACCATATGATAAATGCTTTGCATCTCTTGCGTCTCTTTTGTGCTCTTTTTCCGTTGTTTAACAGTCACATAGCCCGCTAGCAGCAATGACGTGTCATTATCGAACTTGGTTTTTGAACGGAGTTCATATATTGTCGCTACATGATCGTCATTCATCATCTGTTTATATATTTCACCATCAATATCAACGTCCTTTGTCATTATTATACTTTGCTCGAATATCTCCTTTATACCCATCATGTAGTTCTTGGTAGTTACAGAATCAAAGTTCGATGTAGGAGCATCGCTTATAAATGGGTAGTATATGCCAAGAGCCTCTTGGTTCAGTGAGAGTATAGCATTGATAATGCTCATTTTCTGGCGGTCTTCATGGCTTGTGTTTATGCCTGATACTGTTTTTATAGTATAATCTTCTTTTATGATAATCTCCCCCTTGTAACCATTGTCATATTTCGTAAAAGCATTATATATCTCATTTGCACGCTCTTCTATACGGCGCAGTAGTGTGAGGTGCGCGTTGTCTTTCACATCTCTGCAAACTTCGGACAGAAATACTGATATCTCTCTCCATTTTGTTTCGTCTACCTCTGCGACTTTACCTTTCATTTTCTGACGTTCATATTCTTCTTGAGCTTTTGCAAGTCGATACTCGGTTTTCTCAATATCGTCCTTTACCTTTCTTTCTTTTTTTCTTAGTTCAGCATATTCTTTTTGTTTCTGTTCTCTATTTTTCAGAGCATCATTGTACTCGTTGTTTTGTTCTTTCAGGAAGTTTTGTCCATACTGGCGTTCAATATCAAGCTTTTTATCATTCAAAGTGCGTTCTTTTTGTCGCAAGTTATATAGGCTATCCGCAGTTTCGTTTATTCTTGATATAAGAGTTTTGTACTCCTCATCTATATTGCTCACTGATTTTGAAATTTTTTTTGCATTGTCTTCTATTGTTCCAAGCAACATATCGAAATTCTTTGTGTTTGTACGGCTATTCATGGAGCGTAGTTTGTCAAGAATATAGTCGTACTCTTCAGATTGTGGTCTGATATGCGAACCACATACGGAGCATCTACCCTGATATAGAATCTGTTTGAGTTCTTCCTCGTCAATGTCTGTTGAGGTTGAATCTCTATAATTCTCTATCATTTGCAAACATCTTTCTATCATTGGTGTAGTACCACGCAATATACAACTATTTGATAATAAATCATCTCTTTGCTCCCGTAGGTTCGTGAGTCCAGTCTGCACGTCTTTAAGTTTGTCCTGTGTCTCTTTGATGTCTATGACAAGTTTCTTATAAGTGTCGCAGGCTTTAATTTTTGCGTTGCAGTTGTCGATTACTGATTTAATTTCCTCTGCATCCTTTTCCAATTGATCTTTTTTCTCATTTAGGTCATCAATTTGTTGCCTATATTCAGAGATATGCTTCAGAGCATCGGCTATTTTTTTGTCACTGTTTGCCTCTTGAAGTGCATTACCCTCAAGGAATTCTATTTTTGAGATAGCCTTATTTATTATGTCGTACATTCTTTCATAGTATGGATAGTATGAAATATGTTCCACCGCATCTTTGAGCGTTTTTTTGTCGCGCAGGTTTATCAGGCTTTTCAACGACTCCCCCTGAAACCAGATGTATTTTCTTATGCCGGAGGGGAAAAGACGTTCGATTTCACTTTCGGAATCTAATAATGGAATCCTATTCTGGCTGATATTTAGACTGCTGTTAGAAACACTCCACGCCGCGTCGGAACGCCAGTCGTATGGTGTTTCAAGACGTTCGGCACGTACCTTCCGTTCTATGGTATATGGTATTCCGTTTTCATCAGAGATATCTATTCTAACAGACGTTTCTATTATATCGTGAGGTTGGGCATTATATAGGGACATGACATTTATGAAATCGTGCCGTCTTACTTGCATACGGGATGACGACGGTAGCGTATCCGTTTCAACCCACCCTACTTCTGTAATGTACAATTTACCAAAAAGAGCCCAATAGAATGCGTTGAAAAGTTTTGATTTCCCTTTGCCGCCTTTGCCTATTATGAGGTTGAGTCCACGGGAGAAACGCATTGTCTGTACTCCGTGGTAACATTGGAAGTTCTCTATTTTTATACCGTTTATTATCATAACAAAAATAGTTATATATACTTTTACCTATAATAATGCAATATGTCTTTTATACTTTCTATATAACGTTCTGAAAGACCTTCTATAGATCCTTTGTCTAGGGATAGGTCTGCTAATATCTTTGCGGCTCGTTTAGCTGATTCACGGTCAATATATATTTCCGTTTCATTTCTGTCTATGACGCGATCAATCCTGTCGGACAGTTCTTTAGCCATCTGTTCTTGTATTGTTGCCATAACTTTTTAGCCTATAAGGTTTGCAAACGGGCGTTGGCCGTTGTGCTGCGCTTTGAACTCCTGTATCAAGCGCGATTCTATGTCTGCGGGATCTTGGTCTGTGATAGGTTTCCAGCATATTATGAGCGAGCCGGAGTCTTTTATCTGCCAAATGTAACGGCCTCCATAATGCCCGACAGGATGGCCGTTACCAAATTTAATATATAGCCATATACGGCGGTGCAAGGATGTAGCTTTACCTATATAAATAATAGGTTCATTATCAATCCAGTTAGCTTGAAGTTCTTCGATTGAAACGTTTGGGTTTTTGCCCTTGAAAAATCCTCCCGTGCCAGGATTGATAAAATCCGGATTGCTCTTAGAGGTATATAGAACCAAGTATACACATGGCACGTCAGGTATGACGCTTGTTCCTTTGCGCAATGATGCCACGGTATTGAAACCCAAAAATCCAAGTTGTTTAAGCCGTTGTGGTGTTTGCATAGTAATAATAGATTTGTTGTGTGTTATTTTGCCCACAAAGATACACATTCAATATTAGTCATTTATCAAAAAAAAAAAACGATTTGTAATTCTCGCAAACCACCATCTCCTTGAAAACTCACTCCTCCTTTGAAATCATGCGCCACGCCCTCCTCCGCCATTCCCGCCTCATCCACTTTTTCCTCTATCAACTCACCTCGGGCTCGCTATGTAAATTAAAGTTAAAAACACGTAATCTCGCCGAAGCAATCGGCCAGCCCTCCCGAAGCCTCTCCGCACCAGCTCCCCCTCAAAACACGTACTTTCGCCTTACCCGCAGGCCGCCTCCTCTACTCCTCCAAGGTCAAGCCCCGCACCCGCTCCCCATCGCAGACACCATCCGCCGACAACCGCTCTCTCACCGCCCCCGCTCCCGAAGAAAACCGCAAAACCCCTCCAGCCGTCACCCCTGTATCTCGGTTATTTTCCCTAACTTTGCACTTTCGTAGAAACATCATACCGAAACAGCCTATGGAACTTGACACCCTACTGAACCCGTCGCAGAAAGAAGCCGTCCTCTACAACGACGGCCCGTCCATCATCGTCGCGGGTGCAGGCTCAGGCAAGACCCGCGTACTCACATACAAGATAGCCTACCTCATGGAGCTCGGTATCCCCGCCAGCCGCATCATGGCGCTCACTTTCACCAACAAGGCCGCGCGCGAGATGAAAGAGCGCATAGCCGCCGTTGTCGGACAACGCGAGACGCGCTACCTCTGGATGGGGACATTCCACTCCATCTTCACACGCATCCTCCGCGCCGAGGCCGCCACGATAGGCTTCACCCCCCAGTTCACGATATATGACACCGCCGACTCCAAAAACCTCATCAAATCCCTCGTCAAGGAACTCCATCTCGACGAGAAATCCTACTCCCCGGCCTCCATACTCTCCCGCATCTCGAACCTGAAAAACCGCATCATAACGCCGTCCGCCTACTCCAACGACAGCCTCGCCATAGCCGCCGATGCGAAAAACAACCTCCGCGACTTCGCCACGGTCTACCAGCTCTACTGCAACCGCTGCCAGGCCGCCAACGCGATGGATTTCGACGACATACTCGTCTTCACCTACTCCCTCTTCTCCCAATGCCCGGAGATACTGGATCGTTACCGCGAACGTTTCGCCTTCATCCTCGTCGATGAATATCAGGACACCAACACCGTCCAGCACGCCATCGTACAGCAGCTTGCAGGCCGCTCGGCGCGGGTCTGCGTCGTGGGTGACGACGCGCAGAGCATCTACTCTTTCCGTGGTGCGCAGATAGACAATATGCTGACGTTCCAGAAGCTATTCCCCTCGGCGCGGCTCTTCAAGCTCGAACAGAACTACCGCTCGACGCAATGCATAGTCAATGCCGCCAACTCCCTCATAGCCAAGAATGTGAACCAGATAAAGAAAAACGTCTATTCCGAACAGGGAAAGGGTTCGCCCATCGAAGTCATCGAAGCATACTCCGACTACGACGAGGCCACACGCGTAGCGCAGAGCATAGTCAGTCAAATCGACCGTCATCTGTTTGACTATCAAGACATAGCGATACTCTACCGCACCAACGCGCAGAGCCGTGTGCTCGAGGACGCGCTGCGCCGCGAGGGCATACCCTACAAGATATACGGCGGCCTTTCGTTCTACCAGCGTAAGGAGATAAAGGACATAATGGCCTACCTCCGCCTGATGATAAACCCCACTGACGAGGAGTCGCTCAAGCGCATCATCAACTATCCCGCACGCGGCATAGGCGACACCACTCTCAACAAGCTCATTACCCACATCCACGAGACTGGCGCACCTGCCATGGATGTGCTCTCCGATGCCAAGGCCACTGGCCTCGATGTCAATTCCGGCACAGCCGCCAAACTCGCCGCCTTCGCCGCGCTCATACGCTCCATGTCCGAGTTCCACGCCTCATCCGATGCCTACCGCACAGTGGAATATGTCCTGAACGCCAGCGGCATGATTGCCGATGTGTCGCGTGAGAACACGCCGGAGAGCGAATCGCGCAAGGAAAACCTTCAGGAGTTCCTCAACGCCGTTCAGGAGTTCTGCGACAAGCGTCTCAGCGAGGGCGATGAGCGCGTCACGATAGCCGACTTCCTCTCCGAAATATCGCTCCTCACCGATCAGGACGATGAGCAGGCCGAACAGGCCAACGCCGTGACCCTAATGACCGTCCACGCCTCGAAAGGCCTCGAATACGGCTCTGTCTACATCGTCGGCATGGAGGAGAACCTTTTCCCGAGCCAAAGGGCCGAATCGCTGCGCGACCTCGAGGAGGAACGCCGCCTCTTCTATGTCGCCATCACCCGCGCAAAAGAGTGCTGCACAGTCTCCTACGCCAAATCGCGCTTCATGCACGGACAGTCGCAGTTCACGTCGCCGAGCCGATTCCTCTACGACATAGACAGCCGCTACATCAATATGCCCGCCCGCACATGCCCGGCGGCAAGTGCCTTCGTCAACCCCTTCGCACGCCAAGGCTCATACGCACCCCGCTCAACGTCAAGCACCGCCAAAAAGGTGGAAGTGATACGCCCTCAGGCTTCACCGCGCAGGCTCACCCCCGTCAGGGAAACGGCGGCCTCCGCCCGCACCGCACCCTCCGTCCCGTGCGCCTATGCGCCGGGCGACACCGTGCTGCACACCATTTTCGGACGGGGAACTGTATCAAAAATCGAAGGCAATGGCGACAGCACAAAGGCGACCATTGAGTTCGACTCCCACGGCACAAAACAGCTGCTGCTGAAGTTCGCCCGGCTTAAAAAACTCTGACCGGCACACTATAACCCGGCAGCATACGTTATATAGACATCAAGCACCGTACAGACCTGATGAAAAGGACAGCCGCACTACTCCTAATCCTTATCGCCTTCTGCTGCGCCACTGCCGCACAACAGAAGGTTTACATACGCGGCTATGTCCTTGACGAGGAGAAACGCGCCGTTCCCTTCGCCACAGTATCCGCCAAAGGCACTGTCTACGGCTCCGTGACGAACGATGTCGGCTACTACGAGCTCTCTTTCCCGCTGACCGACTCCGTGACCGTAGCCGCCTCATGTGTCGGCTACGAGCCGTATGAGGAGACCTTCCCCATCGGGAGCAACCGCGCGTTCAACCTCAACATACGGCTCAAATCCAGCGTGGAGGCTCTGAACGACGTGGAGGTGAGCGGGATGAAACGCCAGACCTCAACCATGGCCACACTCGACAGCGAGATGCTGAAATCCATACCCAATGCATCGGGCGGCAACTTCGAGGTGCTGCTCACCACTTTCGCCGGCGTGAGTTCTAACAATGAGATGAGTTCGCAGTACTCCGTGCGCGGCGGCAACTATGACGAGAACAGTGTCTATGTCAACGGGATAGAAATCTATCGCCCCCTACTCGTCCGCGCAGGGCAACAGGAGGGGCTGAGTTTCATCAACCCCGACCTCGTTTCCGCCGTCAATTTCTCTGCCGGGGGCTTCGACGCGAAATACGGCGACAAGATGTCCTCCGTTCTCGATGTCACATACAAACGCCCCAAGGCGTTCGAGGCCAACGTGTCGGTCTCCCTGCTCGGCGCGTCGGCCTACGTAGGCTCATCGTCGAAAAAGTTCACTCAGGTGCACGGCCTGCGCTACATGACCTCGAAATACCTGCTCGGCACTCTCGATACCAAGGGCGAATATTTCCCCATGTTCGTTGACTACCAGACCTATATGACATGGCAGATTGCCCCGCGATGGAACATCGACTTCCTCGGCAACTTCTCGCAGAACTCCTACAAGTTCATACCGCAGGAACGCACCACATCGTTCGGGACATACGCCGATGCAAAGAAGTTCCGCGTCTATTTCGACGGCATGGAGCGCGACCTTTTCCGCACTTTCTTCGGCGCATTCTCCATAGGCTACAAGCCCACGGAGCGCGTAAGCCTCGACCTCATGCTCTCGGCCTTCAACACAAACGAACAGGAAACATACGACATCACCGGAAGCTACTGGCTCTCAGAACTCGACCCCAACAACCCCGACAATGACAACATGGCCCGCCTCGGCACAGGCTCATACCACGAACACGCGCGTAACCGCCTCTCCGCCACCGTGGCATCTTTGGCTCACAAAGGGAAATATAGCGGCGTGAACAACTCCATCGAATGGGGGGCAAACGTACAGGGGGAGATTATCCTCGACAGGATAAACGAATGGGAGAGCCGCGACTCGACAGGCTACACCCTCCCGACCAATCCTGAGCGCATCGAGCTGATATACAACCTCTCGTCCTCCGTAGACCTCTACTCCCTCCGCGCACAGGCCTACATTCAGGACACATATAAGATATACGCCGACCACGGCACATGGGCGTTGACCGCCGGCGTGAGAGCCAACTACTGGAGCTTCAACCGCGAATTTCTCGCCAGCCCCCGCGCCACCGTAGCATTCTTCCCAAACTGCAAGGCCGACCTCAATTTCCGCCTCGCCGCCGGGTTATACTATCAGGCCCCGTTCTACAAGGAAATACGTCAGGAGGTGAAAAACTCCGACGGGAACAACAGCATTGTCCTTAACCGTAACATCAAGGCCCAACGTTCAGCCCACATACTCCTCGGCATGGACTACTTCTTCCGCGCATGGGACAGACCGTTCAAGCTCACAACCGAGCTATACTACAAGCCAGCCGACCGCGTGATTAGCTACTATGTAGACAATGTGCGCGTCCGCTACTCCGGCGTAAACGATGCCGTCGCCTACACCGCCGGGTTCGACATCAAGCTCTTCGGCGAGTTCGTCCCCGGCACCGACTCTTGGATATCATTCTCTTGGATGCGCTCCCGCGAGAACCTGATTAACGACCACTACTCCGTCTACAGCAATGTCGGCAACTATCTCGGCGAAGTCTATCCCGGCTACATCGCGCGCCCAAACGAGCAGCGGTACAACATTTCGCTCTTCTTTCAGGACTACTTCCCGAACCACCCCGAATACAAGATACATCTCAAACTCGTATGGTCTGACGGCCTGCCTTTCGGCCCGCCCCACTCCGAACGCTATCAGGCCGTGCTACGCACAAAGGCGTACAACCGCGTGGACATCGGCGCGTCGCGTGGCTTCATACAGGGGCGCGAACGCTGGATGAAAGCCCTTGACCCCGTCAAGTCCATCTGGCTAAACCTTGAACTATTCAACCTCTTCAACATCAAGAACGTCAACTCGTACTATTGGGTGACGGACATATACAACCAGCAGTACGCCGTGCCGAACTACCTCACCGGATTCATGGTCAACTTCACCATATCCGTAGACTTCTGACATGGAACAGCCACGGCCACAAACAAAAAAGCGGGGCGGACACCACACTATGGTATCCGCCCCGCCAAATTTTGTAAGTAGCTGTTCAAAATTAATTGTAAATCTCTTGTGAGCTATTTTGCAGCTATTTTCCCGTTGTGAAGACAGGAGCATGTAGAAGATATATGCGAATAAAGGAGGGCGTGGATATGAGAAATCCCGCAACGGCACGGGGGAGGTGTGCCGTTGCGGGATTTGGTGTGTGGCGGGGGTTAGAGCTGCGGCTCTACCCAGAAGCTGAAGTCCCAAGTGTCGAAGTAGAGGTTGCCCTCTTTCCACTCGACTTCGCCGCGCTGGAAGTCGACGGGTTCGCTGCGGCTGAAGCGTTTTTTCGGCCATAGCTCGCCGCCCCATCCTTTGTTTACAATCATGCGGAAGGCGTCGATGCCGCCGAAGTAGAAGTAACGCTGCTCTTCGGTCTTGCCCCAACGCTGTATGCCGAATGAGGGGTCGACGGGTATCCATCCGAGGCCGGGGATGTAGATGTCGGCCCAGTCGTGGAAGTTCTCGTAGCCGGGGATCAGGCTGAAGCCGCTCTGCCAGCGTGCGGGTATGCCGAGTATGCGGCAGAGGGTGATGAAGAGCATCGTGACCTGTCCGCAGTCGCCGCCGCCGCGACGGACGACGTATTCGGGGATGCAGTCTATGGTGGAGTATTCGCGTGCGGATATCCACGGATAGTGTTTGCTTATGAGGTCGAAGATGGCGCGTGCCATGTAGTACGGGCGACGCTCGCGGCCTACTGTCCGGAAGGCAAGCTCTTTCAGGGAGTCGGTGAAGACTATGTGTGGGGCTTGCTCCATGAGGTGGGGCAGTAGGTTTTCGGCCTGTGTGTCAACGGGCTGGTGCTCGAAGCCTTTGGGCAGGGGGTGGAATTCGGCCGCTGTCTTGAATGGGACGCTGTTCCAGAAGACTGTCGGGCGGGAGGCTTCGGCGCTCTTGCACATGAAGTGTGCGGCGTGTATGCTTTTGGCCAGCAGCTCGTTGCTGTCCTCGAGTACCTGACGGTGGATGTCGGCGCGGGGCATCGGCATCCAGCAGAGGATTTCCTCGCCTGCGGGTACTGCATCGGGACGGACGGTTATGCGGCTGTAGAAACGCCAACGGTGGGGGAGCGCCATGTATTCCATCGGGGAGATGTATTCCTCGTCGGGGATTATGCGCTCTTCGAATTCGCCTATGATGGGCGATACGGGCAGTCCGGAGATGAGGCGGCTTGAGCCGCGCAGCTGCGAGCGGACTGCCTTGATGACGGCGGGTATGTGCTGGGATAGCACGTATGCGCGTCCGGCACGCTCACGCCCTTCTTTCTGCTCGCGGAGTTCGCGTGCGTCGCGGTCGAGGCGCATGAGGTTTTTCGCGGCATTGCGGAAGTAGCGTTTCTGACCGTCTACGGTTTCGTACTCTAATGCACCAGACTGCTCCCATCCGGCTATCATCTCATCGGTGATTTCGGGATAGTAGATTTCCAGTTCACGGATGATTTCCTCTCTTGTCTTATTGAAGTCCAGCGCGATACGGCGTGCCAGTTCTTCGGTGTCAGGTTTTTTCATAGCTATATGATTTAGAGTTATGCGCAAATATAAGAAATATATATGAAGTGTACAAGGTTTAACCAAATTATTTTTAAGGCATGAGCAAAAAATGGCAGAGGTGCAGAGACAGGGAGGTGTTTCATATGTCACGTTTTTTCGTTACTTTTGCAGTCCTGTCCGCTGTTGCGGCTGCTGTCATGCGGTGCCAGGGCGGATATCCCATAGGGTGAGACTTGGCAAAATACTTAACACTAATACTAAACCAGACATGAAGAAAATTTTTCTGTGTGCGCTTGCACTATTGGGGACGTTCGGACTGAACGCCCAGACTACGGAGCAGAAGCCTGAGGAGAAGGAGGAGGGCTTTGTGTTCACGACAGTTAAAGAGAATCCTATCACATCAATCAAGGATCAGCACCGCTCATCCACATGCTGGAGCTTTTCGGCTCTCGGCTTTATCGAGGCCGAACTGCTGAGGCAGGGCAAAGGGGAGTATGATTTCTCGGAGATGTATGTGGTTCATCATACGATGGTAGACAGGGCGGTGAACTATGTGCGCCTGCATGGAGCAAGCTCGTTTGCACCCGGAGGGGCGTTTTCCGACATACTCTATTGCATAGACAACTACGGCCTTGTGCTTCAGGAGGATATGCCGGGCATCATGTACGGCGACTCGCTGCCTACACACAATGAACTGGACGCTGTGGCGGGGGCGTATGTAGACGCGATAGCAAAGGGAAATCACAAGAAGCTCACTCCGGTGTGGAAAGAGGGTCTGTCGGCTATCTATGACACATATCTCGGCGAATGTTCTGAGACGATAGAGGTGGACGGCAAGCAGATGACTCCGAAAGAGTTTACCGAGAGCCTCGGACTGAAGAGCAGCGACTATGTGTCGCTCACATCGTACACTCATCATCCTTTCTATACGCAGTTCGCGATAGAGATACAGGACAACTGGAGGAACGCGCTGTCGTACAATCTGCCGATAGATGAGCTTATGGAGGTGATGCGCTATGCGATAGAGAACGGATATACGTTCGCATGGGGTTCTGACGTGAGCGAACAGGGCTTCACAAGGGACGGCATAGCGGTGATGCCCGATGCGGCACGCGGTGCGGAACTTACAGGGTCGGACATGGCACGCTGGACGGGCATGACTCCTGCGGACAAGCGCAAGGAGCTGACCTCGAGGCCGCTGCCTGAGGTAGAGGTGACACAGGAGATGCGTCAGGAGGCATTTGACAACTGGGAGACAACCGATGACCACGGTATGTTGATATACGGCATAGCGAAAGACCAGAACGGCAAGCCTTATTTCATGGTGAAGAACTCATGGGGCTTCTCCGGCAAGTATAACGGTATCTGGTACGCATCGGAGGCATTCGTGAAGTACAAGACGATGAACATCGTGCTGCACAAGGACGCTCTCCCGAAGGCGATTGCGAAGAAGCTGGGCATAAAGTAAAGATACGTTTCAATAATAAAGAAGTGCGGGTCTGTGAAGCTATTTTCACTGACCCGCATTTCTTTTGTTTATATGCTGCAACCGGAGGTTTATTTCCGCAGCTTAGCCATGAAACGCTCCGCTGTCACAATGAAACGTTCGTGAGTGGCTGTACCTACGGTGTCGCCATCGGCGTTCGTGCAGGTGATTTCAAACGTGAGCTTGCGTCCGTCGGCAGAGGTCTGCCGTGCGGTGCAGGTGATGGTTTCTCCGACGGCTGATGCCTTGATGTGCTGCACGCTCATCGATATGCCGACTGTAGTGTCTGCGGGTGCGAGACTTTGTGCGGCAATTGCCATGGCAGTATTTTCCATCCAAGCTACCATTATCGGCGTAGCGAGGACGGGCAGCGAACCGGAGCCTACGTTTTCGGCGGTGTCGTGCGGAGTGACGGTGAAAGTCTTTTTGATAGTAAGGTTGTCCATAATCAATATGAGTTATCGCCGGGCTTGCTGACCGGCTCTGCGGTTAATGAAAAGAGTGTCCGGGCAGACAGATCTGCACCGGACACTCGGGGTTTAGTATGGACGCTCAAGCGTTGGTCAGTCTTTCAGCTTGGCGCAGATGAACTCGCGGTTCAAGCGTGCGATGTTGCTGAGAGATACGTTCTTCGGGCATTCTGCGGCACATGCGCCGGTGTTGGTGCAGTTGCCGAAGCCGAGTTCGTCCATCTTGCCGAGCATGGCTTTCACGCGACGTGCGGCTTCTACCTTGCCCTGCGGGAGGAGAGCGAACTGGCTCACCTTAGCGGCTACGAACAGCATGGCCGAACCGTTCTTGCAGGCTGCCGCGCAAGCACCGCAACCGATGCAGGAGGCAGCGTCCATGGCCTCATCGGCCGCCTTCTTGGGTATGGGTATTGCATTGGCATCCGGCACTCCGCCTGTGTTGACGGATATGTAGCCTCCGGCCTGCATGATTTTGTCGTATGCACGGCGGTCAACCATGAGGTCTTTGATTACCGGGAATGCATGGGAACGCCACGGCTCGACTGTGATTGTCTCTCCGTCGTGGAATTTGCGCATATGGAGCTGGCAAGTGGTCACACCGCTGTCAGGTCCGTGCGGATGTCCGTTGATGTAGAGTGAACACATGCCGCAGATGCCCTCACGGCAGTCATGGTCAAAGGCCACAGGCTCTTTGTGCTGTGATATGAGCTGCTCGTTCAGGACATCAAGCATCTCAAGGAATGAGCTGTCTGTCGATATGTTTTTCAGCTCGTATGTCTCGAAAGCACCTTTGGCTTTCGGTCCGGCCTGACGCCAGACTTTTACCTTTATATTAATAGTTTTGTCCATGATAGATTACGCTTTATAATTACGGGTTTGACGAACAACGAATTCATAGTCAAGCGGCTCTTTGAGGAGTTTGGGCTCTTTGCCTTCGCCCTCATACTGCCAGCAGGATACGTAGGAGAACTTATCATCCTGACGGAGCGCCTCGCCTTCCGGGGTCTGGTACTCTTCGCGGAAGTGTCCTCCGCATGATTCTTCGCGGAGGAGTGCGTCGCGCGCCATGAGTTCGCCTATCTCGATGAAGTCGGCCAGGCGGAGAGCCTTTTCCAGTTCGACGTTGAGGTCGTTGCGGCGGCCAGGGATATAGACTTCGTTCCAGAATGTCTTACGTATCTCCTTGATTTTCTCCAGAGCTGTCTTGAGACCTTCAGCCGTGCGGCCCATGCCGACGAACTCCCACATCACGAGACCAAGCTCGCGGTGGATGCTGTCCACTGAGCGTGTGCCCTGTATCTTCATCAGTCGCTCAATCTTGTCGTTCACTGCCTTTTCAGCCTCGGCAAACTCGGGACGGTCAGTGCTGAAGCGCGGCACCTGTATCTGGTCGGCGAGGTAGTTCTGGATGGTGTACGGCAGGACGAAATAGCCGTCGGCGAGACCCTGCATGAGTGCCGATGCGCCGAGGCGGTTTGCGCCGTGGTCGGAGAAGTTGGCCTCACCGATGCAGAAGAGACCCTGTATGGAGGTCTGCAGCTCGTAGTCAACCCAGATGCCGCCCATCGTGTAGTGGATAGCGGGGAATATCATCATCGGGGTCTCATACGGGTTCTCATCGACGATTTTCTCGTACATCTGGAAGAGGTTGCCGTAGCGTGCCTCGACTACATCGCGTCCGAGACGTTCGATGGCATATTTGAAGTCGAGATAAACGGCAAGGCCGGTGGCGTTTACACCGAAACCTGCATCGCAACGCTCCTTGGCAGCACGCGATGCCACGTCACGCGGCACGAGGTTGCCGAACGCCGGGTAGCGGCGTTCCAGATAGAAGTCGCGGTCCTCGTCGGGTATGTCGGTCGGTTTCTTCTTGCCGGCGCGGATGGCCTCGGCGTCCTCTTTTTTCTTCGGGACCCAGATGCGGCCGTCGTTGCGGAGCGACTCTGACATGAGCGTCAGCTTGGACTGGAATGAGCCGTGTACGGGGATACAGGTCGGGTGAATCTGCGCGAAGCATGGGTTTGCGAACCATGCACCCTTCTTGTATGCCTGAAGTGCGGCTGAGCCGTTGGATGCCATGGCGTTGGTAGAGAGGAAGAAAGTGTTTCCGTAACCGCCTGTGCCTATGACTACGGCGTGAGCCGCGAAGCGTTCGAGTACGCCGGTGATGAGGTTACGCGCTATGATTCCGCGTGCGCGGCCTTCGATGATGACGAGGTCAACCATCTCGTAGCGGGTGTACATCTTCACCGTGCCTTTGTTTATCTGGCGGCTGAGCGCGGAGTAAGCCCCGAGGAGGAGCTGCTGTCCGGTCTGGCCTTTGGCGTAGAATGTACGGCTCACCTGTGCGCCGCCGAAAGAGCGGTTGTCGAGCAGTCCGCCGTATTCGCGCGCGAAGGGCACGCCCTGAGCCACGCACTGGTCGATGATGGAGTTTGACACCTCGGCAAGGCGGTAAACGTTCGCCTCACGTGCGCGGTAGTCGCCTCCCTTGATTGTATCGTAGAAGAGACGGTAGACGGAGTCGCCGTCGTTCTGGTAGTTCTTGGCTGCGTTGATACCGCCCTGAGCCGCAATCGAGTGGGCGCGGCGCGGGGAGTCCTGAATGCAGAAGTTCAGCACGTTGAACCCGAGTTCGCCGAGCGATGCTGCGGCCGAAGCCCCGGCAAGACCCGTGCCGACGACGATGATGTCGAGGCGGCGTTTGTTGGCCGGGTTCACGAGTTTCTGATGCGCTTTGTAATTGGTCCATTTTTCTGCCAATGGGCCTTCGGGAATCTTAGCGGTGATGATGTCACCTTTAAGAAGTTCATCTATTCTAGCCATGTTATGTGGTTTTATTTATTATACAATGTGTGAGTTATGCGCATATCGGGGCTATGCCGAACGCGAAGCATACGACTACTGCCGCGAACATCAGTACGATGAGTGTAGCGACGATTTTCGCGATGCATTTCCAGCGGGCCATCCAGATGTTGTTGTTCCAGCCGAGTGTGTGCATCGCGCTCCAGATGCCGTGCGTGAGGTGGAACCAGAGAGCGGCGAGCCAGACGAGGTAGACTATGGAGTAGACCGGGCTTGAGAACAGCTGCTGTATGTGGTACACGCCGTTCTGCGCGAGCGATGTGTTTACAGCGCAGCCCGCCATGTGCTGTAGTTCGACGAGCTGCATCTTCGCCCAGAAGTTGTAGAGATGGAGGAAGATGAAGCAGACAACGATTATGCCGAGCACGAGCATATTCTTCGATGCCCACTCGACATCCTTCTGGCGGTCGGTCACAGCATAACGCTCCTTGCCGCGCGCACGGTAGTTCTGCACGGAGAGGATGAAGGCGTAGATGATGTGGACGACAACAAGGAAGCCCAGTCCCAGCGTACCTACCAGCGCATACCAGTTGGCACCGAGAAACTTACAAATAGCGTTGTAGGCATCGCCTGAGAAGATGGCCACAACGTTCATAGTCGCATGGAACAACAGGAACAGCACGAGAGCCGCGCCCGTAACGCTCATCACAACTTTTCTTCCGACGGAAGAGTTTGATAACCACGTCATAGAATAAAGGTTTTAGTTAGTAAATATGATTATTTGATTTAGAAATGCTGTATACAAAATGCGTACAAAGTTACCCCAATTGCACCGACTTTGCAAGAGGACGGATAAATTTTTACACGACACGGCTTCATCCTCAATCCCATAGGCCGTTCACTCTCGTTTGTCATTATTGAAAATAGGTTAAAAACACGTGCTCTCGAGATAGCTCCTCCCAAGCCTCTCCCTATCCGCAAGCTAAGGAGAGGGTAGTCTGAGGTTGGCTCGAGAGTACGTGTTTTTAACTTTTATTTTTACGATGATATGCAGTGCCGCATGGGCAAAAATAAAGGGCTGCTCGGAATTATTCCAGACAGCCCAGTGGTTCGCCGATTATAGGGCTTATGCCTTGACAAGCACGGCTTCGCCTTCTGCGCCGGATATCTCATTGATTACGAGTTGCAGAGCCGCCTCAATCAGGGCGTTGACTTCTATGCCGTTAGCCTCGAGCTGGCCGATGATTATGTCCTCGAGGTTGACAACGGACTGGAGGAAATCGCTCAGCTTGAACGTCAATTTGCCGTCGGCGTAAGTGCCGTTTATGGTTACTTCCGTGTCGGAGATTTCGGGGTCATTGATGGTCAGTGTGCAGACTGTCTCTTATACACATCTTCGAGCCCACGAGACCCTCAAGTTATC
>JADIMV010000128.1 GCA_017694515.1 Candidatus Aphodosoma intestinipullorum
TCAGGCCGTGCGGTAAAAGTGGCCGTGCTGACTGCCGGGGATACTAAGGAAATCATCAACGACAATCTGTCGAATTTTCTCGCGGATGGCGCGGACATCATCATCTGCGCGTGCCGCGAGGAACAAGAGAAACGCTGCTGGCTTGCCTGCAAAGGCTTCGCTGACAAGAATCGGTATAGCCTGAACGTCATCAGCAACATTTCCACTTGGCACGACGGACGCAAGAAAGAAGAGCGTCCGTTATCCGGACTCTATCCCTTCTGGGACGCTTACAGCGCGGAGGCTCTGCTGCTCACGGTTATGCATCTCGTCAATAAAGCAAAGGAGGAGTGACCCATGAAGCGCGTATCTTTTCTTGCAGCACTTTTGCTGCTCATCTCCGTCCTCACTGCGAGGGCGGAGATCCGCTCCGGCTTCTGCGGCGCAGGCCCTAACTCCGATGGCAACATTGTAGAGTACGGCGGGAACATCTCGGGGATTCTGACCGATGACGGCGTGCTTACCATCTCTGGCTCAGGACGTATGTGTGATTATGAGCTTACATATAATGATTATGGCATTATGACCAAAGTCAATACCCACAATTTTAACTTACAAAACATGAAATGACTATGAAAACAAGATTATACATTATGGCCGTAATGGCAATGGTTGCTCTTCCGGCCTGCGATGACATACAATTTGGCGATAAGGAGAATGAAGCCATAAAGGTTTACCTGCAGGATACAGGGACAGAAATGACTGACGGCAGTTCTGTAATTTTGGAAAAGTTCCTTGGGGTCAATGACTCTATTGTATTCTGCGGTTATGTGGAAAATGTCAGTGACAGCGATGTGACATTGCAGGTGAGGGTGGAGTATGAAGATTCAAATATCAGGCATATTTTTTGTGGAAATGACGGCGAGCCACTCTCCGCAGACAGTGTATATGACATTTCTGGCGGGGCGGTCAGTCCGGGTGTCATAACTGTATTTTCCGCACGTGTGTTCCCTATGAAGGATACTACGCTGAAAGAGGACACCAAAGTCACGTACACTTTCTATGCTAAAGAGTTTCCTACAAAGGCTGTCAAGATAGATGTGATTTACAGGTATGAGCAATATAAAGTCAAGCATGGTATAAAGGTGTATCAAGGAGATATGTATGAATATGAAGGGGTGGAACTGGCAAATGACACATCGATTGTTGTAGATGACACATATCCTAACGGGGTTAACTTTAGTGGTTATGTTGAGAATATCGGAGAAGACTATGTTAATATGAAGGTCAAGGTCAAAATGAAAAGCGATGGTGCGACACAGATGTTGGTGCCAGGCGCTGATGTCTGTCTACCAACAAGTGATGATTATACAATCGCTCGAGATGTTCTGCCAGAAGCTATTAAAGGGTTTACTGCTATCTGTGAGCCATATGACAGGTCTGTGGCAGCTGATTATGAAGCCGTATATACTTTCTATACAGAGCAGTATCCTGAGGATACGGTTGTTGTGAATGTGACATTCAGGTATGTACCAGAGAAGCAATAGAGACTATAAGGTCTTTACATGAACACGACAAACCCCGTGAAGCATAATGGCATCACGGGGTTTGTCTTATGCCGGGCGGTGCGTCCGGGCCTTACAGGCGGAGGGCGAGGCCGGCGAAGAAGGTGCGGGGGATGGCGGGGCCGTAGATGTAGCTTGCATCGCGGTTCACGCCACGGTCGAAGTCGCGCTGGTAGGCATCGAAGATGTTCTTCACCCCGGCGTTTATCTCGAGGGTGTAGACCTGATAGAGCGGTATGTCATAGGCCAGCTTGAGGCCGAGGTCGAAGAAGTCCGGGGTGAGGACTTCGGTGTCCTCGGGTATGTAGCCCGCAAGGTGCTGCACGAGCATACGCCCGGTGTATTTTCCGGAGAGGCTTATGGTGAAGCGGCGCAGGGGTTCAACCTGCGCGGTGAAGTAGCCGTAGTGGTCCGGGGCGCGGAACATACGCCGCTGCGGCGCGACGGTCTCGGACCATTGGAAGGGGTCGATGTAGCGGCTCTGCTGCCATGTGTAGCCCAGTTGGAGGGAGAAGATGGTGGTGTAGGCTACCTTGGCCTCCACGTTCAGCCCCGCAATGCGTGCGCCGGAGGCGTTGGTGCGGAGGAAGATGCGGTTGCCCTGAGCGTCAAACCCCTTGTCCACGAGAGAGAATACGTCGTTGAGCTGGGTGAAGAAGCCTTCGAGCGTGAGGCCGGTCTCCCAACGGCCGAACCTTTTGGCGAAGTCGGCGGAGAGGCTTGCGCTGTGGGAGGTCTCCTGACGCAGCGATGGGTCGAGTTCGATGAGCGACACGTCGCCGCCGGTCGCGCCCACATGGAGGTCCTCCTCGTAGATTTGCGGTGCGCGGTAGCCCATGGCATAGCTTGCGCGGAGGACTATCTCCTCAATGGGCGTGTAGCGCAGGCTTGCGCGGGGCGAGCAGACGGGGTTTTTCAGCAGGTTATGCTTTTCGAGGCGTGCGCCGATGAGTATGCTCCACATCTCGTTCTTCCATTCGTTCTGGAGGTATCCGCCATAGAGGTGCACCTGCTGGCGGATGTCGCGGCCGTAGCCGAGTATCTGGTCGCGGAGTGTGTTATAGCTGTACTCCACTCCTGCCGAGAGGTCGGCGGGGAGGAAAAGAAAATGGTTCATCGAGTAGCGGTACTGCGCACCGGCCACGACGGTCAGGTCGTCCGACTTGCCGTAGGCATTGGGGTCGCGCCCCGCGCCGTAGTAGCTGTCGCGGGCGATGTGCTGAGTAGAGGCGTAGACGCTGAACATGTGTGCGTTGTCCGGGGTGAAGTAGTCGAACTTTAGGCTGCCCGCATCGATGTTATGTTCCGTGGCCTCGGCAATGTCGGCCTCATGCTCCGGCAGGTCGAGGTTGTTTCCTCCACGGCGTTTCTCGCCCACGTGGTGGTACTCCGCCGTAATCTTGGAGTAGGCAGAGGTCTTGAAGAAAGAGCGGAAGCCCACGGTAGAGCCTTTGATGAGGGGTATCTCCGAGAAGCCGTCGCCGTCGCGGTCGTATGCCTGACGTTCGCGTATCACTCCGAAGAGGAAGACGCCAATCTTGCTGTCGGGGGTGACGAACGAGCCGTTGAGAGTGGTGTTCACGTCGAACGAGCGTCCGCCAATGAGGTTTGTGCTGTTGCTCAGGGTCAGGTTGTTTGATTTCGGCTCTTTGGTGATGATATTCACCACGCCTCCGATGGCGTTTGCGCCGTACATGGCCGAGCCTCCGCCGCGCATCACCTCGATGCGGTCAACCATGCCGGCGGGTATCTGTTCAAGACCGTAGACGGCGGCGAGAGAGGAGAAGATGGGGCGGCTGTCCATGAGAATTTGTGAGTATTCGCCGCCGAGGCCGTTGATGCGGAGCTGTGGCGCACCGCAGTTCTGGCACGACTGCTCAACGCGGAGTCCGGTCTGGAAGTCGAGCACCTCGGACATGGTGTTGGAGGCCGTGGTCTCGAAGGTGAGCGGCGTTACGACATTGACTATCGAGGCGGCCTCGCGCTGGCGTGTCTCGTATTTGCTGGCGGTCACTACCACATTGTCCATCATGTAGCTTGCCTCGCTGAGAGTGATGTTGAGTTCTGTGGTCTTGCCCGTCTCCATGACGACGGTGAGTTCCTGCGGTTCGTAGCCCATCATGCTGGCCACGACAGTGACTTCGCCAGCGGGCATATCCATTATGCGGTAGTGGCCAGTCGCGTCGGTCACAGTGCCTATGTTAGTGCCTTTGACCTGAACGGTCACGTAAGGCATGTGCTCGCCCGTGGCGGCATCGATGACATGGCCAGCAAGGTGTGCGTCAGTGCGCTCCGCCGCCGCAGCGGCCGGCGTATGCCCTGAGGCCATGAGGGTTGAAAGAGTGTATGTTATAAGATATAGTATGGTTATGATACGTTTCATTGTGTATGAATAAGTGTGATTGTAAATGTATTAATGTGCCGTGTCGCGGCGTATGCCACGGAACGGCGGCACTGGCGTGCAGTGCAGCCAACAGCGAGCGGGACACCGTGCGTGTGCCGCCTGTTGTCAATGGCTTATGGGCTTATGGGGCTTATGGGGGTTATGCAAGGTGTGCCGATGGTGGTGCACGGAGGTGGTAATGACGTACTGTTGCTGACAGAACGTCCGGACAGGGAGTTGCCGTCCTGATGCAGATGAGATATGTATATACGTGCAGTTCCTGCGGTGTGATTATGCTGTCGTCAGCGGCGAAGCTGAAGAGGCCGCTGATGGTGCGCAGGTCTGAAGCTGTATGCTGTGCAGATGAAAAAGGATGGGAGTGGGTTACGACCTGAGAGCCGACAACGTGGGAGTGCCAGAAGAAAGTGCCGCACGCATAGTAGAATGCGAAGATGAGTGCCAGCGGCACTGCGTAGAGGCATCGTCTGTTGCGGTTCGTCATGTGTGCTTTCTTGTATTACGCGGTGCAAAGATAGTGAAAGGGCGGCACATGGGCAAAAACTGTGTCAGTCGGCGGGCTGCGGGAGCGATGGAGCAATGGGTAAAACAGTGAGTGCGGCTACTGGCTTTATGATTTGAACATTTTTGCAACAAAAAGGACGAAGAATGCAGATATGCTAAGGAGAGGATGGCGGGGAGATAGCTGAGAGGTGGCTGAAGGATAGATAAGTGCCTTGGTATGCAGTGAGTTATGGAGACGATTGCGCAGGCGGTGTGAGTGTGTGTTGTGAGGGCGGTGTGTATGTATGTGAGTGAGAGTGTGTGTGAATGGGCGGGGCGCGGAAAATGATTTTGGGGTTTGGGGAAAAGTCAGTATCTTTGTTTCACGAAGATAGCTTGGTTTCGGCATAGTCAAATAGAAAACAAGTTTTCATTTGTCTCTGCTCTCAACCTTCGCCATCTTTGTGCTAATGCACGAAGGTAGGATGCGTCTCAACAAAAGCCGTCAAACAAGTTTGCCGCTTTTGTGTTCGACTTTCACTATCTTTGTACCTGACGGCACAAGATAGGGTGCGGTTCGGCATTTTAATGGAATAACGATATAACGATAATTGATTAGGATATGAAGACACGTCTGTTATATATGGTTTCAGCCGTAGTGCTTATGTTCTTCGCCGGGTGTGCCGGCGGGGGAGGTACGCTGCTGCCCAACTCGTCGGGCGCGGCGTTTGAGGTGCTGCTGGTGATAGACGACGATGTGTACCGTACACCGGCGGGCGAGGCGGTGTTCAACGCGCTGACGGGGCCTGTGCCGCATCTGCCGCAGCCGGAGGCGCAGTTCAGGATTTCGCGAGTGCCGCACAAGATGTTCGACCATCTGCTGCGCACGACGCGCAACATAGTGTTCGTCACTGTAGACTCGATGCAATATACGCGTTGCACTGTCAATCTTCTGCGCGACCGCTGGGCGAGGATGCAGGCGATAGTCAATATCACCGCGCCGGACACGGAGACGCTTTTGGGCGGTGTGGAGCAGAGCGCAGGACGCATAGTCGATTTCCTTGTGAGGGGTGAGCGTGAGCGGTTTATGGATTATTATGCATCGTCAGTCAGCCAAGAGGCAGTGCAGCGAGTGTACAAGAAGTTCGGCTGCAAGATTGCCCTGCCGACTTCGATGAACAAGTTCAAGGAGGGGGAGGATTTCCTCTGGGTCTCCAACGGGAGCGGCAATATCCGTCAGGACATACTGATATACAGTCTGCCGTACAGGAGCGCGGAGCAGCTGACGCGTGAGGGTATACTGGCGGCAAGGGATTCTGTGCTGAAAAAGAACCTGCCCGGCGGGGTGGAAGGCTCGTACATGGGAACGGAATACCGCTACTATCCGCCTGAGACGGAAGAGATAACGGTGAACGGCGCGTGGTGTGCCGAGACGCGGGGGCTGTGGCGCATGGTGGACGGCGAGATTATGGGCGGCCCGTTCGTGAGCCACACGCGCATAGACGAGGTGAACGGGCGCATCATCGTTGCGGAGGGCTTTGTCTTCGCGCCGCGTGTGGACAAGCGTACGCCGCTGCGCCAAGTGGAGGCCATGGTCTACACTCTCAAGCTTCCGCAGGAGATAAACGCCGTGACCGTAGTGGCTAAAAGACCAGAGGCCAAGGAGAGCGCGGAATGAGACAGCCGAGGGGAGACGCGAGAACTACATTTACAGGCAGACGAAATGATTGTAGAATGAGTAATATAGCCGACGGGCGGTAATGATAGAGAGCCGCAGCCGTTGGCCTGTTTATAACGAAATAAAGTACAGCGATGGGAAAACTTATGAAGATAGGAATCACTCAGGGTGATATAAACGGCATAGGCTATGAGGTGATACTCAAAGCGTTGACCGACAGTCATATATTGGAGGTATGCACGCCTGTCATCTACGGCAGCGCGAAGGCGGCCAGCTTTCACAAGAAAAGTCTCGGCATAGACAGCTATACAATCAGCGTCAGTCGGTCGGCCGATGATGTCAATCCGCACAAAATCAGCATCATCAATACGTCGGGGGGCGATGAACCGAAGGTGGAGCTCGGGCAGCCGACTCCAGAGGCGGGACGCTCCGCACTTGAAGCACTCGAGGCCGCCACGCGCGATTTGCTCGACGGCAGAATAGATGCGATAGTGACAGCCCCGATAAACAAGAACACCATACAGAGCGATGCATTCCGTTTCCCCGGACATACGGAATATCTTGAGAGCAAGGCGGGTGGCGAGGCTCTGATGATACTCGCCAGTGAAAATCTCAGGGTTGCGCTCGTGACCACGCACCTGCCCGTGAGCCGAGTGGCGGAGAGCATAAGCAGCGACCTGATAGTCTCAAAGCTGCGACTGCTTGACAAGTCGCTACGCGAGGATTTCAACATCATACGTCCGCGCATAGCCGTCCTCGGGCTTAACCCCCATGCGGGCGACGGCGGTGTGTTAGGCACGGAGGAGCAGGAGGTGATAATTCCTGCCATAAAGAGCGCGGTGGACGAGGGCATCGTGTGCGTAGGCCCGTTTGCCGCCGACGGGTTCTTCGGGTCAGGCAATTTCAAGCGTTACGACGCGGTGCTCGCCATGTATCACGATCAGGGGCTTGCACCTTTCAAGGCACTTACGATGGACAACGGGGTTAACATCACCGCCGGGCTGCCGATAGTGCGCACCTCTCCGGCACACGGTACAGGATACGACATAGCGGGAAAGGATTGCGCCAGCGCGCTGTCAATGCGCGAGGCTATCTATCGCGCCTGCCGGATAGTCCGCAACCGCGCCGACTATGCGGAGAAATTCGCCAATCCCCTTCCGTTCCCCAAACACGAGGAGAAGCGTCAGCCGAAGGAGTTCACGCTCAATTTCCTTAAAAACGACGACAAGGAGGAGAAGAACTGAAACGACAGATGCTGCCGCAAGAGACACTGCGCTATCTGATTGATTTCCTGACTGGGAGTGAGGGTGTGTCGCAGTATGTTGGCTACACTGACGACCGCAGCAGTGGCGCATACCGCGTAGTCATAGTGCCGTCCGGCTTCTTTTCCGAGGGGAATTACGGCTCTGAGGCTTCGGAGCCGCGTCTGCCGTTGCCTACGGTCTGCGGTGTGCCGTTGCTTTTCGGCAGTGACAGAGTAGAGTGGAAGGACGGCACATTAGTCGTTTATGCTGACGTTATTGCTTCGGCATATTATATGCTGTCGCGCTATGAGGAGACACTCCATCCCGAGGATAGGCGCGATGCGCACGGACGTTACACCGGGCGCGGGTCACTTGCCTTTCGCGGAGGGTTTATAGGCCGTCCGATAGTAGATGAGTATGGCCGCCTTTTGCGCGGATGGCTGCGGGAGTGCGGGATAGATGTCCCCGAACCGGCAAAGCGCATAGCCAAGGTATATCTTACCCACGATGTGGACTCTATTGCCAGATACAGGCACTTGCGCGGTTTCGCCGGGGGCTGTTTCAGGTCTCTATCAAGGCGTGGAGGCGCACAGGCAAGGGAAGTATTCTCATCGCTGCGGGATATACACGCAGACCCGATATATACGTTCGGTTTTTTCCGTGAGGAGGACGCCAAAGTGCCGTCGGCGGAAAAGATATATTTCATTAAGGCCGGGAGCGGGAAGGGGTATGACTATCCGCAGTACAGGCTTGACGGGAAAGACTTTGCCACATTGCTCCGCGACATCGGTCAGGACGGGGACACTGCAATAGGCCTGCATGCGAGTTATGAGGCGGGAGCAGACCCATCGCTCATTACCAAGGAGAAAGATACATTGGCAAAAGCTATCGGCGGAGAAGTCCGCTACAACCGCTACCATTTCCTGCGCACATTGCAGCCTGCCGATTTCAGGCGGCTCATAGAGAGCGGAATAACCGACGACTTCACAATGGCCTATCCCGATGTGGCCGGGTTCCGGCTCGGTATTTGCCGCGCCGTGCGGTGGATTGACCCAGAGAGCAAGAGGCTCACGCCGCTCGTGCTGCATCCGTTGACCGCCATGGACTGCACCCTGTCAGACAGCCGCTATATGGGGTTGCCGCAGCAGGAGGCATACGGGTGTGTGACAAGGCTGATAGAAAGCGCAAAAGAATACGGCGGGGAGGTCTCGCTGTTGTGGCATAACAGCACCGTTGTCCGCTGTCAATCTGACAGCAGCTTCTGCCACAGGCAATTGTATTCCGACTTAATCAACGTCCTTATTGAAGAATGCCAGCCAAAAGAGTACTGATATTGTGTGACCCCTTTGCACCGCCGCTCTATTCGCCGCGCATCATGAGCCTGTGCGGCAACATTGGGCGGTACGGATGGGAGGCTGTGATTGTCACTGAGAGACTGCCGTATGTCGATTACAGCACATCGGTATGCCGTATGGTGCAAGTGCCATATATAAAGTCGCACGGATGGCTGTCGCGGGTGGAATGGGTGGCGAAGAAAGTGGCCGATATACTTTTCGGAAGCAAGGAGAGATGGTTCGTCCGTCAGGTGGAGAAGTGTGTGAAGGTCAGTAGCTTTGACCTTATATTCTGTTCCACGTGCATGACATTCCCGTTAGGTGCGGCCGGACGGCTGTCGCGGCGGTATGGTCTTCCTCTTGTTGCCGACCTGCGTGACATAATAGAGCAGTACGGCACGACGGGTTATATGGCGCACAGCCTGCCGCGTATGTTAGGTCTTGGAGAAGCCATCGCACACCTGTATGAGCGGATAAACATACGCAGCCGGGACAAAGTGCTGCACTGTGCGGATGCGCTCATATCCGTTTCGCCGTGGCACAGGGATTTTTTGAAAAGGGTCAATCAAAATACATGGCTGATTTACAATGGGTATGACGAGGAGTTGTTTGTGCCCCGTGATGTGGTGTCAGAACGGTTCGAGATAGTGTATACGGGACGCATTACGGATATAGGATTCCGTAATCCGACGATGCTGTTAGAGGCGCTGCATTCGCTTATAGAGGATGAGGCTATTGACCCGTCGGAATTGCGGATAGGCTGGTATATAGAAGAAAAGATGTATGATGAGATTGCGCGGATGAGTTCGACATACGGTCTTGGCGGTTGTACTGATATAAACGGGTTTATCTCCCGAGATGGAGTGCCGGATCTGTTGCGCCGCGCCTCGGTAGTGCTTCTACTCGCCGGGGAGACTAAGGAGAACGGGCCGCGCGGCATAATGACTACCAAGTTTTTCGAGGCACTCGGAGTAGAGAAACCTATATTGTGTGTCCGCAACGACGGCGGTTGTCTTGCGGCTGTCATCCGCGAGACCAATGCAGGAATGGCAGCTACGTGCGTGGACGACGTAAGGCGTTTCATCCTTGAGAAATATGAGGAGTGGAAACGCGCAGGGTTCACGCGGCAGCATGTAGTGCCGGAGGCAAAGGCGAAGTTCACGCGCCAATATCAGGCACGGCAGTTTGTCGAGGTGTTCGATGGGTGTATGGCACAGAAAGTGGTAAAATAGTGTGTGTCAGGTATGCGCCTGCGGCTTTTCACGTGCGGATACATGGTTTGGATGATGGGTATAATACGCATTATGGCGATGGGGTTTCGACTCTGACAGTTTTTGCACGAATAATGCGCGAGAATGTCGTTTTGCTAGGGAGAGGATAGGGAGGAGATAGCTGAGAGCTAAGGAGAGGGTGACGGGATGTCTTGTATTACAACAGGTTATAAACGGATTGCGGTCACAATGGGAATAGTGGCTGGAGAAGTTGATGTGCATTGAACACCATGAAGATATGTATGGCAGAGTGCCGGAATGCAGGCATTAGTGCTATGCTGAACTGACGTTAAAATAAATCAGGCTATGCTGTCTATATTGATACCGACATATAATTATGACTGTTATCGGCTCGTGTGTGATCTCCAAGCCCAGGCGATGGAGTGCGGATGCCGTTTTGAGATAATAGTGGCCGATAACGCATCGACTGTTCCCATCGTCAATCTTGACCGTATAAACAGTATGGAGCATTGCCGTTTGATACGCCGAAAAGAGAATGTCGGTAGACCGCGTAACCGTAATATGTTGGCAGACAGTGCGCGTTATCCATATCTGCTTTTTATTGATGCGGATGCGGAGGTTTGCCGCCCGGATTTCATAAGGAAATACCTTTCTTATTGTACGCCCGGGTGTTGTGTCGTTGGCGGCAAGGCGTGTAACCTTTCTGTTTCCGACAAGGAGTACAGCCTACGTATGCGCTATGAGGAATGCCGTGAAGCCAATCCTTCATACAGAAAATCTCTGACTACGTTTAATCTTCTTATAGACAAGAGTTTATTTATGGCTGTCATGTTTGATGAAAGCCTTTCTCTTTATGGTAATGAGGATTTCCTTTTTGGTGCAGATCCGCGTATAAGGGAGCATATCTCGTTTATAGACAATCCTTTGATTCATGATGACGTAGATGTTAACCCTGTCTTTTTGCGCAAGACGGAGGAGGCGTGTGCCAATATGCTTAAGATATACCGGGATTATCCAGACAGGGAGCTGTACAAATACTCCAAGTTATTGAAATATTTCCGTCTTATGGAGAAGTCGCGGTGTGCAACGGTTGCTGCTGCGCTGTTTCCTGTCGTGAAGGGTGGACTGCTGCGTAATCTGACATCGCCTGACCCATCGCTGTTTATGCTTGATGTGTATAAGCTTCTTTATGTGTGTTGCCTTGATGCCCAGTCGAAAAAGAGGCGGCATTGAAAGACTATCTGGTGCGGGAGAAGCTGTCCCGCCCAGGACGAATGTCCTTTTGCGGCACTTGTCCGATGGTCTCCAATGGCTCAGATGACAACATATACTCTCCTTTTGGCCTTATCAATTTGTTTTATATATGACAATATGTCATCAATTCGTCCTTGGCATAGACTGTTGACATGACATAGTTGCACATAGACCGTTTTGGCACGGAATATGCTTAATGGAATGTGGACTTCAGAGGTTCGCTATATGAACAATCAATAACAAACAAATAAAATCTTGATTACTATGAACATTAAACCATTGGCAGACCGTGTGCTGATAGCTCCGGAGCCGGCAGAAGAGAAGACAGTGGGCGGGATTATCATCCCGGATTCAGCAAAAGAGAAACCGTTGAAGGGCAAAGTGGTTGCCGTCGGTCACGGCACTAAGGACGAGGAGATGGTGCTCAAGGCTGGAGATATGGTTCTCTACGGCAAATATGCAGGTACTGAGATTGAGGTTGACGGTGAGAAATACCTCATCATGCGCCAGTCCGATGTACTCGCAACGCTTTAATTCACTGATGTTTAATCCTATAAAAACAGATATATCATGGCTAAGGAAATTTCATTCAACATAGACGCCCGCGATATGCTCAAAAAGGGTGTCGATGAGCTTGCGAACGCGGTGAAAGTCACTCTCGGGCCAAAAGGCCGCAATGTGATTATAGAGAAGAAATACGGTGCGCCCCACATCACAAAGGACGGTGTGACCGTAGCGAAAGAGATAGAGCTGGACGATTCGGTTCAGAATCTTGGTGCACAGCTTGTTAAGGAGGTTGCATCGAAGACGGGCAACGATGCCGGTGATGGTACGACGACCGCTACTGTTTTGGCACAGGCCATCGTTGGCGTGGGTTTGAAGAATGTTACCGCCGGTGCTAACCCGATGGATTTGAAACGCGGTATAGACAAGGCTGTCGCTAAGGTAGTGGAGAGCATCAAGGCTCAGGCACAGGAGGTAGACAACAGCTATGACAAGATCGAACAGGTGGCCGCAATCTCCGCCAACAATGATGCTGAGATTGGTAAGCTTGTGGCTGATGCCATGCGTAAGGTTTCTAAGGACGGTGTGATTACCATTGAGGAGGCAAAGGGGACTGACACTACCATCGATGTTGTCGAGGGTATGCAGTTCGACCGTGGTTACATATCGCCATATTTCGTGACCAACACAGAGAAGATGGAAGTCGAGATGGAGAAACCTTATATCCTCATCTACGACAAGAAAATATCCAACCTCAAAGAGCTGCTGCCTGTTCTTGAACCGGCGGTACAGTCCGGTCGTCCGCTGCTTATCATAGCAGAGGATGTGGACAGCGAGGCTCTGACCACTCTTGTTGTTAACCGTCTTCGTGCGCAGCTTAAAATATGTGCCGTCAAGGCTCCGGGCTTCGGCGACCGCCGCAAAGAGATGCTTGAGGATATCGCCATCCTGACAAACGGCGTTGTCATTTCCGAGGAGAAGGGCATCAAGCTCGAAAGCGCGACACTCGAAATGCTCGGCACAGCTGAACGTATCACTGTGACGAAAGACCACACCGTGATAGTCAATGGCGCGGGTAAGAAAGACGCTATCGCGGCGCGTGTCGCACAAATCAAGTCACAGATTGCCGCCACGACATCTGACTATGACAAGGAGAAACTTCAGGAACGTCTGGCGAAACTCGCGGGCGGTGTGGCAGTCCTCTATGTAGGTGCCATGTCCGAGGTGGAGATGAAGGAGAAGAAAGACCGCGTGGACGATGCGCTGAGCGCAACACGTGCGGCTATCGAGGAGGGTATCGTTCCTGGTGGCGGTGTGACCTACATCCGTGCAATAGATGCCCTTGAGGGTCTCAAAGGCGAATGTGATGACGAGCAGACAGGTATCGAGATTGTAAAACGTGCTATCGAAGAGCCGCTCCGTCAGATAGTTGCCAATGCAGGCAAGGAGGGAGCTGTCGTTGTGCAGAAAGTGCGCGAGGGCAAAGGCGATTTCGGTTACAACGCCCGTGCCGACAAATATGAGAACATGTTTGCCGCAGGTGTGGTTGACCCGGCCAAGGTAGCCCGCGTAGCTCTTGAGAATGCGGCTTCTATCGCAGGTATGTTCCTGACGACAGAGTGTGTCATCGTTGAGAAGAAAGAGGAGAATCCTGCCCCCGCAATGCCTCAGATGGGCGGCGGAATGGGCGGCATGATGTAATGCTCCGTTAATTCAATTATAAAATGGGGTGTCGGAGATTGTCTCCGGCATCCCATTTCTTTATTGCCACCTTTTCAGGCTTCGGCAGTTCCATTTGTAAATCCAGCTCACCGCTGCGACAGCTGCTGCCATCATGACCGCAATAACAGCCGACAGTATCATGCTGTTGTCAGAAAAGCCGGCTTTCGGGTAGAGGCTCAACACCAATCCTCCCCATAGGGCGATTGTACCGATGCTGTAAAACAACAGCTGTCTCCTCCTGCTCCACAGCACTGCGCATATTGCGTATAGGGCCATGGGAAGCATATACAGCAGTTCATGCCATGTGCTGACTGGTTCCGGCACTTCCCTTAACTGTGAAAGCACTAATATCAGCACTGCCGCACTGACAAGAACCACTGTCCTTTTGCGCGGATAGGTGACAGTAATGCCATCGGCACGGTATGATGCGTCCCTTACTCTCCACCCCTCGTTGATTTCATCTATGTCCTTGAACAGCAGGTATGTCACAGCAACGGTTATGGCTGAGATTATTGCTGTCATTGCCAGGTTGAGCCAGCTGAAGCCGTAATACGGCAACAGGCACATGAACAACAAAATAGTAGTGATTGGCAATACGATGGTATACAGCTGTTTGTCTCTACCTCCCCAATATAGGGCAAAAATCAGGTATGCAAATATAGGCATCTCCCATAGTATCCAATGATAACCGCCCTTGGCCGCATCAGTATCTGCAAAGCTGAGCAGCCACGGAATAACTACACAGATAGCGATTGACAGCGCGGCCAGCCCTATTGCGATACTGTAGTCTCTCTTCGAAATGTTTTCCATGATATTTAGGTATTAGTATGTGTCGTTGATTTTGTGCAGAAAGTGGTTAGGTTTATGGTTCATCACTCTCATTACTCCGCTCCACCGGATACAACCCCCGTTCTGCCGCTATTTTCAGCAGCAGCTGATACGCCGCGTCATGTTCGTTTGCTATCTTGCCGTCCAGTATAGCGTCCTTTATCTGTGATTTCAGCTCACCTATTACGTTGCAAGGCGGAATGCCGAACACTCTCATGATTTCCTCACCGTCCACAGGCGGTTGAAAATTGCGTATGCGGTCTTTCTCTTCAAGTTCTTTCAGTTTGCGGCGCACCAGTTGGAAGTTGTCCGAAAACCGTTTCACCTTCTCCCGGTTCGCACTCGTTATATCGCTCTCGCACAAGAGCATAAGCTTGTCTATGTCGTCTCCCGCATCGAACAGCAGCCGCCTCACGGCCGAGTCGGTCACGACATCCTCGCTCAGCACGATGGGGCGCATATGCAGGTCAACCATTTTCTGAACGAACTTCATCGGCTCTCCGAGCGGCAGGCGCAGACGGCGGAATATGCCCGGCACCATCTTGCTCCCGATGAAGTTATGGTTGCGGAATGTCCACCCGGCCTTTTCGTCCCACTGTTTTGTGGCGGGCTTGCCTATGTCGTGCAGCAGTGCCGCCCAGCGCAGCCACAGGTCATCGCTCTTTTCTGCCACGGAGTCAACCACTTTAAGTGTATGGAGAAACACATCCTTGTGCCCACGCCCATTGCGCTTGTCCACACCCTTCATCCTGTCAAGCTCAGGGAATATGCGGGTCAGCAGTCCTGTCTGTTCCATCAGTATAAACCCGGTCGAAGGCCGGTCTGCCTGCATTATCTTGTTCAGTTCGTCGGTTATGCGCTCTTTGGTGATTATCTCTATCCTCCCGCTGTTGCGCCCTATCGCTTCGAATGTCCGTTGTTCTATCGTGAACCTGAGCTGTGTCGCGAAGCGCACGGCACGCATCATTCTCAGCGGGTCGTCCGAGAATGTCACATCGGGGTCGAGGGGCGTGCGCAATATTTTCCGCTCCATGTCAGCCAGTCCCCCGAACGGGTCGGTTAGTTCGCCGAACCTTTTTTTATTGAGGCATATCGCCAATGCGTTGACTGTGAAGTCTCTGCGGTTCTGGTCGTCTTCCAGTGTTCCCTCCTCGACAATCGGGTTGCGGCTGTCGCGGTGATAGCTTTCGCGGCGTGCTCCGACGAACTCAACCTCCACATCGCCGCGTTTCACTTGCGCTGTGCCGTATGTCTTGAACACGGCGAGGTTCGCCCCTTTGCCAATCCTTTTTGCGAACGCCTTGGCCATCTCTATGCCGCTGCCGACAACAACGACATCTATGTCCTTCGATGGACGGTGCAATAGCAGGTCGCGCACATAACCGCCTATGGCATAGCATTCAAGTCCCAGACTGTCCGCCGTCTCGCTCAACGCGTGGAATACTGGTGTGTCTATCTTATCTGCAAAATTCATCTCCTCAATGTCAATAGTACAACATTTTCGACATGATGCGTATGCGGGAACATATCCACGGGCTGTACCGCTTCCACGCGGTATTTCTCGTCCATCAGTTGCAGGTCACGCGCCTGCGTTGCTGGGTTGCAGCTCACGTAGACTATGCGGTTTGGAGCGGTGTTGAGTATCACCTTCACCACATCTTCGTGCATCCCCGCGCGTGGCGGGTCGGTTATTATCACATCGGGTCGTCCGTGTTCCTGTATGAAGCTGTCTGTCAATATGTTTTTCATGTCTCCGGCGTAGAATAGGGTATTGCCGATTCCGTTTATGCGGGAATTCTCCTTTGCGTCCTCTATGGCCTCCGGCACATACTCTATGCCGATGACCTGCCGCGCCTGTCGGCTCACGAAGTTGGCAATCGTCCCTGTCCCTGTGTACAGGTCGTACACCAGCTCCTCCCCGCTCAGTGCTGCAAATTTCCGTGCCACTTTATACAGTTCGTATGCCTGTTCCGAATTGGTCTGATAGAACGACTTCGGCCCTATCTTGAACCGCAGCCCCTCCATCTCCTCGTATATGGCTTCACTCCCTTTGTACAGATGTATCTCCTGGTCGGTTATCGTGTCGTTGCACTTACCGTTTATCACATAGAGCAGCGATGTGATTTGCGGAAACCTTTCCGCTACATGGGCCAGCAGTGCCTCCCGCGCCTCCTTGTCCTCATGGTAGAAAACCATGACCGCCATCACCTCCCCCGTCGATGTGGTACGTATCATCAGTGTGCGCAGGAAACCCTCCTGATTCCTTAAGTCGAAGAATGTCAGCCCGTGCCGCAGCGCATAGTCTCGTATCTCGTTGCGTATCTGGTTTGAGATGTCCTCTTGCAGCCAGCATTTGTCTATGTCCAGCACCTTGTCGAACATCCCCGGTATGTGAAACCCCACGCCGTTCATTGTTTCTGGCACTACGCCCGACTCCATGTCGCTGAACGGTATCCACTTCTTGTTCGAAAACGTGAACTCCAGCTTGTTGCGGTAGAAATACCTCTTTGCCGAACCCTTGATGGGCGAGATTTCTGGCAGTTCAATGTGTCCCAGTCGCCGCAGCGCGTCCTCCACCTGCTTCTGCTTGTAGCGCAGCTGTGCCTCGTAGGGCAGTATCTGCCACTTGCATCCGCCGCACACGCCGTAGTGGCTGCACACGGCCTCGCATCTCTCCTCTCCGTACTTGTGAAACTGCGTCACCCGCCCCTCACAGTAGTTCTTTTTCTTCTTCGTGACCTGTATGTCCACCACATCGCCCGGCACGGCATATTGAGTGAACACCACCATGTCGTCCACCCTTGCCAGTGCCTTGCCCTCCGCCGCCACATCGGCTATTGTCACATTCTCTAATATTGGGAACTGTTTCTTCTTCCGCATCTCCGTTTATGTAATGATTAAAAATTCTTTCTGTATATGCGTCTCAATATCCATCGTGGAACACATACTTGCCCCATGCCCTCAGGCAGTCTTTTCCCCATGGAACACGTACTTTCGTCCTATCCTCTCGCTATCTCCGTACGATGAAACACGTACTCTCGCCTTATCTGTCGGCTGTCATTGCCTCTCCCGCATTTCTCCGCCTCACCACACTATCGGCTCTATCCCGTGAGCTGTCAGATACTCGTTTGTCCGGCTGAAATGTCTGTTGCCGAAGAACCCGTTGTACGCCGACAGCGGCGACGGATGCGCCGATGCCAGTACCAGATGCTTTTCCCTGTCAATCACAGCCCCTTTCCTCTGCGCGTATGCTCCCCACAGGATAAACACCAGATGTTCTCTCCGTTCCGACAGCAGCTCTATCACCCTGTCCGTAAATTGTTCCCAGCCGTGTCCTTGGTGCGACCCCGCCTGATGCGCCCTCACCGTCAGTGTGGCGTTCAGCATCAGCACTCCCTGTTGCGCCCATCGCGTCAGGTTGCCCGACTGTGGAATTGGCTTGCCGATGTCGCTCTCTATCTCCTTGAAAATGTTCTGTAGCGACGGCGGAAACCTTACCCCGTCATTCACGGAGAAGCACAGCCCGTGAGCCTGTCCCGGGCTGTGGTACGGGTCTTGCCCGATGATTACTACCTTCACCTTGTCAAACGGGCATAAGTTGAACGCGTTGAATATCAGCCGCCCCGGCGGAAAACACTGCCCCTTCCCGTACTCCTCCCTCACGAACTCCGTCAGCCGGACGAAATACTCCTTTTCAAACTCATCCGCCAGCACCTCGTGCCAGCTCTGTTCTATCTGTACATTCATAACTGTATCCTGTCTTGTGCTGTCACCTACAAAAGTACAAAAAACTCGGTGTCCCCGCAAACGCTCTCTCCTGCCCGTGCGTCCCACTCTCTTACCTGTGGCTATATGGCTATCCATAACAGTAAAAATAGGTTAAAAACACGTACTCTCGAGCCAACTCGCAGCCACCTTCGACCAAGCCACAACCGCAGCTCACAAAAACTGGGTTTATTTTGTCGTCTCGGATATAATATGTATATTTGCACCCGCTTATTGTTATCTTAGAAAATTTGGCTGTGTATTGCAGCCGCTGATAAAGTGTATGTTCTTAAATTTGTATAAATCATGCATATAGCCATCGTTGGTACAGGTTACGTCGGCCTCGTCTCCGGGGCATGCTTCGCCGAAATGGGTGTGGAGGTGACGTGCGTTGACATTGACAGTAAGAAAATAGAACGCCTTATGCAGGGCGAAATACCCATCTATGAGCCTGGTCTTGATGACCTCGTACGGCGTAATGCCTCTGCTGGTCGTCTCCATTTCACCACAGACCTTGCCGCCTGCATCGATGATGTCGAAGTCGTATTCTCCGCCGTTGGCACACCGCCTGACGAGGACGGTTCGGCCGACCTCAGCTACGTCCTCGATGTGGCGCGTACTTTCGGGCGTAACATAAAGAAATACACCATACTCGTAACCAAGTCTACCGTCCCGGTGGGTACGGCGCAAAAAGTCAAGGCAGTCATACGTGAAGAACTCGACCGCCGTGGAGAGACCGTGGAGTTCGAGGTTGCCTCCAACCCTGAGTTCCTTAAGGAGGGCGCGGCCATAAAAGACTTCATGTCCCCCGACCGCGTGGTTGTGGGCGTAGAGTCCGATCGCGCACGCGAGGTGATGACCAAGCTCTACCGTCCCTTCCTGATAAACAACTTCCGCGTCATATTCATGGACATACCCTCTGCCGAGATGACCAAATATGCTGCGAACGCCATGCTCGCCACGCGCATATCCTTCATGAACGACATAGCCAACGTCTGCGAACTCGTCGGCGCGGATGTCAACATGGTGCGTCGTGGCATAGGCTCCGATGCCCGCATCGGCAGCAAATTCCTCTATCCCGGATGCGGCTACGGAGGCTCATGCTTCCCAAAAGACGTTAAGGCACTGATTAAGACCGCCTCGCAGCACGGCTACGATATGCGCGTACTCAATGCCGTCGAGGAGGTCAACGAACGTCAGAAGAACATACTCTTCGAGAAATTCTCGCGTCATTTTAACGGCGACATAGCCGGGCGCAAGGTAGCCCTTTGGGGGCTCTCCTTCAAGCCCGAGACCGACGATATGCGCGAAGCGCCCGCACTCGTCCTCATCGACAGCCTCCTCCGCGCCGGCTGCACAGTCTGCGCCTATGACCCTGTCGCGATGGACGAATGCCGCCGCCGCATCGGTGACAGCATCTCTTACGGCACAAGCATTTACGACACAGTCCTCGATGCCGATGCCATATTCCTCGTCACCGAGTGGAAAGAGTTCCGTCTCCCCAACTGGGAAGTCATCCGCCGCGCCATGCGTCCCACCCCCGTCCTCTTCGACGGCCGCAACCTCTACTTGGAGACCGATATGCCCGGCATAGCCTACCGCCGCATCGGCTGAATGAAATAGTTTTAGGGAATAAGCGATATGAATACAGATATGAAGCTAAATGATATGAATACAGAACGTAAAATAGCAATTATAGGTCTTGGATATGTAGGCCTCCCATTGGCTATAGAATATGGTAAAAAATATCGTGTTCTTGGTTTTGATATAAACGCAGAACGGATAGAAGAGCTGTCACGAGGTGAAGATAGGACAATGGAAGCTGATTTGATTGGCATGAAGAAAGCCGTTGATTTGAATCGTGTTAATAATATGATGGGATTGACATTTTCTTCTTCTGTCGAGGATTTGCGTCAATTTAATACATATATTGTGACTGTACCTACGCCTATTGACCAATATAATAATCCAGATTTAACCCCACTTTTAAAAGCGACATCCATGCTTGGTAAAGTTCTTAAAAAGGGGGATATTGTTATATATGAGTCAACTGTTTATCCTGGTTGCACAGAAGAAGATTGTGTTCCGGTATTGGAAAATGAATCAGGGTTGCGTTTTAATATTGATTTCTTTTGTGGTTACTCTCCAGAACGAATTAATCCTGGAGACAAAGTAAATACATTGACTAAAATAAAAAAGATAACCTCAGGTTCTACTCCAGAGGTTGCCGATATAGTTGATGCTTTGTATAACTCTATTCTTGAGAATGGAACGCATCGCGCTCCTAGTATTAAAGTGGCAGAAGCGGCAAAGGCTATAGAAAATGCGCAACGTGATGTCAATATCTCTTTTGTAAACGAATTGGCTTTGATATTTGATAGAATAGGCATTGATACGAATGATGTAATTGAAGCAGCCGGAACAAAATGGAACTTCTTAAAATATCGTCCGGGACTTGTGGGGGGGCATTGTATTTCTGTTGACCCATATTATTTGGCTCATAAGGCGAATGCGTTGGGATATAATCCGGAAGTGATACTCTCAGGTCGTCGTGTTAATAATAGCATTCCTCACTTCATTGCTCACAAAGTTCTGAAATTGATGATTGCTCACGACAAAAAAATAAAAGATTCGCGGGTACTTATTCTTGGTGTGACATTTAAGGAAAACTGTCCAGACATTCGTAATACAAAAGTGATCGAAATAGGAGGGGAGCTTGAAGATTTTGGCGTGCATGTAGATTATGTCGATCCTTGGGCTGATCCTGAAGAGGTAAAAAATGAATATGGGGTCGATGTCGTGCATTCGGTTGATGAGTCATTGCGCTATGATGCGGTGATTGCCTGTGTTTCTCATAAGCAATTTGCCACAGTCGATTTTGGTAGATACAAAAAGGAGGGTGCTGTGATTTATGACGTGAAGAACTTTGTAGATAGGACAGTTGTCGATGGTCGTCTATGATTTAAGCCATGAGCCTTTTGGATCGTATAACGTCGCGCCTCAATATTTCGGAGACCAAACGTAAGATCTTCCGTAATCTTTATTGGGCGGTAATGGGTAAGACTGTATCTCTTTTTGGTTCTCTCTTTGTCGGCATACTCGTCGCCCGGTATCTCGGCCCTGAGCAGTACGGTCTTATGAACTACGTCATAAGCTATGTTGCCCTCTTCCAGATATTCGCCTCTTTCGGCATGGACAATATTGAGATTCGCGAAATGTCCCGTCAGGATGCCGACACTGATGTCATCCTCGGCACAGCTTTCCGCATCAAGCTCGTCTTGGCTCTTATCACCATGGCTCTTGTCATCGGTACTGCCATTATTTTTGAGTCTGACCACTTCACAGTGGTCATGATAGCTCTCTATTCCGTCTCCATCATACTAAACCGATTCACAGTCATACGAAACTACTTCACCTCCATCGTCTGGAATGAATACATAGTCAAGACCGAAATCTCTCGCACCATCATTGGGGCTGCTATCAAGATAGCCCTGCTCCTCATTAAAGCCCCCCTGTGGGCATTCATCGCTGCCACTACTTTCGACTTTGCTCTTCTTTCAGCAGGTTATGTCATGGCATATCGCACTAAAATCGGCTCTATGTCCTTGTGGCGTTATGATAGTACTATTGCTAAATACCTGTTGAAACAGTCATTCCCTATGCTTTTAACTAGTGCTGCAGTCCTTATATATCAACGGATAGATCAAGTTATGATAGGTAAATTATTGGATAATACATCTGTTGGTATATTTTCAGTTGCTGTTCGCTTGGTTGAAATAGTTGTTTTTATTCCAACTATTATGTCGCAAACTATTACTCCTATACTTGTTAGAATAAAAGAACGAGACGAACAAAGGTATCATATTAAATCGCAGATGTTTATGAATGTAACGTTGTGGTTGTGTATTATTATATCTATATTGTTGTCTTTGTGCTCGTCATTGGTTATATATTGTACTTTTGGTAAACAGTATTCAGAATCAGTTCCTATTTTGCGAGTTTTAGCGTTTAAAGCATCCGCTGTTGCTTTATCATATACTGCTGGACAAATGATAATCATAGAGAAACTACAAAAATACGCCGTTATTAGAGATGTTTTTGGCTGTATAGTATGTGTATTGTTGAATTATTTTCTATTGCCAATATATGGTGTTATTGCAGCTTCGTATGTAGCTATAATTGCTAATTTGGCAGCTGGATATTTTGCAGATATTTTTATACCGAAATATAGGCATATTTTTACCTGTCAATGTAGGGCGATATTGTTAGGTTGGAAAGATTTGCGTAAATTGCTTGTGATGATAAAATAAAAAAACATGGCATTGATACCGTTTATATATTTCACATCATTGTTAGTCTATGTGTATAGTAGACATAAGGCGTATGATGTTGCTTGTTATGTAATTTCTCTATATGTGGTTACATCTTTGTGTGCTGTATTGCTTCAGTTTTTTGACTTATATGAAACAGCTGGTTATCTTAACTATTCTCATCCATCGCTTTTGGCTTCATGTTCTTATTGTATTTTATTGACTGTTGCATTATTACCGTTTATTAGACTGAAAACTAGTTCTATTCATCGGATATCATTACGCAAAAAGAAGTTGTTTAAGGGTATTTGTTATGGTGCATTTATGGTATTTCTTTTGACGCTGTTTTTTGTTTCAAAAGAAATTCCTTCAATATTGGCTCGTGGCATAGAAGAACGTCGTGCCGACTTTTATAATGGTGATATTGAGAATTTTCAAAGTAACCTCAGTGGAATTGCTTTTGCTTTGTCGTGGATAACGAATATATTTAAGTTCTTTTCTCCTTTAATGTTACTCTTCTTTTTTTATAGCATTACATATATGAACAATTCGTTGTCATTCAATCTAATGCTTTTTCTTTCCACGTTATCGCAACCTATATATGCAGTCATAAATGTTGATAGAACAAATTTTGTATACTATCTCTTGATGTTTTGTTTTTGCTATGTTTTGTTTAAGGATAAATTTTCTGCCTCCCTAAAGAATAAAGTTAAGATTTTCTTGTTGGTAATTGTTTCTGTTTTTGCTTTATATATCGCAATAGTATCTATTGCGCGATTTAATGATCGAGATGGCGGTGTTTGGGGTAGTGTGTTGCGTTATGCTGGGCAACCATATATGAATTTTTGTTACTTCTTCGATTGTTATGATAATGTCCATAAATCGTTTGTCCGGATTTTTCCAATGACGCATCATTTTTTATTTGAAAAAGAGTATGGGCGGGAGTATATGGAATATGTCTTTGACAATACAGGTTTTTTTATAGGCATATTCTCAACATTTCTCGGAGATTGGATGATTGACCTTGGGAAATCGGGTATGGTATGTGCGCTTCTGTTGTTTTCTTTTATGTCGTATTTCTTTTTGAGAGAGGGAAATTTTCAATCCGAAGTTGATTTTTCTTGGTGTATTAAGCTGTTCATATTTATTTCTGTACCTATATTTGGAATTTTTTATTATAGGTATTATAGTTATAGTGTCATGTTTTATTGCCTGTTTTCGATGTTTATGGCATTAGTGTTTCGCTATAATATAAACTATGGAACAAATAGAATTGTATAGAGTATGGTAAAAGTTTCTGTAATTATACCTGTGTATAACGCAGGACAGTATTTGGATAAATGTATATCTACGTTAGTTAAACAGACTTTGCAAGATATAGAATTTATTTTTATACTTGATTGCCCTACTGATGGTTCTGATGTTGTAGTACAGAAGTATGCTGATACGGATAATAGAATAAAAGTTATACGTAATCAATCAAATCTACATATTGGTAATAGTCGTAATGTAGGATTGGATGTCGCTCAGGGTGAGTATATCGGTTTTTCTGATCATGATGATTTCCGCAAGCTGGAGATGTATGAAGAATTATATTTATATGCGAAACGAAATAATCATGATATTGTGATGTCATTGACTTGCGAAGTTAATAAGGAAGGAACCGAGAACCGTTGGAATGTCCCTATTGTTAATGTTGAATATTTTAAGGAATATTGCCTGTCAAATATGATAGGTGGTGGAAATCTAGAAAATAACACATCGTGGTTTTGTAATGTCCATAGTTGTATATATAAAAAAGATTTACTTGATAAATATCAAGTACGTTTTGTTGATACTTGTCTGTTATCTCCAGAAGATTTGATATTTAATATTGAAGCGGTATACAACGCTCGTAATGTCGGATTTATTAGTAAGGTATTCTATTATCACAGAATAGGTATATGTTCGGCTGGTAGGAGTACTGATTATGTAGGATGGAAGAAGCGTTCTGCTGCAGCACAGTATATATTTGATTTTCTTGTGTCGAATAAGATTTTTCCATTGTATGAAATGAATTTTTATATGTATGTGTCCCGACAATATTTAAAAGGTTTGCTTGCTCCGTTACTGCATCATGATATTTTTGATTTTATCAGTGGGTTAAGATATGTCCGAACACAAAGCTTTACTCATAAGGCATTTTTGAGTTATATTGAGGCTCCTAATAATAGACCTTGGTATAAGAATACGTTTCGTAAGTTAATAGTTTGGCTTATAGTGGTGCAATCCTAAAAATGCTGATTCTTATGGTTGATTTCCTAGATAGTATATACACTCGGACTTTGGTGTATAATAGATTTCTTAGAAATATACGGATAGATTCTATTGTTCGTTTTCTAATCAGAAATTTGTCAAATATGATATTGCCTGTATATTTCAAATTGTCGGCTCGTAATGAGAAATATTGTTTGATGCAATCAGAAAATCCCGAGTATAGAATAATAGTTTCTTTAACGTCATTTCCTGCACGGATAAATAAAGTTTGGCTTGTAATAGAAACATTATTGAGACAAACATATAAACCTGATACGATAATATTATGGCTCTCGAAAGATCAGTTTAGTTCTGTTGGTAAACTACCGAAAAGATTATTGGCTCTTAGAAGTAGAGGATTGAAAATAGAGTTACGCGATGGAGATTTGAGATCGCATAAAAAATATTATTATGCAATAAACGAATATCCGGCATCTACTCTTGTTACTGTTGATGATGATATATTTTATAATTCTCACCTGATAGAGAGTTTAGTCAAATATAATACGCGGTTCCCCAATGTGATATGTTGTAATTGTAGTAGACAAATCATAATGGAAAATAATATATTGAAGCCATATAAATTATGGAAAAAAAACGATTATGTCAATTCTGTGATTCCCACTCCAAAGAGAAATTTATTGCCTATTGGAGTTGGTGGAGTCTTATATCCTCCTAATTCTGTTGCCTCAGCCATACAGCGTCCCGAATATTTTATGAGTCTTTGTAAGACTGCGGATGATATTTGGCTAAAAGCAGTAGAATTATTAAATGGAGTGCCGACAGTACAGACAGACTATTATTCTCTATACCTGCCCGTGATTATTAAGAATAATATGTCGTTGTCTACGTTTAACGTAGACTCAGATAACGATATTCAAATTGCTAATGTTCGCGATTTTTGTATTGAACGTTTTAATATAGATCCATTTGCACTACTATGACTGTATTTCAATTAGCCGCAGACTATCTTATGTCTCCATTATATGCGAGATTGTTTGATCATTTGGAAACAAGTTATGATATAACTAATGTTGTTTACGTTTCGACGCGACAGCGAAATCCTATTGTAACTTCGGAGGACATAACTAAACGAGATGTTTTTGTGTGTCCAAAATTGTTTTCCGTGATGGATAGATTGTTGTTTTTTCCCAAACAGCAATTCTTATATAATGATGCAAGTAAACTTATGTCTGAATTTAATATTGATATAATACATGCTCATACGTTGTTTTCGAATGGATGGATGGCTTATAGATTAAAGCGGAAATATGATATACCGTACATTGTTGCTGTTAGAAGTACAGATGTTTATACTTTTTTTAGACGTATGCCTCACCTAAGAAAACTTGGCTTGAGAGTTTTATGTAGTGCGGATATAGTAGTGTTCTTATCTTCGACATTGCGGAATGTGCTTGAGAATAAATATATTCCAGATGAGTATAGAGCTTTGGTTAGCTCTAAGTCGATAGTAATTCCTAATGGTATAGATCCTTTGTTTATTGAAAATAAATGGGAATCGCATAAGAAAATATCAGATACGGTAAATGTAATTTTTATCGGTCGGATTGACAAGCGGAAGAATCTCCCAGTTTTGGTTAAGGCTTGTGATATAATAAACAATCAAGGAAGAAAAGTACATTTGAAGGTTATTGGTAATATATTTGATTCCAAAATAGCTGAATTTGCATTGAGCCACCAATATGTTGAATATATTCCGTTTTCTTCTCCTCAGAAAATCATTGGTCATCTGAGAAGTTCAGATGTCTTGGTTGTCCCGTCACTTAGAGAGACCTTTGGTTTAGTTTATGCAGAAGCTATGTCACAGGGCGTACCTGTTATTTATTCATGTGGAGAGGGTTTTGATGGTCAGTTTGCCGATGGAGAAGTTGGATATGCAGTTGATCCTCATTCTCCAGATGATATAGCGGAAAAAATTAATAAGGTTATTTGTAATCATGGTAGATTGTCTGAAAATTGTATTTCGTTAGTTGATAAGTTTGATTGGAGAAACATATCATCTCGATATTTTTCTGTGTATGACTCTATTGTAAATCGACAAGAATGGATCAGGTAACATCTAAGATTATTGCGGGGATAAGATTTCCTCTTATTTGTGGGATAGTATTGATCCATCTGAGAATTATGGAGTGTTCTGGTGTATATATGGGAAATATCAATTGGTATATCTTTCGTTTATTTTCCGATATTTTGGGGCGGATATCTGTTCCACTCTTTGCAATTATATCAGGATATTTGTTTTTTGTTAATGTGAGGAAGTATGATTGGATTGCATATAAGCAGAAGTTGTACAGAAGACTTAAATCCATATTACTCCCTTACGTTCTTTGGAATTTATTGTTTTATTTGGTTTATGTCATATATTTAGTGTCTACGGGTCGTTTGGTAGAAAGATATACAGACGGTAATTTATTTGATATAGTTGATATTTTTCTGTGGGGTAGTACAGGAAAACCAATTGATTATCCACTTTGGTTTATGAGAGATTTGTTTTTATTAGC
>JADIMV010000129.1 GCA_017694515.1 Candidatus Aphodosoma intestinipullorum
GCCGTATAGTGAAAACTTCAATTTCCCCCTGACGCAGGGCTACAACTATGCCCAGCCCGGCTGGTGGTACTCCGCCTCTGACGGCGCGACCGCACCCGGTGTCTCCACAGGCGTATTGGCCAACAACCTCTGCAAATGGACAGCCGACTGCTCTCCCGCGCTGGCTTTCGCCGGGGCTATAAACTACGCTTACAGTTATGACCTCGGAACGTATGGCAACAGTTTCCTCCCTGCCAATGCCGATGTCTATGTCGTTACGCCCGAACTTTCGTTCGCAGAGGACAAGTCCATGAAGGACGTGCAGGTATCTTTTTGGAGCAAACGCTCTTCGTGGGACTATTCATCCCGCCTCATTGTCGGCATCATGACCGACCGCCGCGAGATATCTACTTTCGTCCCGATGGACACTGTGGAGCTGAAGGGCATGGGTGAGATGGAGGAGTTCATCATAACGTTTGAGAAGTATGAGGGCGAGGGCACATACATAGCTTTCCGCTCCAATTTCCCGGACAAGAACTTCTTCATGCTTGATGACCTTGAGATAGTCTATACGCCCCCATGCCAGAAGCCTACTGAGGTGGAGGTCTCCATCCCGTCCGCGTCGGACATAACCGTCTCTTGGAACGGCCACGGCAAGACCTCTGCCGAAGTGGTTGTCTCACAGGATAGCGTGGCTACCGATGAACTGAAACCCGAAGAGGCTTTCATATACGAGAAAGATGCGACTGGCGAGACTGCCACTATCTCCGGACTCACCCCGTGGGAGACCTATTATGTCTACGTGCGTGTCAAGGATGCCTCAGTGCCTTGCGAGAGCGAGTGGAGTAACCCCATGGAGATACAGATGCCCGCACGCATCGCCCTTGAGGAGCTGCCCGACACTTTCGACTTCGAGTACAGTGCCGCCGTGGAGTCGGACTATTATACATACTCCATGCAGGGTTCGTATAGCATCAGTACCTACCGCCTCCCTGTCGGTATCATGGTGGCAAATCCGCATTATGGCAACCTCGGTATAAAGAGCCAGGGCGAAGACAGCTATAACGAGTTTACATCGCCGTATATTCTCTATTGCTGCGGTAGCGGTTCAGAATTAGGAACGGTTCAGACCGACCAGTATGTCTATGCCATATTCCCCGAACTGCCCGCGCCTTCAGCGGGCAAGAGCCTCCGTGCCGTCTTCTGGCATTACAAGACAGACTGCACTTTCGGCATGGTCTCCGATGCCAATAACCCCGAAGGGTCGTTTACAGAGCTGCGTACCCTCACCTCTTCTGACAAGTGGGTGCGTGAGGTACTGCCCATAGGCGGCCTTGAAAAGGGCGTATTCTTCGCCATTCGCATCGGCAAGAAAGCCGGTACTACCGGGATGCAATACCTCTATCTCGACAACCTCTCTTTCGAGGAAGTGTCCGACTGTGCCGAGCCTGACGGCTTCTCCGCTGAGCCTGACGAGTTCTCTGCCACGATTAAGTGGAATGCCAACGGAGTGGAGAAATGGGAACTCACCGTGGCTGACCACGAAGTGCCTTACGACTCGCTTTCGAGCACGACATATCCGTACTTCCACAAGAAGTACACCGTGGAGGGCGCACCCGAACAGCTTGTGGATAATCTTCAGCCTAACGGGATGGTCTACTATTACTATGTGCGTTCCGTGTGCGGTGACTTCTACGGCGCGTGGGTGACCGCCGGTTCTTTCTCCACGCTCTGTTCGGAGCAGACCCCTGTGCCGTACTACCTTGATTTCGATGAGTATAAGGCAGCGACTGACCGTAATTTCCCCGTGCCGTGCATCACGACTGACATGAGTAACGTGAGCGGCGGTTGGTTGCCTAATATAAACACCACGTATGTATTCCCTGTTGAGGGTTACAACTATCAGAAAGGCGAGGCATCGCTCAAACTGGCTTCCATGTACATGGAGAGTGCCTCCAATTACCGCAGTTACATCATTCTGCCGAAGTTCGCCGTCCCGATTGACAGCCTTGTTGTTTCGTTCCAGATGAAGGCCATGCAGAGCGAGTCTCCCGAGCTGCTCATCGGCGTTGTGACCGACCCGGACGACCCGAACCTCAGCACATTCGAGCTTGTAACCACGGCCAAATCGCGCAGCATTGACCTCAACAAGTGGCCTGTCCAGTCGCCTTGGGAGGAACACATACGTCCGCTTTCTGCCTACAAGGGTGACGGCGGATACATCTGTATCCTCTCTGACCTGCCGCACTATACGCAGTACACGGGCGAGTCTCTCTATGATGATTTCGAGGAGTTCTACATTGACAGCCTTATCATCACGAAGAACAATGGCTGCCTGCAAGTGGAAGATATAGAGGCCGACACCATAAGGCCGACCTATGCCTCGATCCGCTGGATGGACAACAGCGCGGACAGCTACGATGTTATCATTTCGACTACTATTTTGAACGAGCTGGCGCGTGAGGAGGCTCTCACTGCCGGCCCGACTGAGGGAATACCCGTGGCTGAGACCATAACACTCACCTCCGGAGCAGAACGCCGTTTCCGTACGGACAAACTGACGACCAACACTCAGTACTATGTCTACATCCGCACAAACTGCGGTGGTTCTGGTGTCGGCGTTTGGCCTTATGAGCCGGGCGTTTTCCGCACGGCCTGCGACCCGATGGCTCCGGAAGTGATAGGCGTGGAGAATTTCGATGAATACGGCAACGGTGAGGGTTCATACCCCTCCTGCTGGACTGTGGGCAACGGCCAGCGCGAGGTGGCGGCCTATGTGCCTTTCTGTTCCGGTGCTTACAGCCGCAGCGGCAACACGTCGCTACAGCTTGCATCTGCCGAGGGTTCAAATCAGGCTTATGCCATATCGCCGGAATTTGACATTGAAGACATTCGCGGCTATGAGGTTACATTCTGGGGACAGGTGCCGCCCGATTACTGCAAGGACGGCTATGCGCGCCAGCTCACCGTTGGTGTGGCTTCCGACCCGAGTGACATTTCCAAGTTCGTGCCTATTGCCACTGTGACTGGCTATCCCGAGGAGATGCCTTACACCGTCCGCTTCGATGAGTACGAGGATGTGGTATATGAGGAGAACGGCAAGTATGTGATGTTCTACTCCAGCTTTACCGACGCGAACTATTTCTATATCGACGATGTGCAGGTTACGCCGATTGACGAATGTCCGTCGCCTACGGCCATCGAGGGTGACATCAGCTATGACAACATTGTCCTCTCATGGCGTGCCGGCACTGCTCCGTACACGATAAAGTACTCCACGCGTCAGCTGACCGAGGAGGAGCTTGCCGGGACATCCGTGCCTGACGATGTGGATATTGTCACCATTCCCGGCGTCAACGCCACTCGTTATACGGTCAATGACCTTGACGGCGCGACGGACTACTACTTCTACATCGCCTCTACTTGTGGCGACGGTCTTAGCCGTTGGTCTACCGTTGTACGCATGAAGACCGACTGTGCGCCGGTTGTCTCGTTGCCGTTCTCCGAGAACTTTGACGGCACGAGCATCATAGGCGAGTACTGTCATCCTGACTGCTGGATTAACTATCACCACCGCACTTCGCAGGAAGACCGTTATCCGCACATCATCAATGGCGGGCGCACCGGCAATGCGCTCTATATGTATGCTTATAACATCTATCCGTCATACGCCGTCACACCGGAACTCGATGTGGAGAGCCTCTCTTCGTGTCAGGTGACTTTCTTCGCACGCACTGCCGCCAACGGCCTCATAGTCGGCGTTGTTGAGGATGTGACTGACGGTGCGGCTATCGACTCGACATTCGTGCCGGTTGATACGATAGACGGTTCGCCCGCGTCCTACACGCGCTACTGCATCAAGTTCGACCAGTATACGGGGAACAGTAAGCGTGTGGCGTTCAAGAGCTATGGCATCGGCTACAGCACTGGCGGATGGTATGTTGACGATGTATATATTGAGGAAGTGCCGACTTGTCCTAAGCCGGACTACCTTGCAGTAAAGGACATTTCCGACTCCCGCATAGAGATCTCCTTCGAGGAGCTTGGCGAGGCCGCGCAATGGGAAGTTGTTTACGGCACATCCGGCTTCAAGCCTGAGAAGAAAGAGCCTCAGACCGTGACTGAAAAGTCGTTCGCCGCTGAGGGTCTTGAGCCTCAGACTGATTACGACTTCTATGTCCGCTCCATTTGTGGTGAGGGCAGTGTGAGCAACTGGGGCGGCCCGCTCACGGTGACCACTACCGCTGCACCTATCGACTCCTATCCCTACGGCGCGGAGCAGGGCGGCGACTTCTCTAACCGCGATGAGAATGCCCGCTGGGCGTTCAAGAACGGCGTGCAGGAGAACAAATGGGTCATCGGCGATGCCATCGGCAACGACGGTGCGCTCTATGTCTCCCTCGACAACGGTCTGACAGCGTCCTATCGTGACGCGACTGCCACATACATTTGGGCATACCGCACCATCCGTCTCTCCGCAGGCGAATACACAGTGGACTACGATTGGCTGATTGACCCTGCTGCGCGTAACAATACTGTAGATTGTATGCGTGTGGGCATACTGCCCGTATCCGTCACATTCACCGATGCTTCCAACATGGTGACTATGGCCAACGGTACGGCTTATTCCATCACCCGTACCCAGCAGCCGCCCGAGTGGATACAGATAGAAGGCCGGGACAATGATGGTAACCATATTCAGGGTCTGACCATGTACCAGCGTGATAAGGAGCAGTATCCCGACAATGCGTGGGTTCATACCTCCGACTATTTCAGCATCACACCTGAGCAGGAGGGGACGTACAACCTTGTCGTGCTGTTGGGTATGGACAATGGTTATAGTGACGCTATTACATCGCCCTCTGCCGCGATAGACAATCTCGAGATAGGCTTCAGCTCTTGCACTCGTCCCGTGGATGTGGTGGCAGGGGAGCTTACTTCCGAGAGCGCGGAGATAACATGGACTGCACAGCCCGGTGCTGTCTCTTACGATGTGCAGTTTGTCACTCTCGGTGATGGTCAGACAGAGCCTTCGCCCGATGTGAATGTGGCCGGCAGCGGCAATTTCACTGAGCCGCGTGGCGTTATCAATGACCTCACGGCATGGGCTACATACTACGTCTATGTGCGTACAGTCTGCGAGAGCGGCACAAGCGACTGGTCTTCTCCTCTCGAGGTGAAACTCCCGTGTGAGGGTATGTCCATCGGCACAACTTTCGGCTTCGAGGAGTCCGAAGGCTGGTACACCACTGAAGAGGGTCTAACTCTCCCGCAGTGCTTCGAGGCAGGCAATGTGGACGGCTCTATGGACCGTGCGCCTCGCATTCAGTCGAACAACGATTTGAGCGGTACGGTCTATGCCCGCACAGGCAAATCCGTCATCTGTATAGGCAGTGACGGTTCTGATTGGAACTGGAAGTTCGGCGGCTATCTCGTATTCCCGATGGTTGGTGCAGATGAAAGCATGGACGATATGCAGATCTCTTTCTGGATGCGTCCGTTCTATCACAGTGAGAGCGTGGCTGGCAATGTGCCGAAGCCGAGCAGTTTGTGGGATAGCCACGGACGCAGCGTCACTGTCGGCACTATGACTGACCCATACAAGCCTGAGACCTTTGTGCCTATCAAGGTTTGCCGTTATCCTTACGATGTCATAGGCGATGTCCTTTCCGATGACAAGAACGGCTATGACTACTGGGTGAGGATGACCGTATCCCTCGCCGGTGCATCGGGACGCTATGTCGCCATACTCAATGACGGCAACTCCTATGGCAAGATGCGTAACCAGATGTTCATCGATGACGTGGCAATCGAGCCTCTTGAGCTTTGCCCCGTGCCGCAGGATGTGAAAATTTCAGAGAATGGCGCGACAAGCGTCAAGGTGTCGTTCGCGCACGAGGGTGTGCTTTCCGGCGATGACCTTTGGGAGGTGCTTGTCTCCACTGATGAGGCTATGGCCGATACGGCTCTTCTCGACACTCTCTCCTCGACCGAAGGTGTGATTGACGGACTCCAGCCCGGCACAAACTACTGGCTCACTGTCGAGAAGATTTGCAGCGAGTGGGAGAAGAGCGGCCGCTCTAACATCACATCGTTCTATACGGACTATGCGCTCTCGTTCGATGAGGAGTTCTCCGAGAACAAGACCAAGCCGGACAACTGGTATCGCGGCGTATTCTGTACTCCGGAGGCTCTCTATGCCGGAACTGATTTCCCGATGGAAGTAGACGACGAGAACTACTGGCACCGTACATCGGCCAATGCCTTCGGCGGCAGCCCGCACTATGTGGTTAGCTATACCGGTAACCCGATGCTCTCCGACATTCATTGGATATTCACCCCGGTAATCAACATCGGCGACAAGACAGATGTTCACCTCGTCTTTGACCTTGCCGTGACCCAGACAGGTTCGGCTCAGCCTCTTGATGAGAGCAAGCGCGGCAATACCGGACTGGCCGTTTATGTGGTTGTCTCCGATGACGGCGGCGAGACATGGCGTGAGGAGAACACTACCGTATGGCGCAACGTCGGCGGTGATTATCTCTTCGACTCCATCCCCTCAGGCAATGGCCGTCAATACCGCATACCTCTCGATAACATCAAGGGCAACCGCCTGAAGATTGGCTTCTTGGGTACTGACGAGAACGAACCCGCAGACAAGCAGGCTCTTGACCTCCACCTCGATAATGTGCATCTGAACTGGTACAGGGAGGAGGACGATGCTGTCAGCCGCTGCTGGCTGGAGGACTACTATTCGGACATCTTCACCGTCACGAGTGACAACCTCGAGGTAGGGACTAACGAGTTCTCTGACCTTGTGCTGATGCGTGAGGAGATACCGGATACGGTTTACAACCTGACAATCAATGTATCAGCTCCGATAGAGGCTGCTGATGAGGCTACTATCTGCGAAGGCCGCGCATACGACGGCTTTGGCTTCTCCGGCCTGACCGTGGCGGACAGCTACAAGGCAAAGACTGTCTCCACTGGCGGATGCGATTCTGTGTTCACATTGACCCTCAATGTGATACCAGCCATACGTGACACTGTACACGATACGATATGTGCTGGAGGTGAACTTGTATGGAACGGTACGACATACACCGAGGCTGGCTTCTTCGACTTCACGACCGATGCCGCGTCCACCGACTGCGACTCCATCGTGACGCTTGCGCTCTTCGTCAATGACCCGATTACTGTCGATACTACCATCTATCTCTGTGACGGGGAGACCTATGTGTTCGATGGACAAAGCTATACTAACGACGGCTCGTTTGAAGTTGTGGAGCGGACGGCAACATTGGGGACTGTCGAGGGCTGCGACTCTGTTGTGAACCTCACTCTCACTGTGGGTGAGCCTGTCGAAGACGGTATTGACGGTGTGCGCGTGCATAGCCTCATCCTCAGCCCGAACCCGATAGAGCCGGGCGGCAGGGTAGAGGTCATGCTCGACCTCGGATTCAACGACATGAAGGAGATACGCGTACAGGTATTCTCCTCGACTGGTGCGGTTTTGCAGGACTACACGCCCGGATACGGCAAGCTCTTCATCTCCGGCCTCTACACGTCGGGAGTCTATATGGTACGCATCACCGATGCCAAAGGCAATGTCTACCAGGGCAAGATAGTCGTGCGCTGATGCGCGGCGGCTTCTGAAAGCCTTTCTTTTGGGTTAGCCTGACAACAGGCTAACCCTTTTTTTATCATAGTACAAAACAGGCCGTGCAGAAATACTCTGCACGGCCTATTTAGCTTTGGTTGTTCCGTCAGCGGGGGAATTTTATTTCCTGAAGGGCGGGCGGACAACGATGGCCTTGATTTCTTTGCTGCGGATCTGGATGCCGATCTCTGTGCCGACTTTGGAGTAGGCACTCTCAACGTAGCCCATGCCGATGCCTATCTTGCGGCAGGGGGACATACAGCCGGATGTGACTGTGCCTATCGCCTTGCCGTGGCCGTCGGTGATGGTGTATTCCGCACGGGGTATGCCGCGCTCCTGAAGCTCAAAGCCTACGAGCTTGCGGGCTGTGCCCTCGGCACGCTGGCGCACGTAGAGGTCGCCGTCGATGAGGTTCTTGCCCTCGGCGGGCTTGGTTATCCATCCGAGACCGGCCTCGATGGGCGATGTGGTGTCGTTGATTTCGTGGCCGTAGAGGCAGAAGCCCATCTCGAGGCGGAGCGAATCGCGTGCGCCGAGACCTGCGGGCTTGATGCCGAACTCAGCACCTGCCTCGAATACAGCGTCCCATATCTGTTTGCCGAACTGGGGGTTGAAGTATAGCTCAAATCCGCCCGCTCCGGTGTAGCCTGTGGCGGAGATGATAACGTCGTCCACTCCGGCGAAACGGCCTACCTCGAAGTGGTAGTATTTTATCTCGCTGAGGTTGATGTCAGTAAGTTTCTGGAGCGCGAGTATCGCTTTCGGGCCTTGTACGGCGAGCTGAGCGACGTGGTCGCTGGCGTTCTCGAGTTCCACGCCCTCGGCGTTGTTGGCGTTGACCCACGCCCAGTCCTTGTCGATGTTGGCCGCATTGACCACGAGAAGATATTTCTCATCGTTGTAGTGGTAGACGATGAGGTCGTCCACGATGCCGCCTTTGCCGTTGGGGAAGCAGTTGTACTGAGCCTGTCCGTCGATGAGCGATGCGATGTTGTTGCTGCAGAGCCTCTGGAGGAACTGCTTAGCCTTAGGCCCGCGTACCCAGAACTCGCCCATGTGGGAGACATCGAACACGCCGACGTTGTTCACGACGTTCATGTGCTCGTCATTGATGCCTGTCGTGTATTCGATAGGCATATTGTACCCTGCAAATTCGTGCATCTTGGCACCCAGCGCGATGTGGATGTCTGTAAATGGTGTAGTTTTCATGTTAAGAATGTTATTGTGTTAATTGTCTTTTAGTTGGCTTTTACCATAGTGACTATATTGATTATCACCTCGCAGGCTTTCTCCATGGAGCGCACGGGGAGGTACTCGAAGCGTCCATGGAAGTTGTGGCCGCCGGCGAAGATGTTGGGGCAGGGCAGTCCCTTGAAAGAGAGCTGCGCACCGTCCGTGCCGCCGCGTATGGGCTGTACCTTGGGCTTCACGCCGGCACGTTCCATGGCGGCGGAGGCGAGGTCGATGATGTGCATCACCGGCTCTATCTTCTCGCGCATGTTGTAATACTGGTCACGGATTTCTATCGTGGCAGTGCCGGGGCCGAACTCGGCGTTTATCTTGTTGGCGAGGTGCTCCATCTCGCGCTTGCGGCTCTCGAAGCGTGCGCGGTCGTGGTCGCGGATGATGTATGTGAGCGTGGATTCCTCGACTGTGCCGTTCATGCCGACGAGGTGGTAGAAGCCTTCGTAGCCCTCTGTGTGCTCCGGGGTCTCGTGGCGCGGGAGCATGGATGCGTACTGGTGCGCTATGCGCATGGAGTTGAGCATCTTGTGCTTGGCCGAGCCGGGGTGGACGTTGCGTCCACGGAATGTGATTTTCGCGCCTGCGGCGTTGAAGTTCTCGTATTCGAGTTCGCCTATCTCGCCGCCGTCCATGGTGTATCCCCAGTCCGCGCCGAACTGCGCTACATCGAAGTGGTGTGCGCCCTGTCCGATCTCCTCGTCGGGGTTGAAGGCGACGCGGATTTTGCCGTGTTTGATTTCCGGATGGGCGATGAAGTATTCCATAGCGGTGACGATTTCGGCTATGCCGGCCTTGTCGTCCGCGCCGAGGAGGGTGTGGCCGTCGGTGACGATGATGTCCTGCCCTTTATATTGCGCGAGTTCGGGGAACTGCTCCACGCTGAGGATGATGTTCTCCTTGGGGTCGAGGACGATGTCGCCGCCCTCGTAGCGCACCGTGCGCGGGCGGACGTTCTTGCCTTTCATGTCGGGGGATGTGTCGAGGTGGGCAATGAAGCCGATGACGGGCAGTTTTTCGTCGGTTGTGGCGGGGAGTGTGGCCATGACGTAGCCGTTGCGGTCGATGGTGACCTCCTGCATACCGATGGACTGCAGCTCCTCTACCAGATATTTTGCGAAGACCATCTGCCCGGGCGTGCTGGGCGTGAGGCCTGTGTTCTCGTCAGATGTCGTGGCGAAACTGACATACTTGAGAAATCTGTCTGTGATGTTCATGATGTATTTGGTTTTTAAGTTTGTCCTGAAGCGGGTTTGATGGGGCAAAGTTACAACTTTGCGGGCGAAAAGCAAAGAGATGAGGTGAGGTTTGTTTTTTGAGGGGAGGGCGGGGATGGCTTGAGGGTACGTGTTTCATAAGGAGAGGGTAAGGAGGAGGAAAGGCGAGAGTATGTGTTTTTAACTTATATTTTGATTTGAGGGTGGAGTGGCAATGCAGAGCGGCGGCGGGCGAGGTTGGTCTGGGGGGGATAAGGGACGGTGTTCGGACGGAAGCTGGCAGGAGGGACGGTCAGGCGAGAGAATGTGTCATTATGAGATGGTTGGGGTCGGATGATTATGCGTATTTAGTAATCGTTTTTTTTTTTTGAATATGACAACAGAAATGTAATTATCTTTGCGGTGTCTTGATACAGTTATGACGAGACGTGTATGTAGAATATGTTTAATTATTTAAAAGCAAGTATTTATGGAACTCAAAGACTTTGTAGGCAGTGTTATTGAACAAATTTCATTAGGTGTGTTGGATGCAATTGAAAAATGTAAAAAGAATGAAAAAATAAAAGGTGATGTGGTAATAGTGAATCCAAACATTACGCAAGGGGCAGGAGGAGATTTCGCTATCCCTGCCAAGCCTGAACAATATAGTATACAACGCAGGGTACAATTGATCGAGATGGATGTTGCTATTGACTCAGATGGAAACGTTATGAGAGAAGAAAATACATCAGAAAGTGGAGTGAAAGTGAATGAAAATAGAGTTAGATTCTCAATACCAGTATGTTTACCTGCAACCGATGTAACAAAGAACGATAAAAAGTAATATATGAAGTCTAACCTGAGCCCTGTCTTATCGAAAGGCAGGGTTCTTTGTATAGATGTATGGTTACAACTATGGGCGGAAAGATGCGGAAAGATTTGTTTTGGCCTTTTGTAGAGAAACTTATTAAAACGAAGAGATAAAATATGGCTTTCTGGAATAGGATAATAAACTGGTTCAAGGATTTGTCGGCACGTGACAGGCTGATAAACGACTTTAACCGTTCGGCAAGGGACTCGTTCACGGGGCTTTCGGTGTCTACGCTGCTTGAGGCGATGACGAAAAAAGGAGACCCATCGTACAGCCATGAATGTTCGAGCATTCTGCTCAGGACAGGGTTCTGCATAAGGGCTACGGCGGGGAGGGCACTGACGAAAGAGGAGATGCTATATATCGGAACGGTTATACTATCAAACCAATTGCTTACGCGAAGACTGTTTGTCCTTGGATATGATACACTGATGGTGGAGGATATAGTCGGGGAGAAGAGAGTAAAGTGGGCGATAAAGAATTTCACCAACATAGGATTCATGCTCAGATGAAAGTCATAAAAAGGGTGCTGCGATACTTTGCGCGTAAGAGGGAGATCCGCATGGAGAAGAGGAAGATACTCGGGGAGCGGATAGATTTTGACAACATAGTGTCAAGCGCATTTCATGCAAAGGAGTTGTACGATGAGCTGAAAACGGTCTGTCATCCGGACAGGTTTCAGGAGAGAGGGGCTATAGCAAAGGCAACGGAACTGTTCCAAGCCGTGACACAGAACAAGGGAAACTACGGCGAACTACTGAAACTGAAAGAGAGAATATATAACGAATTACCAATAAAAAGGAGATAGTCATGTACTGCAAAGAGTGCGGATTCCAACTGTCCGAAGGCACAAAGTATTGCCCCAACTGCGGGACGAAGGTGGAACTGAGCGGAATGGGGAATATAGAACAGAATGCCGTATGGGGAAAGATAGATGATGAGGATACGGCCGGCGACAGCAATTCTGTGGCAAAGAAAGCGCATTGGGAAAACGGACATGGAGGAACGGAAGAAAGAAAGTCCGAACAGACAGTGAAAGCACCCGAGGTAACGGTGGCGCAAAAGAAGGAGATTAAGAAAGAGAGGAAGCAAGTGAGAGAACGTGTGCGAAATGTGTCATGCGGTAATTCGGATTATATGGATAATATATTCGTTGTTCATGAAGAATATTATGAAGATGACCGTTATATCCGCTCTGAGAGTTACTGGTATGTCGATGCCACGGGGAAAAGAATATCGGGATTTTATGATTGGGTTTCATCTGAAATAATAAATGGGACAGCTACGATAGTAAAGAGCCATGGAAAGTATTCCTGCGGAAAATTTGAAAATAATCATTTGCGAGAGATTACTAAAACTATTTTTGGTAGAAATTGCGATAATATTTCCGAGTGTGTGAATTTTCACGAGCAAAGGAAAAAGAGCTTTGTGCTAGGATATGAAGATAGACAGAATGCGAATAATGCTGAGGATAGACTATATATGTATGATGATACTGGTTTGTACCGAGTAAAAAGAAGATTGGTATTTAAGTTTAAATATATAGCAGAGATGTTGAATCTGTATTTAGTGATGATGGGGTTTTATTGTCTTTTTTGTATAATTGGAGCATTTCTTTGTTTGCCAGTAGTGTGGTTGATATGTTTTTTTCTTTGGCTGACATTTTCTTTAGTGTTTGAAATGTTTGGTTTTGATGGGGAGTCGTCAAATGTCATGGAATATTTGGAGATGATTGCCTGTGATGTGGAGAATGCATTAAATGGTTTGTTTGGAGGTGAAAATTCACATGAACCGGGAGGTTATTCGTTCTTTTTATCATTGATAATTGTAAATGTGTTGGTTTTAAGCATAAAATCAATGAGAGATAATTTGTTCTATTTCTTTAGCCCCTGGAAGATGTCTATGCCTTTTTATATAAAGAAGGGGCGGCTTGTTACTGACCCAGATATTTTCCTGAAGTCTACGGTTTGTTAATGAGTCATATAAGAGCAGCTATGCTGAGGAGGAGTGAGGCTGGTAAGGAGCAAGAGCAGTACGGACGATACGGATAATGGTGAGTTAGGGGTAAAGGCGGGCGCGTGTTATGAAATATGACCGCCTCTCAGGGAATGATGTCCTGAGAGGCGGTTTTTTGTGCGGGATGGGGCTGAGGAGGGTCAGATGGAGACCTCGATGCCGCCTTTGGCCCAGATGCCGGGCTGGAGGATGCCGCCGTAGTCGTAGTAGCGGGCATCAGTGATGTTGGAGGCTTCGACGTAGAGGGTGCAGCGGCTGCCCTGCCAGTAGACGCGGCCGTCGAGAAGCCAGACGGGCGAGTAGGTGCAGAGGAGGCCGTCGCGGTCAGTGTAAGAGCCGGCACGCTGCTGGTAGGAGAGAGTCCACGACGCGCCGAAGCCGCGCCAGATGCCGTGGGAGAGGGAGAGGACGAATTTGTGGCGCAGGTAGTCGAGGGCGTATTTGCTTATGTATGCGCCCGCGTCCTTGTCCATGTGGCAGAAGGAGTAGGTGGCGGAGATGTCCTTGAGCCAGTAGCCGTAGGAGTAGCCGAGGGAGGCTTCGCCGCCCATAGCGTCCACGCGGCTGTGGTTCATGCTGTGCCACTGGGTCTCGTCGGGGCGTTTCACCCAGTCGATTATGTCATGGCCGACGCGGTAGTAGGCGGAGAGGGAGGCTCGGAGGCCACGGAGGGAGTAGCGCAGGGAGAGTTCGGCGGTGAGGCTCTTTTCCGGCAGGAGGTCGGGGTTGGCTATCTGGACGGGGCTCTCGTAGTAGAGGTCGAGGAAGGTGGGGAGGCGCAGGGCGCGGTTGACCGAGGCGGAGATGTTGCCGCCGGGGGCGAAGGCGTAGGAGAGGTTCGCGCCGTAGGCATAGTTGTGGCGGAACATGGTGTTGTAGTTGCCCGCGAAGCCGAGGGAGGCGGAGAAGCGTCCGAAGGAGAAGCTTTGCTCAGCGAAGTAATTGACGTTAAGGCGGTTCTTGGCCTTGGTGAAGAGGACGCTGTCGGGCTGAAAGGGGACATGGCGCGGGGAGGCGAGGGGAGAGCCGAGGACGTTCGAGAGGATATGCTCGTCGCGCAGCTCGATGCCGACGGAGGTCTTGCCCACGGCACTGTACCACGCGCCCTTGAAGTTGATGCCCGCCGTGGTGGTGATGTGGTGGTTGTGCGAGGTGTAGGAGGCGGGTGCGCCGACGAAGTCGCGGTACAGCTCATAGCGGTCCTGATGGATGCGGGCGTAGGCGGACGCGCTGAGGACGAAGCTGCCGATGCGCCTGTCCCAAGAGAGGGAGGCGAGGAGGGTCTTCGTGGACTCGAACTGGTCGGGGTAGGCGAGAGAGTAGAAAGAGTTCGCGCCGTAGTCTTTCAGCTGGCCGCCAAGCTGGAGGTTGAAGTGTCCGGCTTTTTCGTCGGCGTATTGCGCCTGCAAGAAGAGGTTGCCGTAGCTGTAGTCGGTGTTGTGCATATATCCGCTGCTGCCGTTGTAGGATGCGGAGGCGGTGAGCCGCCAAGGGCCGAGGTTCTGGTTTGTGCCGAGGCGGGCGGAGAGGAGGCCGTGGTCGCCGCCGGAGATGGCGGCTTCGGTGGTGCAGTCGCCGTTCTCGCCAGTGATGATGTTTATTGCCCCGGCGAAGGCGGAGAGGCCGAATATGCTCATCGATGTCCCTTGCAGCACCTCGATGCGGTCCACGGCGGAGAGGTCGACTGGGATGTCGAAGTTGAAGTGTCCGGTCTGCGTCTCGGTGATGTTTATGCCGTTGAGCATGACGATGGTCTGGTCGAATGTGCCGCCGCGCATGGAGATGTCGGCCTGCACGCCGTTCGCGCCGCGTGTGCGGATGTCGATGCCCGGCAGGTAGTCGAGCAGTTCCTGAAGGTTCTGCGCGGGGAGGGCGCGGATGTCGCTGCGGCTGAGTGTGGTTATCACGCGCAGTCTGTCCGACGCGACTTTGGCGGTGCGGCTGCCGGTCACCTGTACCTCACCGATTTCGCCGGAGAGGGCGGGGGGAACGGTGTCGTTTACAGCGCGGAGCGGTTGTGCTGCCGCGAGAAAGAGGGCGGCCAGCAGGGGGAATAGTCTTGTTTTCATTGTTATATGTATTAACCCCAAACGGTCATTAGAGCGTTTGGAAAAATTTCCGAAAATCAGTTATTTTACCATATAATATGCAATAGGATATTTTGCGTTTTGCAGAGTGTCTGTCATACTAAATAAACTCTTTGACTGATTTCCGGTTTATGGCGGTATCTTAATACGCACTTTGCCTTGACATAGCCCGCTATGCCTTCGGGAAAGTGCATATAAATCTACTCGCCATAAACACAGAATCAGCTCAAAGTCTAATGGCCGATTGGGGTTTAGTGGTTTGCGTTGATTAACGTGGGGTTGGCACTGCCCATGGCGGCGGAGGCCGGGGATGGTGTGCGACTGTTTTGTCAGCAAGAGCGGGCGGGGTGCGGCTGATGAGGTGCGGCGGCGAATGGGGGCATCTGCCGTACGGCAGCGCGCATAACGGAAGAGGCGGTGCATGAACCTGTGTCCATGCACCGCCTCATAGGTTTTTTTAGATATAGACTCAAGATCAGAAAAGTCTGCCGCTGCCGGTATTTCCGCAACGAAAGAAGAGGCAAGACCGAGCGCGACAGCAGCATCGATGACCGTTTCGTCATGTTCCGCCTGAGTCCCACATAGAAGGTCTGTCAGCTTTTCATCTCTGTGCACGGACACGTCCGCGCTGTGAGCGGATTTAGCCTTCAGCAACTGACGCTCAGCGATGTAGGAAGCCACTGTGCCGATGGTCACCTCGCGGTGCATCGACACGAACGCCGCATAGCCCTTATGGCTGTATCGCCTGAAGCGTATGGCGGCGGGCCGCTTTATGTATTTGCGTAGCATCTGTTTGCCTATGGCTGCGGGGCCGCGACTTATGCGCAGTCCCCGGAGTTTCAAAAATCGGGTGCAAAATTACACTTTTTTCGGTTAGTGTGCAATAGTGGCGGGCGGATGTCCTGAGGGACGCGGGATGAGGGCTGGAGGATGGCGGGAGGATAGGGCGAGAGTACGTGTTTCATAAGGAGGAGGCAAGGGGAGGGTAAGGCGAGAGTACGTGTTTCGACTGCCGATATGCCTTTAACCCAAAACGGTCATTAGAGCGTTTCGGAAACTTTTCGAAAGCCAGTTTTTTTACTGCGTATCCTTTTGCTATGCAATAGGACATATTGAGTTTTGCAGAGTGTCCGTTTTACTAAACTCAAAAATCAGCGCAAAGTCTAATGACCGATTTGGGTTTACGCGGTTGTGGAATTTTGGGCTTGGATGCGGCTCAAACCGCATTGTGTTATATTGTATCGGGTATAATTGCCTCTGAGAGGAAATATATTATACCCTTACTGATATAATGTCGGGTATTTGTATTAACTTTGTATGCCGGACATACGGGAAAGGTATAAATGCTATGAATAATTTGTCGGATACGGTCAAGATGCTGCGAAAGCAGTATAGACTGACGCAAGAGGAGCTGTCGCTGAAGTCGGGCGTGGGTCTGCGCTTTGTGCGTGACCTTGAACAGGGGAAGGAGACGCTGCGTCTCGATAAAGTGAACCAGCTTCTGGATTTCTTCAATTATGAGATGGTTGCCACTTCAAAAACTAAGAGCAGATGAGACCAAATTTTTCTCGTAAAAAATTTCGGTGATATTAGGGATAATATAAACGAGGACATACAATAAGGACAATTGCGATATGGAGAAGAGAAAGATGACAAAAGAAGAAAAGAAAACGGACTGGAAGGCTTTTGTTGAAAAACTCAAGTCCCTTCCGCCAGAGAAACTGTCAAAGGCAGCCAGATGGGTGCTTGCACAGGAAGAGAAGCCACAGGAAGAAACGTACATCGACATGAAGGCCGTGCTGAAATGAGAGCTTATTTGGACACCAACATACTGGTCTACTATATGCTCCGCCGTGATGAGCTTAGCGCCGATGTACGCACTATGGTTTTCGACTATGGGAATGTGCTGTATACAAGCACGGTCTGTGTCGCGGAGCTGGTACATCTGATACAGATAGGCAAAGTGTGTATGCCAGGCTGCAAAGACATACGGGAAGCTGCCCGTGTGGCTTTGCGTAACTTGGAGGAATTGGGCATAACCGTCGTTCAAGTGGTGCAAAAGCATATTGTTGCCCTCGCTGAGCTTCCTTTGTTCGATGACCACCGCGACCCGAACGACCGCCTTATAATAGCACAGGCCATAGCAGACCGTGTGCCGCTGATAAGCTCCGACCGCAAGTTCTCGAGATACGGGCGGTACGGGCTTGATTTCATTTTCAATGAACGATAAGTTGCAAGTAAACCTGACAGAATGCGATTAATCTGCAAAAGAGGCATGATGCCATCCAAGAACTTCTGTATATCCGAGGATTTCACCGTATTGCTGCGGTGAAGCCCATGCGCCACAAGAACATGAGGTTTCACGAAAACGGATTGTTTCTTGCTGGGGATTTCTCTTGTCATGAATCTGCGGGATGTTCCGGTGTGAATGTCCTACGGTATGGGAGGTGTGGGCGAGCGGATGGCGTGAGGATAGGGCGAGAGTACGTGTTTTTGTGCTTTATTAACGCATGATGTCTCCGGCGGTTTTATACTTTCCGCCGTATTGCCTATGTGTATGGTTTGCACTATCTTTGTATGCTGAATTAAGATGTAACTTATAGAGTATGTTTGAATCGTTGAGCGAACGCCTCGAGAGGTCGTTCAAGATACTGAAAGGTCAGGGGAAGATTACAGAGATAAATGTGGCCGAGACATTGAAGGATGTCCGCAAGGCTTTGCTGGATGCCGATGTCAATTATAAGGTGGCCAAGTCGTTTACGGACGAGGTGCGTGCCAAGGCGTTGGGGCAGAATGTGCTGCTGGCCGTCAAGCCGCAGGAGATGATGGTCAAGATAGTGCATGATGAGCTGGCGCGGCTCATGGGCGGCGAAAATGTGCCGCTCAATACGAAGGGTTCTCCGGCTGTCATTCTCATGTCGGGCTTGCAGGGTTCGGGTAAGACCACATTCTCCGGGAAGCTGGCCAATATGCTGCACACGAAGCAGGGCAGAAACCCGCTCCTTGTGGCGTGCGACGTGTACCGTCCCGCCGCCATAGAGCAGTTGAAGGTGCTGGGTGAGCAGATTAATGTGCCGGTCTATTCGGAGCCGGAGTCGAAGAATCCCGTCGAGATAGCGCAGCACGCCATAGCGGAGGCGCGGCGCACGGGAAAGGACATTGTGATTGTCGATACGGCAGGCCGGCTGGCTGTCGATGAGGAGATGATGACGGAGATAGCGGCCATCAAGGCGGCCATCAGTCCGCAGGAGATACTCTTTGTCGTGGACTCCATGACCGGCCAGGACGCTGTGAATACGGCCAAGGAGTTCAACGACAGGCTGGATTTCACGGGCGTTGTGCTGACGAAGCTCGACGGCGACACGCGCGGCGGTGCGGCTCTCTCGATACGCTCTGTCGTGGAGAAGCCCATCAAGTTTGTCGGTACAGGCGAGAAGATGGAGGCAATAGACCTGTTCCATCCTGCGCGTATGGCCGACCGCATACTCGGCATGGGTGACATCGTGTCGCTCGTGGAGCGTGCGCAGGAGCAGTTTGACGAGGAGGAGGCGCGCAAGCTCTCGCGCAAGATAGCCAAGAACCAGTTCGATTTCAACGACTTCTACACGCAGATACAGCAGATAAAGAAGATGGGTAACATCAAGGAGCTCGCCTCGATGATACCCGGAGTGGGCAAGGCGATAAAGGATATCGATATAGACGACAATTCGTTCAAGGGCATCGAGGCCATAATCCAGTCCATGACGGAGGAGGAGCGCACTAACCCCGCCATACTCAACGGCAGCCGCAAGAACCGCATATCCAAGGGGTCTGGCCGCAGCATGGTGGAGGTCAACCGCCTGCTGAAGCAGTTCACCGATATGCAGAAGATGATGCGCATGGTGCAGAAGCAGGGCATGAGGCCGCCGAAGATGCGCCGCCGCTGACCGTCTGTGTTGGAACGTATTTTATAAGATATGGCGCGGCCTGCCGGATTGACGGCGGGCTGCGCTTTTCTTTTCTGTCCGGTCAGGCTCACAGCCTCCATCGGAACGATGTGCCGCATATCAGTAAAAAGGGTAGTATAATCAGTAATATGTCTACCGCCGTGTGACGTGTCCCGCACTACCTTTGTAAGCGTAAAGAACGTGGCGGGCAGTTCCCGCGTCAATGCCGGATTGCCGAGGCTTTACATCAGGACTGTATGCGGCGGGCATGATGCCGTACGGCAGTGCTGACAATACAACTAACTCTATATTATTATGTAACACGGTTATGGACAGAATCCTTTTAATTTCACTATTCAGTATCTTAACGTTTAATGTTATGGCACAGGAAAAGATTGTACAGACGGCAGGGCGCGACCAGCTTGGCGAGTTCGCTCCCAAATTTGCGGAACTCAATGACGATGTGCTTTTCGGCGAAGTGTGGAGCCGCACCGACAAACTCGGGCTGCGCGACCGCAGTCTGGTGACTGTCACATCGCTTATCAGCCAGGGCATCACGGACAGTTCGCTCAAATTCCATCTCCAGTCGGCGAAGAAAAACGGCATAACCCGCACTGAGATAGCGGAGATTATCACCCACATAGGCTTCTATGCCGGGTGGCCGAAGGCATGGGCGGCGTTCAATCTGGCAAAGGACGTATGGGCTGACGACACGGTCGGCGATGATGCCAGGGCTACATTCCAGCGCGGTATGATTTTCCCTGTCGGCGAACCGAACACTGCATACGCGCAATACTTCACAGGCAACAGCTACCTCGCCCCGATTTCGCGAGAGCAGGTGAGCGTGTCAAATGTCACTTTTGAGCCGCGTTGCCGCAACAACTGGCATATTCATCATGCCACGGAGGGCGGCGGGCAGATGCTCATCGGCGTTGCCGGACGCGGCTGGTATCAGGAAGAGGGCAAGCCCGCAGTGGAAATACTGCCCGGCACGGTCATCCATATCCCTGCGGGCGTGAAGCACTGGCACGGGGCTGCCGCTGACAGCTGGTTCGCTCATCTGGCATTCGAGATACCCGGTGAGGAGACCTCAAACGAATGGCTCGAACCGGTGACGGACGAAGAGTACGACAAGCTCAAGTGATACACGGTTGTGCTTGATGCTCCGTTTGTTGCCTTGCGCTGACGGGCATCTGGAAACGTTCTGTGCGTGTTATACCTTACTGCTTGGTCATAAGACGGCGGAGGGGGTTGTGTCAAAATGGTAAATTTTGGCGCAGCCCCTAAGGTGTGTTAGAATTGATAAAATGCAAGGCATTGAGGGTGAGGGCGACAGGAGTTTACTTTCGTAAATGACTTAGCCCGAATCCCGATAATAACGCAGCAGTTTGCAATTATGACACACCGCCTTCCTGTTTTCTGTTGCCCGGCATTCCGTCCTCTCCGTGCCGTATGTTGTCCCCGCTGAAAAAACGTACCGTTGCCGCACCATCCTGTCGTAATAATTCCTACCTTTGTGGGAGGATAGGGTGCGTCCCGACAAAAGCGCAGCCGAACAACTTTGCCGCTTTTGTGTCCGACTTACGCTATCTTCACCATGTCCCCCCGCACCGGAGAGACTTACCATACAAGACAAAGCGCACATCCGTGTGCAGTGCCTGTTTGTTGAACAATTAAACGTAAAAGCATTATGGAAACCAACGATGTAAGTTCCGGAGCCGTACAGGCAAAGGACAGAAAACTCTACTGGTGGAAAGCCATCGCCTCATTCCTCACAGTCCTATTCACCATGCCGCTGGGGCACGCCCTAATGATTCTCATGCAGCATTTTCTCCCGCCCACGCCGCTGCACTATGCAGCCTTCATATTGGGTGCTGTCGGGCTTGCCATGGTAATCATAGGCGTATTTGTCAAGGGCGACACCCGGCAGACCCTTTGGGGGCTTTTCGGCGGCCTCCTCTTTTGGACCGGCTGGGTTGAATTCCTGTTCATGTACTTCGCAAACCGCTTCGGAACACAGCCCGAACTCGACCCCGTCACCGGCGAAGTCATAACGCGCCCTGAGTACCTCATCCTCCCGGCCACATTCGGCCTGTGGATGATGATAATGCTCATGTACATCTTCCGTGTCCGCTGCGGGTGCAACTTCATCAACTGGTGGCAGCGCGTCCTGTTCCGCAGCCGCCGCGACCGGATTGTCTCCCGCCCGATGACACGCCACACGAGCATCGTTACATTCGTTGAGCTTGTCATGATAATGTGGGCTATGTACCTCCTGCTCATGTTCTGCTATGACGACAACTTTCTCGGCGAGAACCATCCCGTGACGCTCCTCGTCGGCCTCGGATGCCTCATAGGCTCTGTATTCATATTCATAAAGCAGCTCCACTTGCCCGCTTGGGGCGCGAACATCCGTATGGCCATACCCGCCGTCATCGTCTTCTGGACACCGGTTGAAATCCTCGGCCGCATGGACTTGTTCAACGAGATATGGATAAACCCGATGGCATACAAGACAGAGATGCTCATCATCCTCGCCGTCTTCATCGCCCTCGCCGTCTACCTCTGGTATGCGGCTCACCATAAGGCCAGATGAGGAACGTGCGTCTTCATTCGTATGATCTAAGACAGGCGCGTGCCGCGACATTATACGTGGCACGCGCCTGTCTCTTATGCTGATACTTACCCGTCCCCTTCCTTCTTACTCCGCACGCAGAGTTATCACCGTTATCTCCGGCAGCATACCGAGACGGAACGGTATGCCCACATAGCCCAGCCCGCGCGATATGAACAGTGCCTGCCCCTCGCGTTCGTTGTCGTATATCTTAGTGTACAGCCCGTCCCACTTGTCATAGACCCATTGCGACGGGGAGAATTTCACCTCTCCGCAATCGATGCCCATCTGCGCCGCGTGTGTATGCCCGGACAGCGTGAGGTTGATATACGGGTATCGCATCACCTCCTCTTCCCATACAATCGGGTCGTGGCTCATCAGTATGTTGAACCTCGCGGGCGCGAAGCCCTCGACAGCGCGGCTCAGGCTGCCGTATTGCGGAAATGGCGGCAGGCTCCAGTTCTCCGTCCCTATGAGGCCTATCGAGTCAATCCCGTTGCTTATATACAGGGCGGTGTCGTTTAGTAGAGTGAACCCCACATCTCCGTACAGCCTGTACGTCCGCCTCAGGTTATCCTCCTTCTCGTCGTCCGATTTCCATTGCACATACTCCCCATAGTCATGGTTGCCCATCACGGCGTAACGCCCGTAGCGCGTCTCCACCGGGCAGAAGATGCACCCCTTGCCCTCGCCGTCCTTTGCCGACATATTCACGAGGTCGCCCGTGAACAGCAGCAAGTCCGGCTTAAGCCCTCTGATGGTGTCGGTTATGCGTTTCAGATACGGCCTCTCCGGGGTGAGATTGCCCATGTGCAGGTCAGTGATTTGTACTATCCTCGTCCCGTCGAAACTTACCGGGACGTGGTCTGACGCGATGGTGACCTCCCTCACCTTTATGCTGTGCCTCGTCGCAGCTCCCGTCACAAGGCCCGCCAGCGTCAGCACCGCCAGCGGCCCGCCTATCCATTCCATCAGCCGCAGCCTCTTCTTCCGTCTGAAAAGCCATGACAGCAGCAAGTCTATCAGATAGCACAGTGCCACCATGAACGCCGGGAAAAACGCCGTCACGAATGCCCACAGATACCACTCCCCAACCGGGGCGGGCAACTCCGCCAGATGCAGCCTGCCCACCATCCCGAGTGCAAGAAACACCAGTAGGAATGTCACCGGGGCTGCCCAGATGACTGCCGTCAGCAGCCTCTTGCGCCTCACTCTCTTGCCTAAACTCCTCTTGGCCAGCGCGAACTGCATCACTGCGCTCGGCAGGCAGGCCATAATCGTCAGAAATATCAATACCGTGAATATCCTCATCGTCTTTTCGTGTTAATCTTTCCCTCCTAAAAGCGTGGCCGTCGCCAACAGCCTTATGTCCGTTCTCCCTTTGGCCATCGGCACTTTCGTCAGGTACAAAGATAGCGAAAGGTGAGAGTATGGCCAAAATGGAATAACACTTTCCTTTCGTGGTTGCACAGTCCTCCGCCATTACGGATGTGACCCATATTTACAGCGAAGACGGCGTAAAGAAAGTCCGTGTGTTTGAAGCCCGCAGCGGAGCGGAGGGCAAGTTGAGGACTTTTAGCCGGCAAGCGTCGTAAATATGAGGGAACGGAGTCTGGCGGCGGCT
>JADIMV010000130.1 GCA_017694515.1 Candidatus Aphodosoma intestinipullorum
CACATAGCCAACATAAAGCCGGAAGACCTGAAAGAATATCTCGGCACATCACGCTATGAGCATGATGTCTACGACATTTCGGGCTACTACGGCGTTGTGACCGGCCTTGCGTGGACAAGCGTCGGCGGCGAGATACTCTACATCGAGACAAGCACTCACAAGGACAAGGGCGCGAAACTTACACTGACAGGCAACCTCGGTGACGTGATGAAGGAGTCGGCCATGCTTGCGCTCGAATATGCCAAGAGCCATGCCGCCGAACTCGGCATCGACCCGACCGCCATGGAAGACCAGAGCGTACACGTCCATGTGCCTGAGGGGGCAATACCGAAAGACGGCCCGTCAGCGGGCATAGCCATCCTCACATCGCTCGTGTCGAGTTTCACGAAGAAGAAAGTCAAGGAGCGTCTGGCCATGACGGGAGAGATTACCCTGCGCGGCAAACTGCTCCCCGTCGGCGGCATAAAGGAAAAGGTACTCGCCGCTAAACGTGCAGGCATAAAGGAGATTATCCTATGCGTGGACAACAAGAAGGACATCGAGGACATCACGCCAGAATACCTCAAGGGGCTGACGTTCCACTTCGTCCGCGATATGCAGGAAGCCGTCAGGATTGCGATACCACAATAAGCACAATCAGTTCATACAACAATACAAAGCCATTCGGAAAACTCGAGTTTTCCGAATGGCTTTATCATTATGTATTAAGGCATCCTCCGTATCCTCAATTTCAATAATACGTTTTGGAATTCAAAATAAAATCCGTACATTTGCACAAAACCAATGGGATGAGGATTATAGCAAGGAGTAAAATCATAGAATATTATACGGAACACCCGGACGCAAAAACCGCACTTGAAGAGTGGTTTAACAAAGTCAAGAAAACAGAATGGTCTTGTTTCTCCGACATTAGACAGATGTTCAACAGCGTAGACAATGTCGGAAATCAACATTATGTATTCAATATAAGAGGAAACAACCACAGATTAATCGTAGTGATTAAGTTCACCATAAAAACAGTACTAATAAGGTTTATAGGTACTCATGCAGAGTATGACATGATAGATGCTAAAAACATATAGCCATGACACAGATTAAAGACGAAACAGCATACAAGGCTGCAATGGACAGAATAGAAGAACTGCTGCCATTAGTCGATGACAACACGCCACCAACGGATAAAAACCTGATAGAACTGGATCTACTTTCAGGGCTTATCGCAGACTATGAGGAAGAACACTATCGGATAAATACCCCGTCACTCATCGATGTCATAAAGTTGCGCATGTTTGAAATGGGACTGAACCAGTCAAAACTGTCCGAATTGCTCGGGGTAAGTCCGTCACGCATAAGCGACTATCTCACAGGACGCTGCGAACCGACATTGAAAGTAGCCCGCGAGATAAGCCGTAAACTCAATATTGATGCCAACATCATATTAGGCATATAAGCATATCACCATACGGAGGCTTCACTCCCTAATGACCTTCACTTCGCCATTGATGCCTAACTTTATGATTGACGAGGGGTTAGGCTTCGCCGTATCATCCTGACGGTAGCGCACCACATAGTCAACCGCCCCTACAATCGCCTGCGAAATCTCCGAGAAGTTCTTCGGTGTAGGCTCACCGCTCACATTAGCTGATGTGGAGACCACCGGCACGTGCATCCGTCCGCATAACGCCTTGGAAAAACGCTCCTCCGTTACGCGGATAGCCACTGACCCGTCCTCTGCTATCAGGTTGCCGGCCAAGTTTCTTGCACCGTCATATATGATAGTCAGCGGCTTATCCGTCAACTCTATCAGACTCCACGCCATATCAGGCACTTCATGCACACACCCGGAAAGCTTCGCCATCGAGTCCACAAGCACTATCAGAGCTTTCGACTCCGCCCGACACTTTATCTCATAGACGCGCCTCACGGCCTCCGCGTTGGTCGCATCGCAACCTATACCCCACACAGTATCAGTGGGATATAGCACAACTCCGCCGCGCCGCATCACCTCTACCGCACAGCGCAGGTCTTCATTGAATGTATCTGTCATAATTCTCAGTCTTTACACCGGCACAAAGTTACCCCATTTTTTCACAAACGCCCGCCACAGTCGGCAAAAAAAGATGTAACTTTGTTCATTAAAACAGGAGACTAAACACTATACGCCATGCTACCACTTGCTGAACGGATGCGCCCACGCACGCTCGACGACTATATCGGGCAGCGACACCTCGTAGGGGAAGGGGCAGTGCTGCGCCGCATGATCGAGAGCGGCAACCTCTCGTCGTTCATACTGTGGGGCCCTCCGGGAGTAGGAAAGACCACATTGGCCAAGATTATAGCCAACCGCCTCGAACGCCCGTTCTACACGCTCAGCGCGGTGACATCAGGAGTGAAGGACGTGCGCGAGGTCATCGAGAAAGCCCGTCAGTCGCGTTTTTTCAATCAGGCCAACCCGATACTATTTATTGACGAGATACACCGTTTCAGCAAGTCGCAGCAGGACTCACTGCTCGGCGCGGTAGAGGACGGCACGTTCACACTCATCGGCGCAACCACAGAGAACCCATCGTTTGAGGTCATCACACCGCTGCTCTCGCGCTGTCAGGTCTATGTGCTGAAACCGCTTGACGAATCAGACTTGAAACAACTGACAGACAAGGCGTTGCACAACGACAGCGAACTGCGCAAGCGCAACATCACCATCTCCGAGGACGAAGCCCTCTACCGCTACGCGGGGGGCGATGCGCGCAAACTGCTCAACATACTGGAACTCATAGCCAACGCGCAGCCGGAGGGCGACATAGTGATAGACAACGCCACAGTCACCGAACGCCTGCAACAGAACCCGATGGCGTATGACAAAAACGGAGAGATGCACTACGACATAATCTCCGCTTTTATCAAGAGCGTACGCGGCTCAGACCCCGATGCCGCCATCTACTGGCTCGCACGCATGATAGCAGGAGGGGAAGCACCGGAGTTCATAGCCAGACGGCTCGTCATCCTTGCGGCAGAGGACATCGGCCTTGCCAACCCGAACGCGCTGCTCCTCGCCAACGCCTGTTTCGACACGATACACAAGATTGGCTGGCCGGAGGGGCGTATACCTCTGGCGGAGACCACCATATACCTCGCCACAAGCCCTAAGAGCAATTCGGCGTACAACGCCATAAACTCCGCACTCGCATACGTGGAAAAGACAGGCAACCAGCCAGTTCCTCTCCACCTGCGCAATGCGCCGACGGCACTGATGAAAAAACTCAATTACGGAAAGGAATACAAATACGCGCACGACTTTCCCGGCCATTTCGTGCGGCAGCAATATCTGCCCGACTCCGTACAAGGGGAGCACTTCTGGGAGGCGCAGAACAACACATCGGAAATACGTATGGCGGAACTGATGAAGAAACTCTGGGGAGAGTGACATATGTATGCCACAACAAAAGCAGGACGGCCGCAACGACATTATATCGCTGCGGCCGCCCTGTTATATTAGGAGCGTTTATCCTCCCAAGAGCGCACCATTCACCGCTTTACCTCAGCGTCAAGAGCCTCATACTTGGAGTTCTGGCTGACATACTCAGGCACAATCTCCTTCATAATCCTGACCACATTGTAATCTTCGTTAGCCATCGCCTCACTGATAAGGGAGTCTATCTTTTCCTTCACATCGTCATAGACATACTCACGCACATTGGCTATCATGATTTTCTCGTGATATGTCGGTTTCGTTGTCTCTTTCACGTTCAGCAACTCCTCATAGAGCTTCTCGCCGGGACGCAGACCCGTATAGCGCACCTCTATGTCCCTGCCGGGATGCAGACCCGCGAGACGTATCATCTTCTCGGCAAGGTCAGCTATCCTCACAGGCTGCCCCATGTCAAATATGAATATCTCGCCGCCTTTCCCCATCGTCCCGGCCTCAAGCACAAGCTGGCACGCCTCAGGAATGGTCATGAAATAGCGTATTATGTCCGGATGAGTCACCGTAACAGGACCGCCATTCTCTATCTGCTTTTTGAATAGGGGTATGACCGAACCGTTAGAGCCGAGCACATTGCCGAACCGTGTCGTGATGAACTTCGTCGCCGCCGCATCGCCCGAGGCGGACAACTTCTTGGAGAGCGACTGCACATATATCTCGCACACGCGCTTCGACGCACCCATGACGTTCGTCGGGTTGACCGCCTTGTCCGTGCTGACCATCACGAATGAGCGCACGCCGTATCTGACCGCGCAGTCGGCCACATTCTTCGTGCCCATCACATTATCCTTGATACACTCCGATGGGAACTCCTCCATCATCGGCACATGCTTATATGCCGCAGCGTGATAGACATAGGCAGGGCGCGTGTTCCGGAACACGAAGTCCATCCTTTCCTGCGAACGCACATCGGCAATATAACAGGCAAACTGCAATGCAGGGAACTTTTCCGTAAGCTCCAGCCTCAGATTGTGCATCGGTGTCTCGGCATTGTCCACAAGCACAAGGAGTTTAGGTGCATAGGATGCCACTTGTCGTGAAATCTCGCTACCGATAGACCCCGCCGCGCCGGTCACCATCACCACCTCACCGCTGAGCTGCTGTCTCAGATGCTCTTTCTCTATCTCGATGGGCTTGCGGTTAAGCAAATCCTCAATCTGTATATTGCGCATATTGCGCTCTATATCTATATCGTCAATCGCATCGCCCTCCTTCCACTGTTCCATGGCCGGGACAATCAGTACCTTTATGCCGTTGTCTATCAGCATTGTCAATACGGACGCGTCAAGATGCTTCATCTTGAACGGCGACAGGACAACAGCCTTGACCCTCTTCCGCTTCAGACTCATTATCGCGCCGTCCATGTCCTGCAAGGAGAATATCTGCCTGCCGAATATGCGCTTGTCATAATGTTTCTGCTCGTCATCAACAAAACCTACCAGCTGGAAACGCGAGTCGCTGTTGGATTTCAGCATCTTGGCTATGCTCACGCCCGCCGACTTTGTGCCGTAGACTACAACCGGCACTTTCTTTCCGGACGAAATCACGAACGCGTCATAGAACGTCTTGATGAAAAGGCGCACGACGAACAGGAAAACGAAGGCGAAAACGCCGTAGAACAGTATGCCGACCGGCAAGAAGACAAGCATATCCGCCGAGCGCGCTATGATATGTACGGCATACAGCGAAACCATGTTCGCCATGACGGCCACTATTATGCGCACCACATCGACGAACGTGGAGTATCTCAATATACCGGAATATGTGTGGAAAAGCCAGAACCACACGAACTGCATGGAGAGCAGTATAACAAGGTCCACTGTCTTGTTTATCTCCACTTCATGGCCATAATAGACATCCTTGGATACCGCGTATGCCACAAAGAACGCACACAGGCACAGCAGCATATCAAGTATGAGTACTGCCCAACGCGGCATATAGCCTATTGAAGATATCTTCGAAATCAACCTGTCTCTCCTCGAGAGTCTATCCTGTTTTCTCATAGCAAAATAGTATCAGTATCTTTCTTTCTCCAAGATAGTGATGCAGGCCTGCAATGCCAATCAAACAAGTCAGTCGCCATTGCACACACCTCCCGCTATCTTTACTTGTTCCTACACGGCAGAACCGTGAGTGTCCGTTTTTTCTCCTTATATTTTATGTATAACAAAAGCGCACAATATATAGAGGCACGATGTACAACACACATTCCAGGCATACGAACGCCGTAAACGGCAACCCCCAAACGCAAACACATCTGCCCCTACTCCATTTTCCAAGACCGATACATATCCCAGTCATGGCGGTGCAAAGTTACACTTTTTACTCTACATTTGCCACACCGCTATATTAACTAATAGTTAATTTTCGTTTTGTAAAAAAAAAAAAAACGGATAGACCCATTTCATTTTTGCCTTAGTTTACAGGCTTTTAACGTCAGATGATTTTCTTCAATCCAAAACGGCATACGGTCATTTCTTCCATTTTACTGATTACCGACGAGCGGCAGCACACACCACGGCCGCATGATTATCGAAATTGAAACACCGTGCCAACATATCTTCGGTTTCATACGCAAGACGGTTTCATGCAAATGGAACAGGTGAGGTTTCTACCAGCAGGCAGCATAGGGGGATGGCTTACTGTGAGTGAGGAGACAGGTCAGGTGAAGTCAGCCGGGAGGTAAAGCGAGAGTACGTGTTTTTAACCTATTATAACTTTATCGGGAACGGGGAAGAAAGCTATTTACATTAAACCCAAAACGGTTATTAGAACGTTTTGAATACTTTGCGAAAGCCAGTTTTTCAGCAAGCAGCCTTGATATGCAATAGAGGATTTTGAGTTCGGCAGAGATCTCATTTTCACTAAACTATTTGGCTGATTTCCAGTTCCTGGCAGTATCTTCATACGCACTTTTCCTCGACATAGCCCGCTATGCCTTCGGGAAAGTGCGTATTAATCTCCTCGTCATAAACATAGAAATCAGCTCAAATTCTAATGACCGATTTGGGTTAAAATCCATATTCTGCCCACCTTTAATCTGCCTATTCTCCTTTGCCGTTTTAGAAAAAACTCTTACCTTTGCGGTTGCTTTTCCCACACAATGGGAGTGTCATAAACGAAACAGAATGAGAAACCGCTCATACACTGAGCAAATCAGCAATCATAGGAATACACAATGGACAAAGAAACCATAATCATCACCGGCGGAGCGGGCTTCATAGGCTCGCACGTGGTCAGACTTTTTGTGAACAAATATCCGGAGACGCGCATAGTGAATCTCGATGCGCTGACATACGCGGGTAACCTTGAGAACCTGACCGACATTGCCGACCGTCCAAATTACTCGTTCGTCAAGGCGGACATCACCGACTACGCGGCCATTACCGAGGTTTTCAGGCAATACAACCCCACGGGGGTCATACACCTCGCGGCGGAATCGCACGTGGACCGCTCTATCACAGACCCGTTCTCATTCGTGCGTACCAACGTGATGGGTACCTGCAATATGCTCCACGCGGCCAAGGAGCTGTGGAAAGGGAACTATGCGGGCAAACGCTTCTATCATGTCTCAACAGACGAGGTGTACGGCGCACTTGAGAAAGACGGCACACTGTTCACAGAAGAGACGCGCTATGCGCCGCACTCGCCCTATTCGGCCTCGAAAGCATCGTCCGACCATTTCGTCCGCGCATATCACGACACTTACGGACTGCCGACGGTCATGTCGAACTGCTCCAACAATTACGGTTCGCACCATTTCCCAGAGAAGCTAATTCCGCTCGCCATCAACAACATACGCCACAACCGCCCGATACCCGTCTACGGCAAAGGGGAGAATGTGCGCGACTGGCTCTATGTGGATGACCACGCCCGCGCCATAGACCTCATATTCCACAACGGGCGCGACGGGGAGACATATAACATAGGCGGCAACAACGAATGGACTAACATAGACCTCATACGTCTGCTGTGCTCCATCATGGACCGCAAGCTGGGACGGCCTGAGGGGACATCGGCGAAGCTCATCACCTTTGTGACTGACCGTGCGGGACACGACTTGCGCTACGCGATAGACTCGTCGAAACTGCAACGCGAACTCGGATGGAGGCCGTCCGTCACATTCGAGGAGGGACTGGAAAAGACTGTGGACTGGTATCTCGCCAATGAAGAGTGGTCAGACCGCATCATCTCCGGCGCGTATAAGGATTATTATGAGAAACAGTACGGAAACAGATAAAGCTCCCCATCTCACAGCAGGCGGACGACGTTCCGCCCGCCACTTAAAGTGAGACCACAAGAAATGCAACCATTCATTATGTACTTTAACACTACCAGAACCAATATGAAGTTTTTTGTTAAGCTGCTGTGCCTGCCGCTAATCGCCGTTCTGACGGGATGCTCGATGGCACGTGACATTCCTTATTTCAAGGGTCTCCAGTCATCGGAAGATGCGGTGGGAGTCGTACAGCACGAAGCGCGCATTTGCCCTGACGATATGCTTTCCATAATCGTGTCGGGGATAGACCCGCTGGCTGTCGCACCGTTCAACCTTCCGGTTGTCGCGTATCAGTCGCCCGGCTCAGAGAACATCTACTCCACTCCCTCTTTCCAGCCATATCTCGTTGACAAGGAGGGATATATAGATTTCCCTGTGATAGGAAAAATGAAGCTCGGCGGACTGCTGAAGTCCGAGGCCATAGCCTATATCAAAAAGCAACTGGAACCGTATCTGAAAGACCCCATCATCACCATACAGTTCATGAGCTATAAGGTGACAGTGCTCGGCGAAGTTGCCCGGCCTAACACATATACCATCAACACGGAGCGCGTATCGATACTCGAGGCTCTCGGGCGTGCGGGCGACCTCACCATCTACGGCCGCCGCGACAATGTGCTGCTCATCAGAGAGAAAGAAGGGGGAGTGAAGGAATATGTGCGCATCAACCTGAACGACACGGACATACTGACATCGGAATATTACTATTTGCAGCAGAACGATGTGATTTATGTCGAGGCGAACAAGACCAAGGTCACATCGGCATCATCGACAAACGTTTCGCTCTACCTAAGTGCCCTGTCGACTCTGGCGTCGATGGCGACAGTGATAGTTTCCATAGTTGTCAATGCAAAATAAACTACAAACCGTGGAGTTATGACCCGCTCACGCCAGAGAATGGAAGACAGGCATGCCCCGAATGAAATTAAATGGATAAATTGACATAGAGAAGTTATGCAGACCGGCAATAATAATCACCCACATCCGAAAAACAACACAAGACAGGAGAACAATATAGACGAGATAGACATACGCGAGCTGCTGATGAAGATGCTGCGGAAGTGGTATGTCTTTGTAGCCGCATTCATAGTGTGCGTATCGCTTGCGGTGCTATATATCATAATCACCCCGTCCGAATACAGCACAACATCGTCCATGCTTGTGCGTTCGGACAATACGATGGGCTTCCTGTCGTCATCGCTTTCCGGGCCGGCATCGTCACTGTTAGACCAAGCCAAGGCCGTGGACGATGAGATGGAAATCATGCGCTCCAAAACCATACTCGGAGAAATGATTGACAGGCTCGACCTCCACACGGACATATTCTATAAGAAACAGTTCGGCGTATACAGGGAACTTTACCACAATTCTCCATTACAGATTATACATCCGGAAGGGTATCTTTCTTCAATGAGAGGAGTTCTGGAAATAAAGGCTGCCAAGAAGAAAAAAGGCGGGTGGAAATTTGAATTCAAGCACACATACCTCAGCGAAGAGACAGAATATGAATGCGAAACCGACAACCTTTCCTCTCCAGTAGAAACGCCGTGGGGAAAGTTCGCATTCGTGGAACATCCCGAATATATAGACCCTGACTATCAGAACTATAAGCTGAAGTTTATCACGCGCACACGTAAGAGCAACATCGAGCGTTACGCCGAACTCATCACCGTCGCGCTCACGAACAAGAAGACCAACGTGATGACCATCAGCATGACAGGTGAGAACGCAACCAAGTCGGAAGCCATAATAAACACTATGGTTGAACTTTACGAACTTGACGCATTGAAGGACAAGAACGAGACCGCAGTGAAGATGACGGATTTCATCACTCGCCGTCTTGTGCTACTCGAAGAGGAACTTAGCGTAGTGGAACAGAAAGTCGAGGAATACCGGACAAAAAATAACCTCGCTGACCTGTCCGCACAGTCGAAAGCAGTCATAGAATCAGTGTCCGACTATGACAAACAGGTGACTCTCATCGACCTTCAGTACACGCTTGTCTCTGACATAGAGAACTATGTTATCAACTCGAAAGAAGGCGACCTGCTGCCGAGCAATACGGGCGTCGAAGACCAGACACTCGCGAACCTTATCGTTTCATACAACAATCAGGTGCTTGAATACCAGCGGATAACACGTTCGACCAACGAGTCAAACCCATACGTCTCACAACTCAAGACAAAAATAGAACTCACACGCAAGAACATCATACAGACCATCGTTAACGTGAAAAAAGGGCTTGCCCTCCAGAAGCAGGATCTGCAAGGCAAGAACCGCGAAATCGAGGTCAAGATATCCTCTGTGCCGAAAATAGAACGCGAATATGTGGAGATAGCCCGTGAACAGGAGGTGAAACGCGCGCTCTATGTCTTCCTTTTGCAGAAACGCGAAGAGGCACAGCTCTCACTTGCATCGGCCACCAATTCTACCAAGGTCATCGATGAGGCATATACGGCAGAAAAGCCAGTAGCCCCGCGCAAAAAACTGATACTGCTCGCAGCCGGGATGCTCGGCCTACTGTTCGGATGCGGATATCTGTATATTTTTGAACTTATAAACAACAAGGTTACAGACAAGAAGATGCTCAGGCAGCTCACGTCGCTGCCTGTGATAGGCATGATTCCTCAGGCAAAGACCAACGGAGAGCACGTTGTAGTGAAACACGGGCAAATATCGTCAGAAGCCGAGGCATTCAAGCTGGTGAGGGCAAACATAAAGTTCCTCTTCAAGAAACCCGAGGATAATGTGCTGATGATTACATCGAGCATATCGGGAGAGGGCAAGTCATTCTTTGCGGTCAATTTAGCGGCCTCTTTGGCTCTGCTCAACAAGAAAGTCGCACTCATCGGGCTCGACATCCGCAAACCGATGCTTAAGAAATATATGGAAGTAAAGGGACGCTACGGTGTAGTCGACTATCTCGTCGACCCCTCCATGACTCCGCAGGATATATGTGAGAAGTACAAGGACATAGCAGACCTCGATATCTATATATCGGGCACTATACCTCCCGACCCCACGGAGCTACTGACGCATCCGCGCCTGAAAGAGCTCATGTCGTGGCTGCGCGGCAACTATGACTACGTCATCATTGACTCCGCCCCAGTAAGTCTCGTGGCCGACTCACTTATAATAGACCCGCTGGCCGATGCCGTGATATATGTGAGCCGCTGCGGCGTAACTCCGAAAGAGTATATATACAATCTTAATGAACTTGTGAACGATGGCCGTCTGAACAATGTATCGATAGTGCTTAACGGCGTCAAGAAATCGAACCTGTACGGCTATGGTTACGGATATTACTATACCAACCCTTCAGGTAATAAACACCCGAAAAAATAATGGGCACACCATATAAGCATCGCGGGGAGGCCAGATGACCTCCCCGCGATGCTTATATTCGGACAAGTTACGGTTTCATCCGTATCCTCATTACCTCATCAACAGGCTGAAACATTCCTCTCTGTAAAGGATGCACGACACGCTCATTTTCTGCGCTTGGTGTATGTGAAATAGCGCGCCGCCCTGTGCGGCACACCGACTTCAGTCTCCGCGAGAACGGAAATACCCTCCATGGCCATGACCCTTTTCTGGAAATTCCTCACATCCGAACGGGTCTGATAGATAGTATCATGCAATGTGCGGAGCTGGCTCATTGTGAACTTCTTCGGGAGAAGCTCGAACATCAGCCACGGCTCGAACTTCAACGAACGCCTGATGTTTTCCAGACCTGCCGCGATAATCTCCTTGTGGTCAAAAGCCAGACGCTCGTTCTTACAGTCCTCTATATTGAGCCACACGACAGATGTCTTCTTCCCCGATACGCTCTTCACCTTATTATTGAGTTTGATCAAGGCAATGAATGCCACGGTTATAAGTCTGCTGATCTTCAGCCTGTGAATCTTCTCGAGCCAAGGCTCGTCCGCCGCACTGCTACGCTGTGGCTTGCCGAAAGCCTGAAACTGATGAAGATAGATATTGGTCAACCCCGTGTACTCTTCGAGAATACGGTACGCGGCACTGTCAAGATCCTCATCCTGACGTATGATGCTGCCGGGCAGTTTTCTGTTGTTATACACCGTCCCGTCATCTCCGGCCGTATCCGTATCCCTTTCGACAAGAAGCACCTTGAGCCTCTCCCCGTCAAAGCCGAACACCACACAGTCGACAGAGACCTGCGGATTATATTCCATAGTTTCTTACCTTAAAAACTGAACACCATGATTATAGCGACATATATACCAAATCGCTCTCTCAGCCGCTACTTCTGCACAAAACGGGGAAACGGGAACACCAAGCGGAAAGCCAGTCCACGACCCATTGCGGCGTATGCAAAGATACAAAGATTATCCGATATACCCAACAGGACTATACCATTGGCCACACACCCCGACTGCCCGTTCACTCGCCGAGCAGCCCTATCGCCTCATTCAGCGCACTACGGAAAAAATGTCCCGAAGCCATGCGGGCGCATAGGCTCTCCACATTGCGTTTCATGACATCATATTCATCCGCGCCTACTTTCGGGAGCAGGGTGTCGAGTTCGCGCAAAGAGGCGATGCACAGCCCCACTCCGGCCTCTCTTACGAATGGGGCTAAGGCGGACTCTTCCCAGACGATGACCGGCAAGCCGCACCGTATATACAGCGATGTCTTGTGCGGATTGTTATAGCGCAGATACTCGCCCCAATGCCCCGCGCAGCCGTCAAGTGACGAACCGTCCCACACAAGGCCGAAATGCCCCCGCACAGTCGCGATAAGCTCATCCGAAGCCACAAAGCCGCACGCCCTGATATTAGGCGACTGGATATGCGGTGCAAGCTCACGCGCATCGCCGTAAAGCTCCAGTCTGTAATTCCGCACATGGGCGGGCATCTCCATGAGGAAACTGTTCTTGCGCGGCGAAAGGCCGCCCGCATAAATCACGGTATATGGCGCTGGGGGCGTACCCTCCTCCCGCACCGACGAATAAACCGACGGCGACAGATAATCCCAAATGCCGAGCACACAGACCGGACACGCCACGCCCTTCTCTTTGAGCCATCCGCGCATCGACGGGTTAAGCGCAATGAGGCAGTCGGCCCGCGACAGCCTGCGCACCTCCTGGTCCACCGTCAGCTTGCGGCGGCGGAACGAGCCGAGGTCGTGTATCAGCACAACCGTCTGCGCCCCCCTTGCCCGCGCCACTCGGCATACCAGAGAGAAATATTTCTTGAGCGGATACTGCAACACGATGATATCCCTCCGCTTGACAGACAGCACAGCCCGCACAATGCCCCACAGGTTAATGGCGAAATGCAACGCCTTGTTGTGGTAATATGTACGCCTGTTCCCGAGATTGACCGCACCGAGCGACTCCAGTATACACTCCATATCGCTCTTTGCCTTCCCTCCCGCGCTGGAGGTATCCCTGTAATTATGTGAAATATAGCACAACCTGCGCATAAGAAAACCTGTTTTCCGTCCGGGCGGCGCAATCAATCCGTCCCGTCAGTTCATAAAACCAAGATAGCCGGAAGCAAGTGCAGTGGCGGTCGGTCCGTTCGGTTTGCCACAGCCCGACCGCTCCCCCGCCTTCGCGGCAACGCAAAGATAATCCTTTTTCGCGGGATATGCCGATTGTTCCACAGGAAAAAACAAGCCTGCATAACCTCCCACTCACAGCGTCCTTGTTTGCAAATTAAGGTTAAAAACACGTACTCTCGACCTATCTTCAGGCTAACTTCCCCCTATGCATCGCACACTCTCGACAGATGCAACCTTATGCTCCGTTGTACCTTTCTCCCAAAACCCATATACAGCCATCATTTAACCTGAAACCTTTTGCCGTTATCCATAAAACATTGTAATTTTGCACTCCGTTATGAAAGTCATACACCAATGAACTTATTCACAGAAAGACTGGCACTCCGACAGTATGTCGAAGGACTGAAAAAAGAAGGGGAAACGATAGGTTTCGTACCCACTATGGGTGCTTTGCACGAAGGGCATCTGCAACTCGTGCGCCGCGCTGTTAGTGAGAACGATGTCTGCATAGTCAGCGTCTTCGTCAACCCCACACAATTCAACGACAAAGGCGACCTTGAACGCTACCCGCGCAACATAAAGGCTGACGCGGCACTGCTCGAACAGGCGGGATGTGCAGCGGCGTTCGCCCCCTCGCCGGAGGAGATGTACTCCGCCGAAGAGATGAACCGCACATTCGAATTTGACTTCGGCGGACTGGACACGGTCATGGAAGGTAAATACCGTCCCGGCCATTTCAATGGCGTAGTGCAGGTAGTCAGCAAGCTCTTCTCACTTGTCACGCCCGACAGGGCATATTTCGGGGAAAAGGACTTTCAGCAGCTTGCCATCATACGCCGCATGGTCAGGCTTATGGGCTTCGGTGTCGAGATAGTCGGCTGCCCCATAGTGCGTGAAGAGAGCGGTCTCGCCCTGTCGAGCCGCAATGCGCTGCTCACCCCGGAACAGAAAAAACTTGCGGTGAACATATCCGCCGTGCTGAAAGAGAGCACACAGTTCGCGTTGGAAACGTCAGTCCGGGAGCTTCACGATGCCGTCATCGCGGCCATCAACCGCCACGATGGACTACAGGTGGAGTATTTCTCCATTGTGGACGGCGACACCCTGCAAGAGATAAACCGCTGGGACGAGAGCGACTATGTGGTAGGCTGCATAACGGTCTACTGCGGGAAAATCAGGCTGATAGACAACATACGCTATAAATAAAAAGGAGACTTCCCAATGTACGTGAATGTCGTAAAAAGCAAGATACACCGCGTGACGGTGACAGAGGCGTGCCTCGACTACATAGGCAGCATCACGATAGACGAAGAGCTGATGGACGCGGCCAATATCATCGCGGGCGAGAAGGTACAGATAGTTGACAACAACAACGGCAACCGCTTCGAGACATACGTCATCAAGGGCAGGCGCGGTTCCGGCGTGATATGTATCAATGGGGCAGCGGCTCATTTGGTATCAGTCGGCGATGTAGTGATTATCATGGCCTACACATGGATGGAGATGGACGAGGCGCGCTGCTTCTCCCCATCGGTCATTTTCCCCGACACAGCCACTAACCGCCTCCTTAAATAGGCGGATTAAAACAGTAGCGGCTATAAACCTTAACGGGTTTATAGCCGCTACTGTTTTACCTTTCTGCCTCACCGCACGAGCAACGAACTGTCGCCATACGAGAGGAAACGGAAACCGTGTTCCAAAGCATAATCGTATATGTCCCTCCATCGGTCAAGCCCCACAAACGCGGAAATGAGCAGCAAGAGAGTACTCTTGGGCTGATGGAAATTAGTGATTATCTTATTCACCACACGGAACTCAAAGCCCGGCACTATCATTATCTGCGTCGAAGCATCGATGGCAGGCAGATGCTTGCGGGTCAGATAGTCCGTTATCGCACGCAGTGCCTCCTCCGTCGGGATGCCTGTACCGCCGGAATAAGGCTCCCACTGCCCCACTGTCAGGTCAGGCGCATCCGGATTGGCCATTATGTGACAGCCAAGATAATAGAGGCTTTCGAGCGTGCGTACCGATGTCGTCCCGACAGCCACCACACGCCCCCGGCTGCGCAGTATATCGGCTATCGTGCTTTTCGACACAGATATAATCTCCCTGTGCATGGGATGGCCGCCTATCTCCTCCGACTTGACAGGCTGGAACGTTCCCGCCCCCACATGGAGCGTCACCTCGTCCTCCCGTATTCCCTTGAGTGCCAGATAGCGCAGCACATCCATCGTGAAATGCAGCCCTGCCGTAGGGGCTGCCACAGAGCCGTCTATCTTGGAATATACCGTCTGATATGTCTTTTTATCCTTTTCTTCTGTCGGCCGGTTCAGATATGGCGGTATAGGCAGCTCCCCGAAATGTGCGAGTATCTCGGCAAACGTTATCTCATCATTGTCCCATGTAAAACGCACCAGATGCGACATACCCTCATCAGCCGACACCCTCTCGGCCGTAAGCTCGAAAATGATGTCCCGGATACAGAGAGTCTGCCTCAGCCCCCCCTCCTTCCACTTCTTCAGGTTACCGACGAGACACTTCCACACACAGCTACCGCACGTTTGGAAGACAAGCTCATAGTCAGCCGGGGCATACGGTTCGAGACAGAATATCTCTATCGTCGCACCGCTCTCCTTGTGGAAATGCAGCCGCGCCTGTATCACCTTCGTATTGTTGTATATCAGCAAGTCTCCGCTGTCAAGGCAGTCGGGCAAATCGTAGAAATGCCTCTCTTCGATGTCTCCGTTGCGCCAGACAAGCAGCTTCGAGTGATCCCGCTCTTCGAGGGGATATTTCGCTATCCGTTCTTCCGGGAGCGGATAGTCGAAATCGTCTATCCTTATCTTCTTTACGTCCATAAGAAGCTGGAAAGTTTACTGTTTCACGAGTATGAGATCGCCATTCGTGAGGCGGTTCTCCTCCACCTTGAGCAATGTATACCCTCCGTCACCATTATCGAGGGCTATCACGTTGCCCTCCGTATCCCACATGAAATAACCCTTGCGTATCTCCGCAGGCGTGGTCTTCATAAACGACAGATCTGAGTTAAGTTCCACAGTCATAGTGTCATTCTTATAGACCCCATCCCAGTCGAGTGAGTTCTGCGCCGTGTGCCCATCAGTGCTCTTCGCAGCCTCTGCGTTGCCGGAGTTTCCGGCGGCACTGTCAGACCTCCCTCCTGTACAGGCGCAGAGTGCCACAACGAACAGAAACGGCATAAACAACGATATTACGTTTTTCATAAATCTATATGTTGAATAGTACAAGTAATTCCTTTATGCTCTTCAGTTCACAAAAGCGTTCATGTGAGATTTCCTCATCAACCACCTCATGCATCCACGTGGTATGGTACGGGATATGCACCCCATAGCCCCCCAGGCTGATAACTGGCAGTATATCAGACCTGAGCGAATTGCCTACCATGAGAAAACGGTCTGCATTGCAACGAAGCACTTTAATCATGCGGGCATAATCTGCCTCCCTTTTGTCACACATTATCTCCATATGGTCGAAATAATGCTCCAACCCGGACAGATGCACCTTGCGCCATTGGTCAATTATGTCTCCCTTCGTGGCCATGACAAGGCGGCAGCGGCCATAGAGACTTTCCAATACTGTCTGCACACTGCTGATAACCGTCACAGGACGCATGAGCTGCCTGCGGGCTACCCCCATCACAGCCTTCACGAGCGCATAAGGGGCTGTCTCGCCAGTCAGTCGTCCCACTGTCTCCAGCATGCTCATCGCGAAACTCTTGACCCCATAGCCGAACAGAGGTATATTGGCCTCCTCAACCTCATAGAGCACGCGCATCACCTCCTCCTCATTGGCATAACCGTCCAGCAATCCGCAAAACTCCTTTTCACTTTCGCGGAAATATATCTCATTGTCCCACAAAGTATCATCAGCGTCGAACGCGACTACGTCAATGTCTTTCAAATCTATCTTCATAATCGGAAATGATATAGGGCAATGTGCGTATAACAAAAGAGGATGTCAGGCATCACTGCCAACACCCTCTTATATGATTGGGAATAATATTCAAATCATTATTTGGCGAAGTATTCTTTGACCTTATCGTTGGGAACAATATCTTCCTGAAAGACATAAGCCCCAGTCTTCGGAGACTTCACCATTTTGATGACTTTCGCGAACCCGCGACCTTCACCTTTCTGCAGAGTTGCAACCGCTTTCTTTGCCATAGTCTATATTATTTTATTTCTTTGTGAATAGTCATTCTTCTGAGTATCGGATTATATTTCCTCAACTCCAGACGTTGTGTTGTGTTCTTACGGTTTTTCGTCGTAACATAACGAGATGTACCGGGCATACCACTGTCCTTGTGCTCTGTGCACTCCAATATCACTTGGACTCTTGCTTCTTTCGCTTTCTTTGCCATAGTCTAATTCCTCCTTAATGAAGAGTTTACGCCAAAACTTTAATATCTTTCCAATCGCAATAACCTTTCTTTACCGCCTGCGTCAGTGCAGCGTCAAGTCCGAGTTTGTTTATGGTACGGAGACCTGATGCAGACAGTCTCAGGCTAATCCAGCATCCCTGCTCTACATAATAGAACTTCTTGGTAAAGAGATTTACCTCGAATGTACGCTTTGTACGGCGTTTCGAGTGGGAAACATTATTTCCAACCATCGCTTTCTTACCGGTAATCTGACAAATCTTTGACATTTTACTTATATCTTTTTATTGTTCCACATTTCATTCCCCAAAATGAGTGTGCAAAGGTACGACTTTTTATCCACATACACAAGGGGCTGCAAATTTATTTTTATCGCAGCAAGGGTTTTGTCCGCTTATTGAGCGGTCAAACAGATGCGGTTTCGGACTTATCTGTATCAGGTACATCCAAAGACGGCAAATCTATATCCGGCAATGAAATCTCCGGCAGCTCAAAATCAGCGAACGGCAGTACTTTCGACAGTATTCCAGATATCGGATTGAACAGTACCGACCGCTTGGAGGCATCTCCGTCAATATTACAGAATGTCATTATATTCAGTACCACACTTATAATCAATGCCATTTTCAACGTTCCGAAACAACATCCGAGCAGACGGTTGACCCAACCCAACGAAGCGTAACGGAGTACCTTGGTTATCAGGTGAGCCGCAAGGTTCACAAGCCCGGCCACAACAACAAACACAAGCACATAAGCCACTACGAGTGACACTGACGCATCCCATGAAAACGTTCTGACAATGGATGCGGCCACTGTCTCCGCAAACATCTTCGCGGCGTAAATACCTACAAGCAAGGCAGCTATCGATGCAAGTTCCTTGATAATCCCGTGACGCAACCCTTGAATAAATCCGTAGGCCAAAACACAGGCTATCACGATATCAAGTATATTCCAAGTCCACTTCAGATCCATATCTACATATACCGATACAGGTCTGGCACGATGCGCCGCATGGGCAACATGCGCCAGACCTGTAATTTAACGTCAGTTCGATATAACACTCACGCCTGCATTCAGGCATTTTTTATACCCATTCTCGCGATGTTCAACACACACCTCTTTCCCCAATCACCATCCCCATTGTGTCCGCACCCCATCTGTAACCTCTTGTAATACAATGCATCCCGTTATTACCTACTTAGCTCTCAGCTACCCTCTCCTTATCCTCTCCTTAGCGATTCGACATTCTTGCATCAAATCTGTACAAAAACGTTCAAATCGTAAACCTCATCGTCACACTGCACATTATACCCATCCGCCGAATCATGCGCTCATACAAGGAAAGCCGTGGGCTTATATCAGGCTCACATTAATTTCTGATTATACAAAAGATACAGTTAAAGCGTCTTCTTCACCTCGACCTCCTCGAATGCCTCAATGACATCGCCGATGCGTATATCGTTGTAATTGGCGATGTTAAGTCCACACTCATATCCAGAATTAACCTCTTTAACATCATCCTTCATACGTTTAAGCGATGCGAGTTCGCCAGTGTAAATCACTATGCCATCGCGGATGAGGCGTATCTTGCTTGTACGCTTAACCTTACCCTCCTTGACCATACATCCTGCGATAGTACCGACCTTGGCAATCTTGAATGTCTCACGGATTTCAAGCGTACCGACCACTTCTTCTTTGATTTCCGGAGCAAGCATCCCCTCCATTGCGGCTTTCAACTCCTCTATTGCGTCATATATTATCGAATAGAGTCGTATATCGATCTCCTCTTTTTCTGCGAGCTTACGCGCTCCAAGTGACGGACGCACTTGGAAACCAACGATAATGGCATTCGATGCCGCAGCAAGCATCACATCCGACTCTGAAATCTGTCCAACGGCCTTGTGGATGACATTGACTTGTATCTCCTCCGTCGAGAGTTTCAGGAGCGAATCAGAAAGTGCCTCGATTGAGCCGTCCACATCGCCTTTCACGATGACATTAAGTTCTTGGAAATTACCGAGTGCTATACGACGTCCTATCTCATCCAGTGTCAGGTGCTTGGATGTGCGCAAGCTCTGCTCGCGCGCCAGCTGCTCACGCTTGTTCGCCAATTCGCGCGCCTCATGCTCCTCATCGAAGATATTGAAATTATCGCCCGCTTGAGGTGCACCATTAAGGCCAAGCACGAGAACCGGCTCTGACGGTCCGGCCTGCTTGATACGCTGGTTACGCTCATTGAACATGGCCTTTATCTTGCCATATGATGTACCGGCCAACATTACATCACCCACTTTCAGCGTTCCGTTGTTCACAAGAACTGTGGCCACATAGCCACGTCCTTTATCGAGGGACGACTCTATGACAGATCCCGCCGCCTTTCTGTTGGGATTAGCTTTAAGGTCAAGCAGCTCAGCCTCTAACAGAACCTTTTCGAGAAGTTCCGGCACACCAATACCTTTCTTTGCCGAAATCTCCTGGGACTGGTATTTACCTCCCCAGTCCTCCACAAGATAATTCATGTTGGCCAACTCCTCCTTTATCTTCTCAGGATTAGCGTTCGGCTTATCTATCTTATTGATTGCAAATACAATCGGGACTCCTGCGGCCGATGCATGGTTTATAGCCTCCACTGTCTGCGGCATCACGTTATCATCCGATGCGACTATAATTATAGCAATGTCAGTCACCCTTGCACCGCGCGCGCGCATAGCAGTGAACGCCTCATGACCAGGGGTATCGAGAAAAGTTATATGCCGCCCGTCATCAAGCGTCACATTGTACGCGCCGATATGCTGCGTGATGCCACCTGCCTCTCCTGCTATGACATTCGATTTCCGGATATAGTCAAGCAATGATGTCTTACCATGGTCGACATGACCCATGACCGTGACAATTGGCGGCCGCGGCACGAGATCCTCCTCCTTGTCCTCCTCTTCATGTATTGCATTGACCACTTCCGCGCTGACAAATTCTGTCTTGAAACCGAACTCATCAGCCACTATGTTGATGGTCTCAGCATCGAGGCGCTGGTTTATCGACACGAACAGACCAAGGTTAAAACAGGTCTGGATAATCTGCGTCACAGGCACATTCATCATGGCCGCTAACTCATTTGCAGTAACGAACTCCGTGAGTTTCAGCACTGTTGCCTCTGCCCTCTCAGCTGCTACCTCAGCTTGCATACGCTGTTGGTTAGCCTCCCTCTTCTCTTTTCTATATTTTGCGCCCTTTTTAGCACCCTTATTACCCTCGGTCAGGCGAGCCAATGTTTCTTTAACCTGTCTTGCAACATCCTCTTCATTCACTTGAGGGATGTGTATCTGATGCTTCTGATGGCCTTTCTTGCTACTTTGCTTATTGGGTGTATTAAACACCTTGTTCACATCTATCTTCTCTCCGCCTATACGTTTACGCTTCTTTTTCTGTGCATCGTTAGCATCGGTCTCTGCCTTAGGCTTGCTGTTCTTTGACGCATCAACAACAGTACCTGCGGTATACACGTTTTTGCCACCGCTCTGCTGTTTGCGCCTTTCCTCCATGGCATTGCGCTCCCTGCGTTTCTCCTCCTTACTCTTTTTGGCTGGACGGGTAGAATTGTTTATCGCAGACAGATCAATCTTATCTATGACTTTTATGCTCGCTTTGACAGTGCTTTCTATCTTGAATATCTCCTCCTTTTTCTCCTCTGGTTGCTGTACGGCCTCTTCTTTCTTAGTCTCTTGGACAATCGATAGTGGTTTAGCAACTTCATCAGCACCTTTTCTCTCCGTGTTATTATCTGGCAATTGGATTTTTGAAGCCGTAATCTTTTCCGTTTCGGCCACGGGTTTCTTATCCGACTCTGTTGGGACAGCCTTTTCCGCAGACTCTACCCGTGCTGGTTCTATGGCAGCAGGTTTTGCAGGTGCGTTCACGGTCGCTTTGGTATCAGCTTCGGGTACAACTGACTCAACTGTAGTCTTCTCTGATTTCGGATCAGAATAGCCAGTAACTGGTTCAACAGCAGTTGCAGAGCGTTGTTCAGGAACAATCACACGAGGTTCCTCGTTTTTCCGGAGCATTTGCTTGCCATCAGGCTTATTAAGGTCAACCACTCCTACCACCTTGATATGAGGCACGTTGCTTACGACCTTTATCTCCTCGACGACAGGTTTCTTTGCCTCAGCTTTAGCTTTCCGCTGCGCAGCCTCCTCTTGTCGGCGTTTCAGATCCTTATCCGTACCGAACTCGCTAACAAGTGCATTCTCCTGATCTTCCGTAAGTTTAAGGTTGACAGATCCTCCGTCCACCACGAAGCCCTTTTTGTTCAGAAACTCCACCGCCGTGTTCAGTCCTATATTCAATTGTTTTATTAACTGTCCTAATCTTGCCATATAATAATATTTTGATCTGTCTAAACTGTTTTTACCAATAATCGTCCGATCAGTCCCTGCTCGGGACTTCATGACTGGATAACAAGCGCGTCTACAGTGACACTCTTGGCATCACTGTTCAAACTCCGACTTGAGTATACGGAGTACCTCGTCCACTGTTTCCTCCTCCAGATCCGTACGGCGAATAAGTTCCTCGCGTGGGATATTAAGCACACTCTTGGCAGTATCGCACCCGATACCTTTGAGCACATCGATAATCCATGAGTCAATCTCATCGTTGAACTCCTCGATGTATATATCTTCTTCATCGATTTCCGCGTCATTACGGAACACATCGATAGTATATCCCGTGAGCATCGTCGCGAGTTTTATGTTGTTACCATTCTTGCCTATCGCAAGGGAAATATCTTCCGGTTTCAGGAACACATTGGCTCGCTTGTTCTCATCGTCCATCTCGATGGTTTGAACCTTGGCCGGGTTCAAAGCTCTTGTTATGAGCAGGCTCATATTTGAGGTATAGTTCACCACGTCTATGTTCTCATTCTTCAGCTCGCGCACTATGCCGTGTATACGCGCACCTTTCATACCGACACATGCACCCACTGGGTCAATCCTGTCATCGAAAGACTCGACTGCCACCTTGGCTCTTTCCCCCGGTATGCGGACAACTTTCTTGATAGTTATCAATCCATCATGTATCTCCGGCACTTCAAGTTCGAAAAGTCGCTCGAGAAACATCGGTGACGTTCGCGAAAGATATATCTTAGGATTATTATTCTTATTATCTACTTTAAGTACAACAGCGCGAACCGAATCACCTTTGCGGTAGAAATCCCTCGGTATCTGCTCCGTCTTCGGCAAGAGCATCTCATTGCCATCATCATCGAGAAGCAACACCTCTTTCTTCCACACCTGATAGACCTCGCCGGTAACAATCTGACCTACAAGGTCAGCATATTTTGTGTACAGCCCATCCTTCTGTATTTCCAATATCTTTGATGCCAATGTCTGACGGAGATTGAGTACTGCGCGGCGGCCGAACGAAAGGAAATTAACCGCATCGACAACCTCTTCTCCCACCTCATAATCAGCATCTATTTTTTTAGCTTCAGAAAGCGATATCTGAGTGTTCTCATCCTCCAATTCGTCATCATCGACTACGATGCGCGTTCTCCATATCTCGCAGTCGCCCTTGTCCGGATTGATAATCACATCATAATTCTCGTCCGAACCATACATTTTAGCTATTACGCTCCTGAACGACTCCTCCAGAATCGATATCAAAGTCGAGCGGTCAATACTTTTCAGCTCTTTAAATTCGGCAAATGTATCGACAAGATTTACGGTCTCTGTTTTAGCCATCTTATTTACAATTGATTATATATTTCGTTGATTTTATCTCATCATACCTGAATGTGACATCCTCCTCATAAAGCTTCTTGCGCTTGTCCCCCTCTTTCCTTATCATGTTTGACTCTGTAACGACAAACGCCTCGTCGCCAACCTCCTTCAGTACTCCGATATGTTTCTTACCATCCTTGCAGACAACCTCGACATCATTACCGATATTCTTTCTGTATTGCCTCAGCAGTTTCAACGGTGCAGTCAGCCCCGCAGAGCCTACTTCAAGGCTAAAATCCTCCGCATCACGATCAAGACGCGCCTCAATATATCGGGTTAAATCCGCACAGAAATCTACATCCACCGTACGGTCACTGTCTATCTCCACAACTATATCATTACACGGAGACACTGAGACACTGACAAGAAAATACTCCGTGTCCTCCAATTTTCCGTTAACTATATCTTCTACAAGTTCTTTCTGTATCATAGCATTAGTCTATTTCCTGCACGAAAGAGGGGAGCTGATCGGCTCCCCTCTTTCCTTCTCTTCCGATGGCAAAGTTACGACAATTTATCATAACAGCCAAATAATCAGACGATAATTTTTTCATTCATGTGCAGAACGTCAATTGATGCCGTCAGAAATATTATCTATGTCTGTCACATTTTTACTCGCGTCAGACATACGCTCATGCTCATCCATTGACGACACAATCAGGTTGTCATATTCACGCAGACCAGTACCAGCGGGGATTTTATGTCCCACTATGACATTCTCTTTCATACCTTCGAGATAGTCTACCTTACCATTTATAGCAGCTTCATTAAGTACTTTGGTCGTCTCCTGGAACGATGCCGCCGACATGAAACTACTTGTCTGCAATGCAGCACGGGTGATACCCTGCAACATCTGTACCGATGTGGCAGGCATGGCATCACGCGCTTCAACGAGACGCAAATCTCTGCGAGTCAGCGAACTGTTTTCGTCCCTCAACTTCCGTGCCGTGACAATCTGACCTTTCATAAAGTTCTCCGAATCACCGGCATCGACAATGACCTTCTTACCCCACATACGGTCATTCTCTTCCAAGAACTCAATCTTGTCAACCACCTGACCTTCAAGGAATCTCGTATCGCCGGCATCCTCGATCTGCACCTTACGCATCATCTGACGGACAATGACTTCAAAGTGCTTGTCGTTGATTTTAACGCCTTGCAAACGATATACATCCTGAACCTCGTTCACGATATATTCCTGTACAGCAGTAGGCCCTTTAATGGCCAGTATGTCCGATGGCGTAACCGCACCGTCCGAAAGCGGAGTACCCGCACGCACATAGTCATTCTCCTGCACAAGTATCTGTTTAGAGAGCTGCACGAGATACTTCTTCTCCTCTCCTGTCTTCGACGTTATGATAATCTCACGGTTACCGCGCTTGATTTTGCCGAACGACACTTCACCGTCAATCTCGGCCACAACTGCCGGGTTTGAAGGGTTGCGCGCCTCAAACAGCTCAGTGACACGCGGCAAACCGCCGGTGATATCACCCGCCTTGCCTACCGCACGCGGTATCTTAACAAGGAAATCACCTGTTTTAACAGTAGCTTTCTCATCAAGGACTACGTGAGCTCCAACAGGCAGATTGTACGTGCGGAGCACATTGCCTGCCTTGTCGATGATGTGAGCAGACGGTACTTTCGTCTTGTCCTTCGACTCAATGATGATTTTTTCGCGCAATCCAGTTGTCTCGTCTGCCTCTACCTTGTAAGTCACATTCTCAATCATTGACTCAAACTCAATCTTACCGTCTACCTCAGAAACAATCACTGCATTGAACGGATCCCATTCGCAGATTTTGTCCCCTTTGTGTACTTCCGCGCCGTTCTTTATGAACAGTTTAGAACCGTATGGGATATTCTGGGTAGTAAGCACTACATTGTGGTTTGGATCTATAATACGTGCCTCAGCCAAACGGCCTACAACTACCTGATACGGGGTATCGGCATCAGCTACATCAACAGTACGCAACTCCTCAATATCAAGTATACCGTCATATTTTGAAGTTATGCTCGACTCAGCACCAATGTTCGACGCTACACCACCGACGTGGAATGTACGTAGTGTCAGCTGAGTACCCGGCTCTCCAATGGACTGCGCGGCAATGACACCCACAGCCTCACCTTTGTTGACAAGACGGCCAGTCGCAAGGTTACGTCCGTAACACTTCGCACAGACACCGTGCTTTGCCTCACAAGTAAGCACTGAGCGTATCTCCACGCGCTCAATCGGTGACTCCTGAATCTTCTTGGCAGCGGACTCGACAATCTCCTGTCCTGCCTCGACTATGACTTCACCAGTAATCGGGTCAATCACATCATGTACAGATACACGGCCAAGTATGCGCTCGTAGAGCGATGCGACAACCTCCTCATTGTTCTTTATCTCGGTAGCAACAAGTCCTCGCAATGTGCCGCAGTCCTCCTCGGTGATTATCACATCGTGGCTGACATCGACAAGACGACGGGTCAGATAACCTGCATCGGCAGTTTTCAATGCCGTATCAGCAAGACCTTTACGCGCACCGTGTGTGGAAATAAAGTACTCCAGCACCGAAAGGCCTTCCTTGAAGTTAGCAAGAATCGGGTTCTCGATAATCTGTCCGCCTTCCGCTCCTGCCTTCTGCGGTTTGGCCATAAGACCACGCATACCTGACAGCTGACGTATCTGCTCCCGCGAACCACGCGCACCCGAGTCAAGCATCATGAATACAGAATTGAAGCCCTGATTGTCATTGGACAGTTTCTTCATCACGACATTGGTCAGCTCACTGTTCACGCGCGTCCATGTATCGATTATCTGATTATAACGCTCGTTATACGTAATATAGCCCATGTTATAATCATTCATGATGTTCTCCACCTCTTCATAACCCGCATTGACAAGAGCCTCTTTCTCCTCCGGAATTATAACATCGGCAAGATTGAACGACAGCCCACCACGGAACGCCATATAATAACCAAGGTTCTTGATATCATCAAGGAACTTGGCCGTACGCGCCACGCCACATGTCTCGATGACACGGCCGATGATGTTTCTCAAGGACTTCTTGGAAAGCAGCTCATCAATATAACCTACCTCCTCCGGAACATATTTGTTCACTATAACGCGCCCTACGGTCGTGTTCTCTATAAGGCGAATCATAGGCTTGCCATCTTTATCGAAGCCATCCTGATGACGTACAGAAATTATGGCGTGGACATCCACCTGATGTTCGTTGTAGGCAATCTCCACCTCTTCAGGCGAATAAAACTTCAAACCTTCGCCCTTAGCTCCTTTACGTGGTTTGGTGATATAGTAGAGTCCGAGTACCATATCCTGCGACGGCACTGTAATCGGAGAGCCGTTCGCAGGGTTAAGGATGTTGTGTGAAGCCAGCATAAGCAACTGGGCTTCAAGTATGGCCTCATTTCCGAGAGGAAGATGTACGGCCATCTGGTCACCGTCGAAGTCGGCATTGAACGCCGTACAAGCAAGCGGATGCAGCTGTATGGCCTTTCCCTCGATCATCTTAGGCTGGAACGCCTGAATACCAAGACGGTGCAACGTCGGGGCACGGTTTAACAATACAGGATGGCCTTTCATCACATGTTCCAATATGTCCCATACCACAGGATCTTTCCTGTCTATGAACTTCTTGGCCGATTTCACAGTCTTCACTATACCACGCTCTATAAGCTTGCGGATAATGAATGGCTTATAAAGTTCTGCCGCCATGTCCTTAGGCAAACCGCACTCGTGCATTTGCAACTCCGGGCCGACAACGATGACAGAACGCGCTGAATAATCCACTCGCTTACCGAGAAGGTTCTGACGGAAACGTCCCTGTTTACCTTTGAGGCTGTCAGAAAGCGATTTCAACGGACGATTAGCGTCTGTCTTCATCGCGCTCGACTTTCTCGAGTTGTCTATGAGCGAATCGACAGCCTCTTGAAGCATACGTTTCTCATTGCGCAGAATGACCTCCGGAGCCTTGATTTCGATAAGCCTTTTCAGACGGTTGTTCCTAATTATCACGCGACGGTACAAATCATTCAAATCAGAAGTCGCGAAACGTCCGCCGTCAAGCGGCACAAGAGGGCGCAGTTCGGGCGGAATTACCGGTATGGTCTTCAGAATCATCCATTCCGGCCGATTCCTGTTCCTCGACGCACGGAATGATTCCACCACGTTGAGTCGCTTCAGAGCCTCCGCCTTGCGCTGTTGTGAAGTATCTGTATTAGCCTTGTCTCTCAATTCATAAGAGAGTTTGTCAAGGTCGAGTGCACAAAGCATATCATATATAGCCTCAGCCCCCATTTTGGCGATGAACTTATTCGGATCGCTATCTTCAAGATACTGGTTACCCTTATACTCTTTATCGATGATGTCCATCAATTCCAGATAGCGGTCTTCCTCTATAAGTTCACCCGCTGCCACACCCTCAATTCCTTCAAGGACTCCGGGCTGGAGGATTATGTATTTCTCATAATATATGATTGCATCGAGCTTTTTACTCGGCATACCAAGCAGATAGCCAATCTTGTTAGGCAGCGAACGGAAATACCAGATGTGCGCTACGGGTACCACAAGCTGTATATGTCCCGAACGCTCACGGCGTACTTTCTTTTCTGTTACTTCAACACCACAACGGTCGCATACAATACCTTTGTAACGTATGCGCTTATATTTACCGCAGTGACACTCATAGTCCCGTGTCGGGCCGAATATACGCTCACAGAACAGTCCGTCGCGCTCCGGCTTGTATGTACGGTAATTTATAGTCTCGGGTTTGAGAACCTCGCCGTATGATGCTTCTAAAATCTCTTCGGGAGAGGCCAGACCTATCGATATCTTAGTGAAATTGGTCTTTATCTTATTATCTCTTCTAAAAGCCATATCTTTCTATTTTTAAGCATATTAAGAAACTTAGTCGGTAAAACGCAAAATAATGGGAGTACCATTATTCAAGTTTCACGCTCAACCCTAAGCCTCTCAATTCATGCAACAACACATTGAGTGACTCAGGAATACCAGCGACAGGCATCGGCTCTCCTTTCACAATGGCCTCATAAGCACGCGCACGGCCGACTACATCGTCAGACTTGATTGTCAATATCTCCTGTAGGATATGGGCTGCACCGAACGCTTCGAGTGCCCACACCTCCATCTCTCCGAAACGCTGGCCACCGAACTGTGCCTTACCGCCGAGAGGCTGCTGTGTAATAAGAGAATATGGACCGATAGAACGTGCGTGCATCTTGTCATCGACCATGTGACCAAGCTTTAAGAAGTAAGTCACGCCTACTGTAGCCGGTTGGTCAAAACGCTCACCAGTGCCACCGTCATAGAGATATGACTTACCGTAACGGGGTACACCAGCCTTGTCGCACCAATAATCCAAATCGTCAAGGCTTGCACCATCGAAAATCGGAGTAGCAAACTTGACACCTAACTCCTTGCCCGCCCAGCCGAGTACGGCCTCGAATATCTGCCCGAGATTCATTCGCGAAGGCACTCCGAGCGGGTTCAGACAAATGTCCACTGGCGTTCCATCCTCCAAGAATGGCATATCTTCCTGACGGACAATCTTAGACACGATACCTTTGTTACCATGACGACCGGCCATCTTGTCTCCTACTCGTATCTTACGCTTCTTAGCAACATACACCTTTGCAAGCTGAACAATGCCAGAGGGCAGTTCATCACCAATTGTAAGATTAAACTTCTTACGCTTCAATATGGCATCGAGCTCTTTATATTTACGGAGATAATTGATGACTATCTCCTTAATCATCTCATTTTTCTGAGTGTCAGTAGTCCACTTAGACAGCTGTATGGTCGTAAAGTCCACCTCGTTGAGCAGACGCTGCGTGAACTTCGTCCCTTTGGGGATAACATCAACCCCCATGAAATCCTTCACTCCCTGAGAAGTCTTGCCACTGACTAGCGATACAAGTTTCTCGATAAGTACAGCTTTCAGTTCGGCTACCTGAGCATTAAACTCTTCGTCCATACGGTCAAGCTCCACCTTGTCAGCCATACGCGATTTACGGTTTTTTATGGCCTTGGAATAGAGTTCCTTGCCTATGATGACACCACGCAACGAGGGCGACGCTTTCAGTGACGCGTCTTTCACATCGCCAGCCTTATCCCCAAATATTGCACGCAGCAGTTTCTCTTCCGGAGTCGGATCCGTCTCTCCTTTCGGGGTTATCTTACCTATAAGGATATCTCCGGGAACAACATATGCACCTATGCGTATAATACCGTTCTCATCAAGATTGCGTGTCGCTTCCTCGCTCACATTCGGTATATCGGATGTCAACTCCTCCATTCCGCGCTTCGTCTCACGTACCTCAAGCGTGTATTCGCTAACATGGACAGAAGTGAATATGTCCTCTCGCACTATGCGCTCGTTAAGTACAATGGCATCCTCATAATTGTAACCTTTCCAAGGGATATAAGCCACTTTCAGATTGCGCCCGAGGGCAAGTTCTCCGTTTTGTGTGGAATATCCTTCTGTAAGTATCTGCCCCTCGACAACTCTATCCCCTTTACGGACAATCGGACGAAGATCTATAGTTGTATCTTGGTTGGTTTTCTGGAATTTAGGCAGTTTATACTCCTTAACGGGACTTTCAAAACTTACGAAATCCTCGTCCGGCGTGCGATCATAACATATACGAATAACATTTGCATCAACAAACTCGACAACTCCACTGCCTTCAGCCATAATCTGGGTACGCGAATCTTTTACCATCTGACGCTCAATGCCAGTTCCGACAATCGGGGCTTCAGAGCGTAACAAAGGAACTGCCTGACGCATCATGTTAGATCCCATCAATGCACGGTTAGCATCGTCATGCTCCAAAAACGGTATAAGAGCCGCCGCTATTGATGCAATCTGCTGAGGTGCTACGTCCATCAGGTTTACCTGATCAGGTGCGACAAGGGGGAAGTCTGCTTCAAGACGCGACTTAACCTTGGAACGCACAAAGTGTCCGTTTTCATCGAGGGGCGCATTGCCCTGCGCTACCACAGCATTCTCCTCTTCTTCTGCTGTCATATAAACCACCTCGTCATTGTTCATATTTACAACACCGTTCTCAACCTTACGGTATGGAGTTTCAATGAAACCGAGGTCGTTTATCTTTGCATAGATACAAAGCGAGGAAATAAGGCCGATATTCGGACCCTCTGGCGTTTCAATAGGACAGAGACGACCGTAGTGTGTATAATGGACGTCACGAACCTCGAAACCAGCACGGTCACGCGACAGTCCGCCGGGGCCGAGTGCAGAAAGACGACGCTTGTGCGTAATCTCAGCCAAAGGATTGGTCTGATCCATGAATTGCGATAACGCATTTGTGCCGAAGAAGGAATTGATAACGGACGAAATTGTCTTCGCATTAATAAGGTCAATCGGAGTAAATACCTCATTATCGCGCACATTCATCCTCTCCCTGATAGTACGAGCCATGCGTGCAAGGGCGACACCGAACTGATTATACAACTGCTCGCCTACCGTGCGTACGCGACGGTTACTCAAATGGTCAATATCATCCACATTGACTTTCGAGTTTATAAGCTCAATAAGGTATTTGATAATTTCTATAATATCCTCATGCGTGAGCACACGGACATTCATATCCGTCTTCAGTCCAAGCTTCTTGTTGATACGGTAGCGACCGACATCACCCAAATCATATCTTTTTTCAGAAAAGAACAATCCGTTGATAACCTCGCGCGCAGTCTGGTCATCAGCAGGTTCTGCGTTACGCAACTGACGGTATATATGCAGTACGGCTTCCCTCTCCGTATTACTCGGGTCTTTCTGAAGAGTATTATATATAATAGCGCAGTCGCTCATGTTCTGATCCTCTTTATGAATCAGTATTGTCTGGCTCCCAGAGTCGATGATCTCCTGTATATGGGAATTTTCAAGTACGACTTCACGCTCGATTATAACTTCGGTACGTTCAACTGTAACAACCTCACCTGTAGCCTCATCAACAAAATCTTCTATACGCGGCTTGACTACACGTGCAGCCAATTTACGGCCAAGCACCTTCTTAAGGTTAGTCTTGTTAACCTTAACCTCCTCTGCCAACCCGAACGTTTCAAGTATATCCTTATCGCTCTCGTAACCTATCGCCCTGAGCAAGGTTGTTACAGGCAATTTCTTTTTGCGGTCGATATATGCATACATAACATTATTAATGTCTGTAGCAAACTCGATCCATGATCCGCGGAACGGTATGATTCTCGCAGAATATAATTTAGTACCGTTTGTATGGACACTTTGGCCGAAAAATACGCCAGGCGAACGGTGAAGCTGAGAGACAATCACACGCTCCGCACCATTTATGACAAACGTACCTTTTTCGGTCATATACGGAATTGGGCCAAGGAAAACGTCTTGTACAACTGTATCGAAATCTTCGTGGTCAGGATCAGTGCAGTATAGCTTCAGTTTTGCCTTTAAGGGAACGCTGTATGTGAGTCCACGACGAATGCACTCCTCGATGGAATAGCGGGGAGGCTCAATGAAATAGTCAAGAAACTCGAGTACAAAATTATTACGTGTATCGGCGATAGGAAAATTTTCGCTGAAGACTTTATACAATCCTTCATTCTTCCTGAGCTCCGGAGCGGTATCCAGTTGGAAGAAATCTCTAAACGATTTCAATTGCACCTCGAGGAAATCAGGGTAAGGGAACTGATTCTTAATTGAGGCAAAACTAATTCTTTGATTTTCAGTATTTAAAGACATTGGTGTAAGAATGTGGGTTGAACTTATTGATTTATACGTAAAAAGGTTTAGAGTCCCTCACATGGGGACACTAAACCATGAAGTCCTGAAAATCAGGGCAAAACCTTACTTAAGTTCAACTTCAGCTCCAGCCTCGGTAAGTTGTTTTTTGAGGTTCTCAGCCTCGTCCTTAGCAAGACCTTCCTTGATGGTTGAAGGAGCACCGTCAACCATATCTTTAGCGTCTTTCAGACCGAGACCAGTGAGTTCCTTAACGAGTTTAACCACTGCAAGTTTGTTAGCACCAGCAGCTTTCAAAACTACATCGAAAGAAGTTTTCTCCTCGGCTGCGGCAGCACCCGCTGCGGCAGGACCGGCAGCTACAGCAACGGCTGCGGCAGCTGGTTCGATACCATACTCGTTTTTCAATATTTCAGCCAACTCGTTTACCTCTTTAACGGTCAAGTTAACCAACTGTTCTGCAAAAGCTTTCAAATCTGCCATTGTAATAATATTTTATTTGTTTGTATTTGATTTATAATTAAGATTTTATCTTTCAGAGAGTGTTTTAAGCACTCCATGAATAGTAGAGCCTCCGGATTGGAGAGCAGAGACAACGTTCTTCGCCGGAGACTGTAACAAAGATATAACCTCGGCGATGAGTTCGTTCTTACTCTTGATGGCACAAAGTGCGTCAAGCTGATTTTCTCCGATAAAGAAACCTTCCTCTACAT